>JAEEMQ010000026.1 GCA_016283295.1 Alphaproteobacteria bacterium
GCAACCTTCGCCCGTCGTCAACAAACAACATTTTGAGGTTGTTTGTTTTCCTCCAGCCCACATTGCCATGGCAATATGGCTTCGAGCCTACGGTCACCAATAAAAAAAGCTCCCGCAAGGGGAGCGTTTTTGTATTGGTGATCCCAACGGGACTCGAACCCATATTGCCACCGTGAAAGGGTGATGTCCTAACCATTAGACGATGGGACCACATTTCGTGAACACTCGCATATATACCGATATTTTTTGCAAACGTCAAGAACTTTTTTATTTAAAAATAACATTTTTTGTTAGTTAATTGGTTTTTGCCACCAAATCCGACAGCGGAACAATCTTTATCCCGCGCTTTTCGACATCTTTCAACCAATCCTTCAACGCCTGCAAAGTCTGCTGATACGGGTGCCCGATGGCAATCGCATACCCTTTGCTTCTGGCCGCTCTTTCGGTAGCCTTAAACTGCCCCATGATATAGTCATAGCGCCGTTCGTTATCCAAAAATATATCCCGCGCCACATACGGCACACCGTATTCCTTACTGACGGCACGACCGACCGAGCGCGACGTGGTTTTAGAATCCAAAAAGTACATCCCGCGCTCCTGCAAAACCTCCATAACCGCCGCCATCGCCGCCTTATCTTCCGTAAAGGCGCTGCCCATGTGATTATTGACGCCGTGCATACCGGTACCCTCAAAACGCTCCAGCATCTTCTTGAATTTTTCCTGAATTTCCGCCTTGCTCATTTTCGGCGACAAGGTTACCGGAGCCAAATCCGCCGGCACTCGCGGCATCATCGGCGCATGCAACATAACCTCCAGACCGGCGTTCCTCAGCTTGTTAACTTGCTCTTTGTTGGAGGCTCCGTACGGCAAAAACGACACGGTTACCGGCTGTCCGATGGTTGCCATCTGGTTGGTAAACGGCACGCTCAAACCGATGTCGTCTATCACTACGGCAATCAGAACTTCGCCGTTTTGCGGCGATACGGCCGGCTCCGACTTTTTCTCCGTCGCAATCTTTTCTTCCGGCTTAACCGTTTCGACCGGTTTCACATCTTCTACCGGCTTAATTTCTTCCTTCGGTTTTACTTCCTCAGCCGGAGTCGGCATTTCAACCGCCTTTACTTCCTCGGCCGGAGTCGTTGTTTCGGCCGCCGGCAACTCAATATTTTCGCCCAAAACCTCGTTGATAAAGCTCTCATCTTTAGCTTCTGCCGCAACTTCCGCAACCGATTGCAAAGCATCTTCGGCAGAATTTTCCGCCGTATCTTCCGAATAAATTACGACCGCTTCCTCCATTTCCGCCTTTGCAACTTCTTCGGCGCAGGTTGTACCGGCGCAAATACCTTCATAGCAGGCAATACAATGTTTTCCCAACTTATATACGCCGTTGGCGCAAATTCCGCGCACCCCGTCTACCTCGCATACATTATCGCCGACATAAGTACCGCGAACCGCCACCGGCTCCGCAGCCATCGTCTGTCTGAATTCATCCAGCTTTTTCTTTTTTTCGAGCCTTGCCGTTTCCTCAGCCTGTTCGGCCTGTGCCATCCGGTTGAAGACATGGGTTAAATGAACGGCAAAACCGCCATCGGCCTCGTCCTCAAGTTCTTGCAGCATAACGTCGGTTTTTTCCACAAAATCGGTTTCAAAAACCAGCGGCGCAATTTTGCCGCTTTCCGCCGCATTGGCTTCCGCCACACTATTTTCCGCCGGCAAATTATATTCCCGCTCGGCCAATGCAAACTCCGTCGGTTCCGGATTCTTTGACTTATACCACAAAGCGGCGATTTCGCATAAAACCACCAAAATCAAAATTCCTATAACGACGAGGCTTTTTTTCATAATCGGTCTCCGCTTAATCTTTTTTGCGCAATGTCGGGAAGGCAATCACATCACGAATGGTCTCGGCACCGGTCAGCAAAATAGACAGGCGGTCGATACCTACACCCATACCTCCGGACGGCGGAAAACCGTTTTCCAAAGCGCAGATAAAGTCTTCGTCGAGCATTTGCGCTTCGTCATCGCCTTTTTCGCGCGCCGCAACTTCCGCTTCAAAACGCTCACGCTGCTCCAGCGGATTGGAAAGTTCGGAATAGGCGCAACCGAGTTCCATAGTGCCGAGATAAAAATCAAAGTGTTCCACCAACCGCGGATTGCTGCGATGCGTTTTGGCCAGCGGCGAAATATCGCGCGGCATATCCATCACAAACGTCGGCTCAACCAGCGAAGCCTCTACTTTTTCATCAAACACTTCTTGCACTACCTTGCCCCAACAACTGCAGGCACCGGCATCGACTCCCACCGTTTTGGCCATAGCTTGCGCTTCTTCCAAAGTCTGCGCTTCAAGCAAGTCGATTCCGGTCTTTTCCTTAATCAAATCCACAATCGAAATGCGGCGGAACGGCTTTGATAAATCAATTTCTTTTTCTCCCAAAGTCAACGTGGTCGTTCCCAAAACATCGGTTGCCACAAAGCGTATCAGCTCCTCAATCAGGTTAGCCATATCATTGTAATCGGCATAAGCCATATAGGCTTCGAGGCCCGTAAATTCCGGATTATGGCACTTATCGATACCTTCGTTGCGGAAGTTACGCCCGATTTCAAACACGCGATCAAAACCGCCGACCACCAGCTTTTTCAAATAAAGCTCCGGTGCAATACGCAAATATAAGTCCATATCGAGCGCGTTATGGTGCGTGATAAACGGCTTAGCGTTGGCACCGCCCATAATCGGGTGCAACATCGGCGTTTCCACTTCCAAAAAGTCGTGACTCTCAAAAAAGCGGCGTACCGCCGACGCGATTTTGCAACGCTTTTTGAAAATTTCTTTGCTGTCGTCGTTCATAATAAAATCGACGTAGCGCTGACGATAACGCGCGTCCACGTCGGTCAGACCGTGGAATTTTTCCGGCAGAGTCTGCAACGACTTGGCAATAATATCGAACTTTTCGGCGGCAATGGTCAATTCGCCGCGCGGAGTACGGCGCACAAAACCGCTGACTCCGACAATATCGCCGACATCAACGCATTTAAGCCGTTCCATATCTTCTTCCGGCAGAATTTTTTTGTAGCAGAACGCCTGAATTTTTCCGCTTTTATCTTTAATATCCACAAACATACCGCTGTTACGCACCGCCATTGCGCGTCCGGCAACGGTTACGCGGTCTTCGGTATCGATTCCGGCTTCCAAATCTTTATATTTTTCGTGCAACTCGGCCGCATAAGCGGTCGGCACAAAGCGATAAGGATACGGATTATAACCCATTTCCTGCAGGGTTCTTAACTTTGCCAATCGGGATTCTCTGTGAATATTTGTTTCGTTTGCCATTTTTCTCTTTCCATAAATAAAGTTACAAAATTGCTATGACTATAAACCGCATGATTCTTTTTTGCAACAGAAAAGAATACCGATTAAAAACTCTTTTGTATTTTTTCGATTCGCTTATTTGGAGTGGAACAATTTGGTAAGTTTTACCACATCATCGCTGCTTAAAATTTTGCGCACCGCCACCGTTTTCTGATAGAGTTTGCCGCAATAATACGTATGATGCCAGCGATATTCATCCTTCAGCGTGCAAAAGCTTTCCAAAGGTTTTTCCCACAAGCTCTCGGCAAACGGATGATATAATCTGTTATATAAAAACAGCGGCCATTTCAGCGGATGCCACAACTCCGGCTCGGCATAATCCACAAAAATCGCCTTGCCGCCGTTGGTTAAGCTGTTTAAGGCATTATCCATCACCTGTTGCCGGGTTTTGAGTGGCAATTCGTGCAACAGATTATAGCAAATCACCACATCATATTTTTCATCCCACGGCAACACCGCATTATAGTTCATAATCGTGATGTCGGTATCTTTATAGCGCACCTTTGCCTGCTCGATTTGCGCTTCCGAAACATCAAAAATATCGAGTTTGCCCTGTTTTTTTACCTTATTATATACCTGCTCGATTTCCGTACCGAAGCTCAGGCCGATTTGCAAAACATGGGCATTTTTGGTAATGTCGTGCAGCAAATCTTTGATAATTTTTTTGGAAGACCAGCAACTGCGCAGTGCGGTAATACGCGAATCATCAAAAATTCCCGACAATATTCTGTTGGAATAGATTTTATTTGACAATATCCGCATATAAGGCGGTAATTCGTTTATTTTTGCCATATCTGCCTCTCTTTTTATTCCTTCTTCAGCAAGCCGCATTTATCCGCCTTGCGCACCGCCGCGGTACGGTTGGTTACTTCCAGCGTGCGCATCAGCTGCGTAATATGAATTTTGACGGTTCCCTCGCTTAAGCCCAAATTATACGCTATTTGTTTGTTGGACAAGCCTTCCGCCATACATTCCAGCACCTCTTTCTGCCGCGGGGTAATATTGTAGGAATCCGCATTTTTTTCCGCCGGTTTGCTCAAATCTTCGGCTATTTGCCGCACCGATTCCGAAGATGACTTCAGGCTCATCTGCAAAATTTCCGGCGGGATGTACATACCGCCCGCCAGCACCAAATTTATGGCACCGATAATCAAATTTTTCGGGAAGGCCTTGGATACATAGCCGGAAACCCCAAGATTATAGGTTTTTTGCAAAATTTCCCGTTCAAAAACCGCCGAAATAATAATTACCGGAATATCCGGACACATCTGATGAATCTTGCCGATGGCCTCAAGCCAATCGCTGCCCGGCATGGCCAAATCGGTCAAAATCAGATTAAAATCCTGCTGTTTTTCCAATATTGCAAAAATATCGGTATAGCTTTTGGCGGTCACGATTTCCGTTTGCGGATATTCTTTATGCAGGATAAATTCAAGTCCCTGCAAAAACAACTCATGGTCATCCGCAATTAAAAATTTCATTTTTTACTATCCTCCGTGGCAATAAAAAATATTGCATAAGTACATTTTCGGTTGCCATTATAGCATAATATATGTTAAAGAAATATAAATTCAAAAATTAATGAGGTTGCAAATATGATAATTACCATCGACGGACCGGCCGCTGCCGGAAAAGGCACAATATCTTCTTATTTGTCGCAAAAATACAAATTAGCCTATTTTGATACCGGAATGGTATATCGTGCCGTCGGTCTGCAAATGGTATTGACCGGCACCGATTTACAAAATAAGGAAGCCGCCGCCGAAATTGCCCGCAAACTGACTTTTCCGCAGATGATGGAATTATCGCTGCATCCCGATTTTCGTTCGGATATTGGCGGTCAAGCCGCTTCCATCGTTTCGGCTTATCCCGACGTGCGCAGCGCTCTCTTGAAAATGCAGCAGGATTTTGCCCTCAACCCGGTGTTTGCCGACGGCAGCAAGGCTAACGGCGTGGTTTATGACGGCCGCGATACCGGCACGGTGGTTTGCCCGCACGCCGATTTAAAGCTTTTTGTAACCGCCTCGGCCGAAGTGCGTGCCATGCGCCGCTATAAGGAATTTTTGCAAAAAGGTATGTCAACCTCTTATGACAAAGTTTTGCAAGATATGGTAAGCCGCGACCAGCGTGACAGCAACCGCTCCAGCGCTCCGCTTAAACCGGCCGAAGATGCCGTTATCATCGATACTTCGGAGCTGAATATCGATGAGGTTATTGCCGTTATTATTCCGCTGGTTGAGGCCAAACTTTAATCTTTGATTTCTTCCAACCGCAAATACAGCGGCGGAAAACTGATTTCGTTAAGCCAATCTCCGAGCGCCGTTTCAATCGGCACAAAATAAATTTCCGTTTTGGAGAAAACCGAAACGGAGCACCACAAACTCAAAATCAAAATTTTTTTCATTTTCCCTTTTCCCCGCTTTTTTATCGGCAAACAGCTTCCGTAGCCGAGCCATTAAAAACTTGACGTTTAAAAAATTTGTGCTATCTTCGTTGAGGTTTATAAATATAGAGGAAAAAATGAAATACAAGGTTATCGTTTGGGATTTGGATAATACTTTATATCGGGAAACACCTGAATTTCACGACTTGATGGATACCATCACCGCCAAAGCCGTTATTGAGGATTTAAAACTGCCGATAGATTTTGCCACCGCCAAAGCTATGGTTACCGAATCATACCGCACATATCGCGACGGCGGCGAATTGTTTGTACAAAAATACGGAGTTTCTCCCAAAGATTTGTTTGACGCTTATCATAAGCGCAAAGAAAACAATCTCGGACCGATTAAACCTTATTACGGATTGTTGCCGCATTTGCAAAATCTCAACTGCCCGCAATACATTTTTTCTACCAGCTCGCACAGTGCCTGCGAAGCAATTTTGAAACACATCGGTTTGTATGAATTTTTCGAGGGCCGCTTTTATTCGGTTGAAGAATTCGGAGCTTATAAGAAAAATGCCAGCGCCGATGTATACCTCAAATTTTGCGAAGCGGCTAAAATCAATCCGGAAGATTGCCTGTTTATTGACGACAGCTATTCAAATTTGGAATTTGCGAAAAAAGCCGGTATGACAACCATGCGGTTATGCCACGGCAAACTCAACGACAAAGGTGTCGAATACATCGACTACGCTGCCGACAATATTGCTGATTGCCTCGGTATGCTCTATAAAATGTGCGCTTAAGAATCGCTCTTGCACAGCGAACTTTCAAACTCGTAACCGGCAACCGAATCAATTTTCATTTGCTGATTTGTCATATATTTTACGAACAAATCAAACAATTTACCCATCCTCTGACGATACTTATCGTTGAGCTCGGTTGAGGCCTCATCCGCCGTAATTTTGCTCGAAGCCGGAAGAACCTTTACGCCCACTTTATCCACGATTTTCGGAAATTCCTCTTTTACAGTTTGCAAAAATTGATTAAGACTCAAATAACCGATATCCAAATGAGTTTGTTCATGACGCATGGTCACGTTGTAACGGCAGGTATCTTTTTTCAAATCATTACTGATATAAACCGTCGGTTCGTAGCCGATAATCACGCTCACTTTCTGCGGATAATAGCATCGATACCCCGATACTCCCGTTCCCGCAATATTGCTCTCCACTATCGTATACGGCGCCAGACTGGTCAGTCCGTTGAGTTTGTGTGTCACCTTCAGCGGATACATTTCATCCATCATCGCAACGAGTTGCTCGGCCGTTTTTTCGTGATTCATTTTCAATTCGCCGTAATTATACTTAATTTCGATTTGCGGCGGGTTGTTGAGCATTTCTTTTTTACACATATCTTTGGCAAACCTGAGTGATGCGGCATTAACTTCTGCCGGCAGCACCAACCCGATTATAAGCGTAAACATTAATAGCAGTTTTTTCATAAGATTACCATAACACTCAAATATTAAGCCAAAGTTAAGACTTTTATTTTATTATAAATGCCATGAAAATATATTCGTTTCTGCTTTTTTTGTCGGGTTATGTTCTGCTGCCGTCTGCCGCAGTAAGCCAAACTCAGGCCGGTTTTTACATACCGCCCGATACCGTTTCTGCCATGCAGGAGCCGGATAAAATGCCGCAAATCAGAAAAATGCCGCAAAATTATAACCGCAGCGGAGCGCCCGATACAACAGAACGGCGTACGGGAATACCGCGAGGTTCCTTGCCGCGACAGCCTGAAATGCCGACAGGACAACCCGCAAACATAAAGGTTCCCTCTGTTGCCCAAATAATACCGACTAAACCGATAAACAAAAAGATGCAACCTGCTTTGCATTCAACTCAGACGGCGCAACCTGCTGTGATTAACTACAAAAAAACACCCGGCTCGCAGAATATGCGTCAAGCGCCGGTCGATGCGATTTTAGCCAAGCAACCTCTGCCGAAAAATCGCCTGGAACACTATAAAAAAAGCATAATCCGCTCTTTTGCTCTGTTGCCGAAAGATTTAAAAGCAGTGTTGCAAAAAGAACTGCGGAGCATAGATTACGAAACCAAGAGTATGCAACAAATAAAGGCCGGGTGGGAACGGCAGACTTCCGTATATAAATTTGCCAATTATCAGCTTATCGAGCAAATTGACCGGGGCATTATTACCAGCCGCAAAAATTATAAACAGCGCAAACAGGTCTTTGCCAACCTGTTGAAAAATGCCCCTGCCGACCAATATATTTCGGTTATTGAATCAACCGACGATTTATTCAACAATATTCATCATGTCACGCAATCGGCGCCCAACGCATCGCCGAAAATGAAAGACACCATAGTAAAATTTGTCGGCGGTCATGTGCCCGCTTCGGGTTCAACCCGCAATTATTACGTATCCATCTTTGATTACGAATATAACCACGTTTTCAGTTACCGCCGCACGCATGTCGATTCCAATCAAAATCGCCGAATTTTGGCGGCTAAGAGCGGCAATAAAGAAATTGATAAATATTTTCAGAGTTTGTTTGATGACTACCGCGCCGACTTACGCCGCATCGGTTACGGTCTGGATATAACCAATCCGATTTTGTTGCGACAAATCGGCGAAATGCAAAACCGGGTAATAACCGTAGAATTTTAATAAGGCCACGACAAACAGGCCCGATAAGCAAACTCCGACTTTCCCTGATGGTCGATTTGATCCAGGCGATTGTTGTTCATTTCCGCAATCTGCTGCCATTTATCGCTGATTTTCTGCGTATAGCTCCAGGCCGATTTATGTAAATCCACACCACACTTTGGCACATCGCTGCAGCGCTCCACATATTGCAAGGCCAAATTTTTCAGGCCGTTGCCGACTTCGCTGATCATCTGTGCGGCCGCCGTTCGCCAAATGGTAAAATGCTGCAATTCGTGACGCATTACCGCCCGCGCCGGACAAGCCTTATATTCTCCGGTAAGATAAACGGTCGAACCGGTAAAATCATAATCGACGGTTATATGCGGTATAACGCAGCGATGTCCGTGTATATCCGCAAACTTAACGTTGGTACTTTCTTCATATTTAACGGAAAACTTAAAACATCCGGCCGCGTGTGCATCGCCGCAAATTTTTCCCACTTGTGCCGTAGTTTTGGTATTATCCAACCCCAAAACACCGTTGTTATAGTTAACGCTGACCAGCTTCATATTTTTTGCCGCTTCAACACAATCGCCGGCCGCCCGTGTCTCGTTTATTTTGCCGAAACACAGGAGCATACAACTCAACATAACCGATAAGCGACCGTATTTATACATATAAATAATTTATCTTTTAACCCTTAAAGATACGTTAAGATTTTGTGTAATATAATCGTTGCGAGGTTAAGATGAAAATGCTTTTGCTTATATTTACGTTGCTGTTTTTTGCGCCGGTTGCCGATGCGCAAGAGGTCGGATTTTTCATTCCGCAGAAAACGCTTGATATGATGAACAGCCCGGACAAATTGCCGCCGCTCAGAGTGCACCGCCCGATTGCGACCAATCAGCCGACCGCGCGGCAGAACACCGGTCAAGCGGCTCCCGCAACCGTAAATAATCGGCCGAACACCCCGAATGTTGTTGTTCCGGCAAACAGCAGAATACCGCGGCAGAACGTTGCCTTACCACCGATGGCGCGACCGGTTGCTCCGGCATATAAAACTCAGCCGCAACAAACAACGGCCGACAATACCGCTCGTCGCAAAGTTGAGCCGCAACCGCGTCCGGCCGACGAACCGATGGTTCCGCAAACCGGTACACCGGCAATTCCGGTTACCGCTGATGATATTGCCGGCGACAGCATTCTGACCAATCCGCCGCCGAAAGCGTCGGTAGCCGTAACTCCGAATGCGCCGACAGCACCGACCATAACCCCGAGCACACCGACCGTAACTCCGAGTACGCCGAGCAGCGACACCGGCAATAATCTGACGCCGGAACAGCAGGATTATGCCCGCCTTATCAAAGAATATGAGGAAGACATCAAAAAAATCAGCCGCAGCATCCCGGTTGAAAACAAGCGGTTGAACGAGGTGTTGCAAAACTATAAAGACGAAGTTTTGATTCTTGATTAATTATCGCCGATTCTTAAGGCTTCGATAAACGCCGACTGCGGCACTTCCACTTTACCGAACTGGCGCATCCGTTGCTTACCTTTCTTTTGATTATCCAAGAGCTTGCGTTTACGTGTCACATCGCCGCCGTAACACTTTGCGGTCACGTCTTTACGCATCGGCGAAATGGTTTCGCGCGCCACAATGCGCCCGCCGATGGAAGCCTGTAACGGAATTTTGAACAAATGCCGCGGAATCAAATCTTTCAAACGACCGCAAATCTGCCGCCCTCTGGCCTCAGCTTCGGTACGATTACATAAAAAGGCGAGCGCGTCCACCGGCTCCTCATTAATCAAAATCTGCACCTTTACCAAATCCGCCGGCGCATAGCCGATAAGCTCGTAATTGAAGCTGGCGTAACCGCTCGAAATTGACTTCAGTCGGTCATAAAAATCAAACACGATTTCGCTTAAAGGAATTTTATACACCACCATCGCCCGATTGCCGACATAGGTCAGGTCTTCCTGGGTGCCGCGGCGCTCGGTGCAAAGCTTCAAAATCGAGCCCAAATACTCATCCGGCACCATAATCGTCGCGCGCACCATCGGCTCCTCAATCAGCTTAATCGTCGACGGGTCCGGCATATCCGCCGGATTATCGAGCGTTGCTTCCGTGCCGTTGGTCATATACAGCTTATAAGCCACCGACGGCGCGGTCGTGATGATATCCAAATCAAACTCGCGGCCGATTCGCTCCTGAATAATCTCCATGTGCAACAGCCCCAAAAAGCCGCAACGGAAGCCCAAACCGAGCGCGCCGGAATTTTCCGGCTGATATTCGATACTGGCATCGTTGAGTTTTAATTTAGCCAGCGCATCTCTGAGCGCGTCATATTGGCTGCTGTCCACCGGAAAAATCGAGCAAAACACCACCGAAACCGACGGCTTAAACCCGGCGAGCATTTCGGCACACGGCTGGCGGTTATCGGTAATCGTATCGCCGATTTTGCAATCATCCACGCTTTTAATACTGGCGGTAATAAACCCGACTTCGCCGGCGTGCAACACCTCAACATCTTTCATTTTCGGTGTAAACACCCCGATTTTATCAATCACATAATCCAAACCGGTCGACATCAGGCGAATGTTTTGTTTTTTGCGCAAAGTACCGTCTTTAATCCGCGCCAAAATCACCACACCCAAATAAGAATCGTACCAACTGTCGATTAAGAGCGCTTTGGTCGGCGCGTTTTCTTCGCCCTGCGGTGCCGGCAGATACTTCACAATCGCTTCAAGCAAATCTTCCACTCCGGCGCCGGTTTTGCCGGAAACTTCCACCGCATTTGACGTATCAAGCCCGATAACATCTTCCACCTGTTGCTTAACCCGTGCCACATCGGCCGACGGCAAATCGATTTTGTTGAGCGCCACCACGATTTCGTGATTATTGTCGAGTGCCAAATACACATTGGCCAGCGTTTGCGCCTCCACTCCCTGCGTGGCATCCACCACCAGCACCGAGCCCTCGCACGAAGCAAGCGACCGCGACACTTCGTATGTAAAGTCAACGTGCCCCGGCGTATCAATCAGGTTCAGCAAATAAGTTTTGCCGTCTTTGGCCTTATATTCGAGCCGCACCGTCTGCGCCTTAATCGTAATCCCGCGTTCGCGCTCGATATCCATTGAATCGAGCACCTGTTCGGTCATTTCGCGGCTCTGTAATCCACCGCAATATTCAATAATGCGGTCGGCCAGCGTCGACTTTCCGTGGTCAATATGGGCAATAATCGCAAAGTTGCGTATCAAACTCAAATCCGTCATCGTTTATCCCAGAACATCGTCATTCCGAGCCCGACAGGGCGTGGGAATCTCATAAAGAATTAATCATTGCCCTCAACATAATTTATTTTTTCGGCATAATCAACAGATATATCCAAACATTCCGCAACAAAAAAGGAAGTATCACATTTTGTATTCAAACAAATCAAGTTTCACTTGCTTTAACTATTGCCAAATATTGAAAAATATGTTTTAATGGGTAATATACAGATTAGGGAGGTTTGCCATGCGCAAAATGATTGATATTGATTTCGGTTCTTCGCGTTATAACGAATTGGTTGAGTTGCGATACAAAATTTTGTTGGAGCCGCTGGGCTTAAAGTTCCTCGATTCGTTTCGCCCGGAAGAGGCCAAATATCTGCATATCGGCTGTATTGAAATGCTTGATAACCGCTTGGTCGGCGGCCTGATTTTGGCTCCGGTTGATGATGAAACCATCCGCCTGATGCAAGTGGCGGTAGATACGATTTATCAGGGCGAAGGCGTCGGTCGCGAACTGGTTGCTTATGCCGAAAAGCGCGCGCGTGAAGCCGGATACAGAAAAATCGTGATGCACGCCATGCTGTTTGTGGTCGGTTTTTACGAAAAAATGGGTTATAAGGCCGAGGGCGAACCATTTGACGAGCAAGGCATAACCTTTATGAAAATGGTAAAGAAACTGTAGGTGTGCAATGAAAAAAGACAATCTCTACATTAATGATTTTATGCATAAACTTTGCCGTCAACGCTATGATGTCAACGGCAACGATTTGGCTGATGAATGTTTGCAAACATTGCGTGACATCTTACCGCCGAGTGAATTCAATGAAGTTCTGACATTTAATAACGCGGTACGCTCGTTTGAACATTTGGCGATGGAAGAAGATGTAGATATTGAAGATAAAAAAAATATTGAAGCCGCACAAAAATACGAAGCTTTGGTTGATAACGCTCCGATTTATCCGGAAAATAAGGCGGCGCTTTATGATACCCTGCTCGGTTTTATTGATATTAACGGCGGCGGAAATAAACGGTATATGGAAGTTTTGCGCAAAAAGGTTGATGTAATAGATAAAAATCAGGATGCTGCCTTAAATCTGGCGGCAAAACAGGCTTTTTTACATAACAAAGGCGCTTCTCGCGAGGTTTATTTAAACATTATGCATCGCCTTTTTGAAAAAACGGAAAATAAATTTTCATTTACATTTTTAAGTGAGCTCGGACTGGTTAAAGATAAAAACAATAAAAAATTCATTTCTGCGGCTAAAATGACCCCGCAACAGCGTCTTACCAGATTATCAGTCATTCAAGCGATTGTTAAAGAACCTCTTGCCGTAACTTCGCGCATTCCTCTTTTGGAGGAAGGATTGAAATTAGCTGAAAACAACTTGCGCCACCGCAATGAGAATTTTGAACTTAAGCGCGATTTCAGCACTCAGTTGCAAAAAGACTACTACGCAATCGGTGACTACGCTGCGGGCAACAAACACGCTCTCAATATAAATAAATGGGACCGCAGCTTCAATCTGGCATTGGAATACGGACTGGCTAAAAAAGAAAAAGAATATAAATAGCTTTTATTTTTCCAGCACCGTCAAACCGGCGATGTAGGTATTTACCAAAATCTGACAGATAGTCTTTTTATCCGCCTTGGCAAACGGATCGAGCACATCTTTGGCCAAAAACGAACTGACGGCAAACAAACACAGCCACAGCACCTGCGACGAAAGTATCTGCTCCGGCCGCTCCATCCCCGGCACGCTTTGCAACACCACCTTATTGAGCAAATGCACGATATCCGCCACCTTGCGCAGATAATAAACCGAATAAATGCGCTCCGGATGCGTCAGATGGAAGTTAAACAACAAATACCACAAATTTTTGTTTTCCAGCACAAAATCAACGAACGCCTGCACCAAAACATTGGCGTCGGTAAAAGCATCGTCGGAAATCGTCGTACGTTTCAGCCGCTCATACAGCGCTTCCAGCGTCATAAAATTCTGAATAATTATAAAATTATCCATATTGGAAAACTGGTTATAAATCGCCCCCACCGAGCAACCCGAAGCCTCGGAAAGTTTGCGCACCGTCAACGCGTCGGTCCCTTTTTCCCTGACCAACTGCCGCCCGATATCTATCAATAACTTTTGTATATTATCTTTTTCCATTTGCCGAAATAAACTTCATTAATTTAACAAATTATTTGTATTTTAAAGTTAAAATAGCGCAAAGAAAAATATGTTTCAATTTTATTTTTGCGGTTATCATAAGGAATAATTCATGTATGGTTTTATTTTGGGATTCTTGGTAATGATTGTGGGCTTATTGCCGCACGTCAGTTTGGCTCAGCTTGATTTGGAAGAACTTTTGACCGAGCCGGAGGCCGTTGAAGAAAAAGTTACGGCAGAAGAAACAACGGAAAAAGATGCTGAAGTGACGGAAGAAGATACTGCTGAAGCAACGGAAGACACCGAGACAGCCGCGATGGAAGATGTTGCCCCGACCGCAAAAGATGAAGCCGCAGAAGAAACGGAGGCAGAATCCGACGCCGCCGAAACTGAGGCAGAAACAGCTGAGGCAACCGGGCCGGAGACGAAATCTGAGGCAACCGAGCCGGAAGAAAGCGCGGAATCTATTTTGCCCGAAGATATTGATGAAAAACCGGAAGCCGCATCGGACCAGACCGCAACCGCCGAGCCGACAAAAGCCGAAACCCCGGCCGAAGACGATTTTATGGCGCAATATATCGACGAATTAAGCGAACAGGAGCAGGAAAACTCGCAAGCCAAAGAAATGCGCAGTAATGCCATGCAGCTGATTATGCAAAAAGACAACACCGCCCTCATTTCCGACGACGATGCCCGCGAGCTTCAGGAAAGAAGTGCCAAAATTCGTGAAGAACAGAAAAAGTTGCTGGAGGAAGGTGACAACAAAGAAACGGCCGTCGAGGAGAAAACCGCCGAACCGGAAAAAGCCGATGCGCCGGCTGCTACCGAACCGAATAAAAACGCACCGTTCGGCCTGACTTGGGGCGCCTCGCAAGAAGAAACCGCAGCGGCGGGCTTTGAACTGGAAGAAGTCAGCGCCGAAAACATGACCAATATTTTCCTTATCAAAAATCCGCGGCAAAAACGCGCCGTGTTCAATGAAGTAACGGCGGTATTCGGTGAGCAAAATCACCTGTATGCGGTTTATGCCAAAACCCCGGCTCAGGCCGATATGCCTAATGCCGAAAAAACCTTAAAACTGTATCACGAATATTACGCGGCACTCGCAAAGAAATACGGCAATGCCAAACAGCACTACAGCCCGAATAAGGAGCATTCAACCTCCTTAAACGAAGTCGGATACGATCTTTTCCTGCAAGATTTAAAAGAAGAAAAAGCCTTTTTGTATGCGACTTTTACCGATGAAACGCTGAAGGTAACTCTTTCGATTTTTGCCGATGCCGACGCGCACGGTTATATTACGCTTGATTATGAAAACACACAGATACAATCGCAAGAAAAAGAAGAAAATCTCAATGATTTAATCAACGATTTATAGGGGGACGACACCATGGTTAAAGTAAGTTTTTGCGGAATTTCCGGCAGCGGCATGAGCTCTCTGGCTCAGGTTTTAAAGCTTTCCGGCTACGATGTGCGGGGTTCCGACCGCAACTTTGATTTAGGCCGCGATTTAACCACCAAAGAAGCCATGGAAAAAATGGGAATTGCCGTTTTTCCGCAAGACGGTTCCGCCGTATCCGACGATTTAGCCTGGCTGTGCGCATCCACCGCTGTTGAAGATACCATTCCGGATATCAAAGCCGCCAAAGAAAAAAATATTACGATAAAAACCCGGCCGCAGCTGCTTTCGGAAATTTTCAACAATTACAAATACGGTATTGCCGTCGGCGGTACCAGCGGCAAAACCACCACTACCGCCATGATCGGCTTTATTTTGGATAAGGCGGCCAAAAACCCGTGCATGATTAACGGCGGCCTGCTCCGCGATTATGAGAACACCTCGGCCATCCCCAATATGATTTACAACCACGGCGATATATGCGTGGTGGAAGCTGACGAAAGCAACGGCTCCATTGACTTGTATAATCCGTATATTGCGCTGGTGACTAATATTTCCGAAGACCATAAGACCATCGAAGAACTGTTGACCATGTTCCAAAACTTTGCCAACCGTGCCTCGCGCAGCATTATCATCAATGCCGATTACGAGCTGTGCCGCAGCCTGGCTCACGATAAGCCGTGTCTGACCTTTTCTACCCGCGGCAACGATGCGGATTTTTATGCCACTAATATCAAACCGCTGCCGGGAGGCACTCAATACGATTTTAACGGCACCACCTACACACTGAACTTAATCGGCGAATTCAACGTAGCCAACGCTTTGGCCGCCATCGCCGCCTGTTCCGAAATGGGTATTGCCACCGACGTTTCCGCCACCATATTGCAAGATTTCCACGGCACCAAGCGCCGCCTTGAGGTCATCGGCGAAAAGAACGATATTACCGTAATCGACGACTTTGCCCACAATCCCGACAAAGTAAAGTCGTCCGTCAAAGCTCTGCGCCAATACGACGGCCGCCTTATCATTATGTTTCAACCGCACGGCTTCGGCCCGATGCGCGCGCTCGGCAAAGAAATTATGGCGGAATTCGTGCACAATATGAATGATGACGATATTCTGATTATGCCGGAGATTTTCTTTGTCGGCGGTACCGTAACCAAAGACATTTCCTCGGCCGATTTGATTGATTTTGCTCATCAGCTCGGCAAAAAAGAAGCCTATTTTGTGGCCGACAAGGCCGCAGCCGCCGATGCGATTTTAAAAGCGGCAAAACCCGGCGACCGTATTGTGATTATGGGCGCCCGCGATAACTCGCTGACCGATTTGTGCCGGCAAATTTTGGAGAAACTCTGAATGATGAAAATAAAACCGGGCGATAAAGCCGCCGTCATCGCACCGTCCGCGCAAATCGGCGATATTGCAAAAATACAGCCGGCAATCGAATATATCAAAAGTCTCGGCCTGGTCCCGGTATTTGGCAAAAACTTATGCAAAGTTAACCGCTATATGGCCGGCAGCGATGAAGAACGCGCCGCCGATATCAATACCGCTCTGGCCGACCCGGAAATCAAAGTTATTTTCTGTGCCCGCGCCGCCGCCGGAGGGCTACGTGTTTTGCCGTATATCGATTACGACTTGGCCAAACGCTCGCCCAAACCTCTGGTCGGCTTTTGCGACAATGCCGCCGTACAAATTGCTCTGTGGCAAAAAAGCGGCCTGGTTTCGTATAACGGTTTCGGCCCGGCCTATGATTTTCGCTCCGCCGCGCTTGATAAACAAATAGATGCCGACCTGCGCCGGTTGCTGAGCGGCGAAACTTATACGATAAAATCCGGCAGAACTTTGCGCCGCGGCACGGCCGAAGGCAAGCTTATCTGCGCCAATCTCAGCACTCTGATGCGAATGGCCGGCACGCCGTATTTTCCGGATTTAAGTGCCAAAATTCTGCTTCTTGAAGATGTGCACGAAAAAGTTTATCGCCTCGATTTGATGTTGCAACAGCTCAAACAACAGCCGAATTTTGCCAAGGTTGCCGGTGTTGTTTTCGGCCGCTTTACCGATGCTGAAAGTGATGCCGAGGACGGTACAATTGACGATTGTTTTACCGATTTTATGCGTGATACGAATTTTCCGGTCATTGCAGATTTTGATTTCGGCCACACTCCGTCGCGCCGCATTCTGCCGATAGGTGGCGACGTCAAGCTCAATGCCGATACAGCAGAGTTAAAGATTCTGCGTTATTAATCCTGCCACGCGGTGCCAATTATCTATATTGAGTTTGGTTACCAAACGCAAATAAAGATCGACTCCTTCCCACAATTTGCTGTTAAACGCCAACACCATTCCGGTAGTGTATAGATTGGCGCCGATAATGAATATAATGGAAAATATGTAGCCTTCTTTAATGATATCGGTTTGTTTCGGATGCACCTGTTCCAACACGGTTGCCCAATAATAAGCGATAAAATAACCGAATATGCCGTAAACAAGCCAATGTCCGTCGCTCACTCGAAGCAGGCCCGGCATTATCAGCATATAGAAAAAGGCAAACAGCGGGAAAAAATACGGCGCCAGCGTAATCAGCCAGTTGCCGCCGCCCTTAACCACCATCGAGCCGCCGCTGCCGTCGGGATTTATCCGCACCCGTCCGGCATCATGAAAAGTCAGTATGGCAAAAAAGGTATGCGTCAGCTCATGCGAAATTACCTGCATGGTATGGCAATTATTATAGCCGGCAACAAAAATCATCAGAACATAAACCGCCATCCCGCAACCCATGGCATAATACTTTACGCTGCGAAAATTGAAATAGTCGTACGATTGCAGTAACGCCGGTATTGACAGCAGCAAAAACACCGCCACCGGCCACTTCAACCACTTTAATATAAAATCGATAATTCGCCCCATTTTCCCTCTTATTATCCAAATATTAACTTAAATATCCTAAAATTCAACTAAAATAAACCACATTCCACGGAGGCATCCATGACTTTTGATCCGAATACTTTTGACTTTTTAATCAGCGAAGAAAACGAAGTTATGCTGATTATCTATGCGCGTGACATTGCGCCGGAAGACCCGATTGTCCGCCTTAATCCGGAACAAAAAAACGTTGAGCTCTATCGCCGCAGAAACGATGCCTTTACTCTGGAATCCGTCAGCGACGACGTGTTTGCAATCTTAAAAAACGAAGAAAAACTGCTGGTATGCGAAATTTTACCGACCGATGACCCGGACGAAACCGAGATAGTTTATACCTACGAAGCCCTGATTGTCGAATAACATACCAAAAAATAAAAATTTTTATATCGCAAAATCAATATGTTATTAAATTTTTGAATTATACATACCTGTATGTATATTTATTTTATTGCATTTTTTTTCATTTTAAATTACATATAAATTATAAACTGATTTTTATGGAGGGAAAAATGAAAAAATTGATGTTTGTGCTTGCATTTTCGCTTATTTTCAGCCCGATGCTGGCCAATGCGGAAACAATCATTGTGGTTGATCAAAACAATATTGTGCGTCAGCAGTTATATACTCAACCGTCGTCGACACAAATCATTCAGCCGCAACCGGTTTACGTTCAACCGCAACAAGTCTATGTACAACAACCGCCGCAAACCGTTGTGGTGCGCCAAACTGCCGTTCCGCGGTCATACTACTATGATCCGATTGCGACCGGCTTATTGGTAGGCTTTACCGGCGCTGTTATCGGTAACGCCCTGTTTCACCATCACCACCATCATCACGGAGGAGGACACCATCACCACCATCACTGATAACAAAATTTGAACAACTATACAAACTTAGAGTATTTTCATGAAATTCAGCCGCCGGATTTTCCGACGGCTGTTTTTTTATTTTGAACTCGTAATGATTTTACGGTCGTTTACCGTATTCTACCAAACGATGCCGCACCAAACCGCGCAGCGATACTTCCGGTCTGGCGCCGTAGTGCGTAATCACTTCCGCCGCCGTAATGCCGCCGATGGTGGCGCAGGTTCCCAAACTGCGGCCGTTGGAAAGTCCGTAAAGAAAACCGGCCGCGTACAAATCGCCGGCACCGGTGGAATCCACCACATCTTCTATTTTTTCGGCCTCCACAAATATTTTTTCGCGGCCGTGCACCACCACCGAACCGCGGCTGTCGCGAGTAATGGCGGCAATACTGACCAAAGATTTAATTTCATCGAGCGCCGCATAAAAATTATCCGTATCAAACAAAAGCTTCAATTCTTCTTCGTTGGCAAACATAATATCCACATAGTCGGCAATCATTTTAAGCATCTCTTTCCGATGCTTTCTCACGCACGATTTAGCCGAAACGCTGAACACCACTTCGCGCCCGTGTTTATGTGCCAGTTCGCAAGCCTTAAACATCGCTTTTTGTTCCACCGGCTCATCCCACAGATAGCCTTCCAAAAACAAAAACTTCGATTCGCTGATGATTTTCTCGTCAATATCTGCTTCAGAAAGCTTGCGGGCCGCGCCCAAATAAGTAAACATCGAGCGCTCGGCATCGGGAGTTACCAACACCACGCTGCGCCCGGTTGCCGGACCTTCGGTCAGCGGCGGTGTAAAAAAGTCAATGCCGGCCATGGCAATATTGCGCTGAAACAGCTGTCCGAGCTCGTCGTCATGCACCTTACCGATATATGCACAATCGGCACCGAGCGAAGCCATACCCGAAACGGTATTGGCCGCCGCCCCGCCCGAAACCTGCAATTCCGGAATCACGTCGGCGTAAATCTTACCGGCCTCCATCGCCTCCACCAAAGTCATCGAGCCCTTATCCAAACCGCGCTCGGTTAAAAAAGTATCGCCGACTTTAGCGAGCACATCGACAATCGCATTACCGATACCAACCACATCATAAACCGTTTCTGCCATAAAATCCTCCGTCAAATATGTAAAATCAAACCGATAACCGCCGACGCCGCAATATAAAATATCGGACTTTTCTTGAAAATGCGCATGGCCGCAAGCAGCCCGAACATAACCGCCAACGAGGTGTAATCGGTAATCGTTTCTTTAGCTATATCCCATCCGGCAAATAAAATCAAGGCTAAAACTGCCGGACGAATCCCCGCCAGTATTTTGTTGACATAGGCGTTGCTCTGCCACTTGTGCAAGGCCTGCGCCACCATATAAATCACCGCCATCGACGGCAAAACTTCGCTCAAAGTTGCCACCAGCGCCCCGCATATACCCGCGGTTTTGAACCCGGCATAAGTTGCCATATTGATGCCGACCGGCCCCGGAGTAGACTGGGCAACCGCAATCATATCCGCCAATTCGGCCGAACTGAACCAGCCGTAAACTTCTGTCAAATCAAACAAAAACGGCACCGTAACCAGACCACCGCCCACCGCAAACAGCCCGATTTTGAAAAATTCCCAACACAAGAGAGCATATATCATTTCTTTGCCCTCCCCGGATTCGGAATAAAGGCCGCTCCAGCTGCCAAAATCACAATCAGAATCGCCGACAGGTTAAAGAACCACAGCAACAGCGCCGCCGCGGCAAAAACCATATAGCCGCGCACATCTTTGATACCCTTCTGCCACATATTCCATACCGTATCGATAATCAGCGCAATCACGCTGATACGGATGCCGCCGAACGCCCATTGTACGTATTGGTTATCCATATATTGCCGCAAAAGTGCCGCCACCAGAATAATGATGATGAGCGATGGCGAAATAACTCCGAGCGTAGCGCTGATAAGCCCGCCGATTTTCCGCAATTTATAGCCGATGAACGAGGCGGCATTAACCGCGATAATCCCCGGCGTGCATTGCCCGATGGAATAATAATTGAGCAACTCTTCCTCGGTTATCCACTTTTGTTTTTCCACCGCTTCTTTTTGCAAAATCGGCAGCATGGCGTAGCCGCCGCCAAAGGTAAACAGCCCCATTTTGAAAAACAGCGCATATAATTTCCACAAACTTACCATATTTTATCCTGCGGTTACAAACTCTTCTCCGCCTGTTTTTTCTCCTCCCACCGCAGAACTTTTCTCTGCTTCGGTTGCAGTTTTTTCCGCACGGCGATGTTTTTATCGTCACGAACATCAAGAGTTTTGCGCAAATCACTCACTTTGTCGTGAATATATAGTTTTTGTGTTGCCAAATCAAGCATTTTACAATTAATTACTCTGAAGTTGTATATCGGTTGTTTTTCCTGATGTTCTTTAATCGAGCGCCCCTGTTTATCAACAGCGAGCGGATTGGCGCCGGTTGCCAACAACCATTCGACATGCTCCGGCTTATACGCCAGCATCAACGGCACTACTCCGTCAGAATCCGCCAGATTCGGATCGGCGCCGGCAGCCAAACAAAGTCTCAATGCTCGAGTATCTCCATTGTAGCTCAACACCGTTTTCATTGCCACATTTGCATCAAGACCGTATTGCAAAAATACCTTTAAGGAATCTGATTTATATACAACCTCACTAATGGGATACGGTCTGTCGAATATCTTGATTTTTAAATTCGGATTCATCCCGTGTTTAAGCAAAACCTCCGCTATTCCCGGCTCTTCAAAATGCTCATAATGACCAAATTTATCACACAGCGTCTCAAAACCCTGATTTTGCGCCAGACCGGAATCCAATATATCCGCGACTTCCTTGTATTTTTCGGCTTTTTCCCGAGACGATGCCGCACGCTTAGGCAACTTATTTGCAATTTCTCTTAACTCATCTATGGCATTTTGCACCGAATTATCAACCGGTTGCTTAAAATTAAACGGTGGTAATGCGTGCGGTAAGAGGTTGACCTCAGGGTCATAATTAACCGAATAACTTTTTTCTTCCGGGTTAATCTTGCCGGCCTTATACAAAGCATAGGTTTCATCATCCATCACCGTATATTTGGGAGCCAAAAAAATACAGGTGGCAACATCCCAACCATCCAACATATCCCAGGCATGTTTCAACCTTGTAGCTTCCGGTATATATAACGCATCATAATCGTTGGCAATAGCCTCAAAATTCAACTGTTGTCGGCAACAAAGATTATCGTTTTCCATGGTATATTTCCGCAATTCTTCGGAATCGGGCAGCAGAGTCAATATTTTGCAATCTTCTTTAGGTACAATATGCCACCGCTGATTTTCATAAAAATCCAAACGAAAACGTTCTCTGCGACACCATTCCATCCACTCGGATTCACCGGTTTCCGGATTAACCGGCGATGTCCATAGCACGTTCATCGGTTTGTTTCTGTGCTTGATGTTTTCCGGATGTATCCACGCTTTTTGCGTCATATACAACGGCCCTTGCATAATAAAATCTTCTTCAATCATTATTATTCTCCGTTATTACTAAATCCATACCATAAGTTTATGATAATGTCCATACAAAAGAAAAA
>JAEEMQ010000003.1 GCA_016283295.1 Alphaproteobacteria bacterium
CTCGAGTACTTAAAAAAAATAAAAGATGTTTATATAAACAAGCAAATGCTGGTATTATTAGCCTTAGGTTTTTCCAGCGGTTTTCCTTTTTTATTGGTTTTCGGTACTCTTACATTATGGTTGAAACAAGCCGGTATAGCTCTGGCTTTAATCGGCGGATATTCTTTGGTTAAAATACCGTATTCGGTAAAATGGCTGTGGTCGCCGTTTATTGATAATACCAAACTTCCTTATTTATATAAAATGGGCCGGCGGCGGTCGTGGGCTTTGGTTATTCAAATATGCCTGTTTTCGGCAATTTTTATAATGTCTTGTATTGACCCGGCAAAAAATGCCGGCTGTATGGCTTTTTTGGCATTTATAACCGCTTTTTTATCGGCCTCGCAAGATATAGTTCTCGATGCTTATCGTGTTGAATGTTTTGAAAAAAATCCCGATAAACAGGCAAACGGTGTTGCTATATTTGTATTAGGATATCGTTTGGGATTAATTTATTCCGGTGCCGGTGCTTTATATTTAGCCGCTTTATTTGATTGGAATACTTCTTATAAGTTTATGGCTTGCGGCGTTTTTGTAGGTCTGGCGGCTATTTTATATACTTCGGAAGCGGTCGAATATATTTATAAAAAACAAAAAAGAAGTATAAAAGAATTTATCAATACCTCGGTAATGGAACCGCTGAAAAACTTTATTCAAAACCAAAATTGGGGTTGGATTTTGTTGCTTATTTTTACTTATCATTTGAGTAATGCTTATTTTAATCCGGTTATAAATCCTTTTTATGATGATATGGGATTTACCAAAATAGAAATAGCCAACGTAATGAAACTTTACGGTATGATTGCGGCTATCAGCGGCGGTATTATCGGCGGTTTAATCATAAATAAAATAGGCCTTAAAAACGGTTTATTATATTTCGGTATATTGCAATGTTTATCAACAATGTTGTTTTCTTTGCAAGCCATATACGGGCACAATATGCCGTTGTTTATAACAGTGGTAACGGTAGAAAATTTTGTATCCGGCCTGGCTACAACCGCATTGGTGGCTTATATATCGTCACTTTGTAATAAGTCTTATACGGCAACACAGTATGCGCTTTTGTCGTCGGTAATGGGTGCATCTCGCGATATATTTTCATCTACCAGCGGTATGGTTGCGGCCTATTTAGGATGGAAAATATTTTTTATAGTATCGGCTTGCATGAGTATACCGAGCTTAATTATAATATATTTTTGCATAAAAAATAAAAAATAAATAATTGTCAAATAAAAAAATATAATATAAAATAAGGTCGTTGTTTGAAAGAAAGATTTAAATAATGACTGATTACGGCAATAAGCACCATAAAAACAAAGACAGAATACAGACATCGTTGCAAAACAGCGATTCGTGGCGTGCTATTGCCAATTTATCGGAAGAACAGGAAGAAAAAGAAGTTAATAAAAATCTGATATTTACCGGCAGAATTCTTCAGGGCGGTAATTTCAGCGGCGAAAATCTCGAAGGTGCCGATTTTTCCGGCAGTAATATGCAGGAAATAATATTAACCGATGCCAATCTGCGTAATGTTAATTTTACCGGTGCCGATTTGAGCGGTGCGGATTTAAGCGGTGCCATGCTTGACGGTGCCGTATTTACCGGTGCAAAACTTATAGGAACCAATTTTACCGGTGCTCACATGCACGGCGTAACGCTCAAAAATGCCGATTTGCAAGACGCTATTTTACTCGATGCCGATCTGGATAATCTATCTTTGGAAGAATTGCAGGAGCTGGTGGAATATCTGGCGACATATTATCCGCATAAATTAAACCTGAGCCGTTTGAATTTAACCATGCTTGATTTGAAAAGAATTGACCTGCGTAAAGTAAATTTAAGAGGCGTTGATTTTACCGGATGTAACTTTTTCGGCGTAAATATTTATGAGCTTGACTTAAGCGAATGTATAATTTCTCCGGCGCAGATAGAACAGGCAATCGGGCATGTTCCGACTATGGAAGAAATGAAAAAATTAATGGCGCCGAAAAAGAAAAAAGCAAAAAGTAAAATGAACGGAATTGATTTTGAACAACTTTTCCGCGGCGGCAACGGAAGTTTGGATTTTGATGCCACCAAGGCCAGTATAAATGTTTCTACCATCGTTAAAAAAGGCAAAGAACTGGTAAATAAATTCAAAAGACCGGATTCCGATGAAAAAATAATTGAAAATTATAATAAAAAAAGAGAACAAAAAGAAGTAAAAGAGCCTAAAGAAAGCAGTAATGAAGAGCTGAGAAGATCCATTGAACAATATAAGCGTGAAGTGCTGGAAAAGCGGCAGGAAGAACGCACCAACAAAAATAAAGAAGCCCCTGTAATTGTTAATACCAATAAAGGAAATGAAAGATAACAATGGAAGATACGCTTTTTTCCGGAGATGTTAAACGTCCTTTGGCAGACAGATTGCGCCCGCGCAAGCTGGAAGATGTCGTCGGTCAAAATCATCTGACGGGAGATGATGCTCCTATCGGCAGAATGCTTAAGTCCGGCAAAATAACTTCATTTATTTTATGGGGTCCTCCCGGTTGCGGTAAAACTACGATTGCGCGGTTGATTGCCGAATATACCAATCTTTATTTTGAACAAATTTCCGCGGTTTTTTCCGGTGTGGCCGATTTGAAAAGAGTTTTTCAGTATGCCAAAGAACGTCGCAACGGTCAGGGAAAAGGCACACTTTTGTTTGTGGATGAAATTCACAGATTCAATAAATCGCAGCAAGACGGGTTTTTACCTTATGTTGAAGACGGCACGGTAATTTTGGTCGGAGCCACCACCGAAAATCCGTCATTTGAGCTTAATTCCGCGTTGCTTTCGCGTTGTCAGGTGTTTGTGCTTAATCGTTTAACGCCGGATAATTTTGAAGAATTATTGCAGCGGGCGGAAAAAGAAGAAGGCGAAAAATTGCCGATTGATGACGAAGCGCGCGAATTTATAAAAAATGTTGCCGACGGCGACGGGCGGTATATTTTGAATATTGCCGAGAACATCTGGTCGTATGCGCAAAAAGGCGAAATTTTTAATAAAGACCAGATAATAAATATAATCCGTTCACGGGCGCCGATTTATGATAAAGGCAACGATGGGCATTATAATCTGATTTCGGCCGTACATAAATCTTTACGCGGCTCCGATGTTGATGCGGCGCTTTATTGGGTCGGGCGCATGCTGGTTGCCGGCGAAGATCCGCGCTATATTTTGCGGCGTTTGTTGCGTTTTTCGATAGAAGATGTATCTCTTGCCGACCCTAATGCCATAACTCAGGCCGTAGCTTGTTCGGAAACTTATGAACGTCTGGGATCTCCGGAGGGAGATTTGGCTATTTTGCAGCTTACCGCCTATTTGGCAACCGCACCTAAATCGGCCGAGGTATATAAGGCAATGTATAAGGTTTTTGATGCCGCCAAACAAACCGGTTCTTTAATGCCGCCGAAACATATTTTGAATGCCCCGACCAAGTTGATGAAAGAGCTGGGTTATCACGACGGCTATATTTATGATCAGGATTTGGATGACGGTTTTTCGGGGCAAAATTATTTTCCGGACGGGATGGCACGGCGCAAATTTTACTATCCGGTAGACCGCGGATTTGAGCGCGAAATCAAAAAACGCATAGAATATTTTGATAAATTACGCGCCGAAAAACAAAAACAGATGAAAAAACATACGGATGACGGAAATGAATAATAAAGTATTTGCGGTAATTCTGGAATATGATTATTTCAAAACCGTGTCGGAAGAACGCCGTCAGAAAATGTTGGCCGAAAAACGGGTGGAATGGCGCGTGTATATTCCTAAAGAACAAAAGAAAAGCTTGACCGAATACGAAAAACAACGGCTTGAGGGTTTTGTGATAACCGATGTTCAGCCGGTTAAGGTGCGGATATATGATAAAAAAGATTTATTTCCGCCGGAAATGCCGATAATTATTGATAGAAAAAAACAGGAAAAATTCGATAAAAGAGCCGAAAGAAAACGTTTGAAACGCAATATTCCGCTGAAAATCGGCACTGTAAATACCAAGAAAAAAGGAGGTCGTTAAGATGGGCGGTGTCAGTATTGTAAAAATAAAGCCGGAAGATGACGGAATCCGCCTGAATCGCTGGTTTTTGCGCGAATATCCGGCACTCAGTTTGAGCCGCTTGCAAAAACTCTTGCGCACCAAACAAATCAAAGTAGACGGTAAAAAAGCCGAAACCTCTACCCGTTTGGCGGCCGGACAGGAATTACGTTTGCCGCCGCTTGATAATGAAAAAGCCGCGGTCGACGATAAAAAATTAAGCGCCAAAGATATTGAATATATCCGCTCCATGGTTATTTTTAAGGATAAAAACATCATTGTTTTGAATAAGCCGTCCGGTCTTGCCGTGCAGGGCGGAACCAATACCACGCGGCATATTGACGGCTTGTTGGACGCATTGATGTTTGAAAATAACGAGCGGCCGAAACTGGTGCATCGTATTGATAAGGATACCAGCGGATTATTGCTGTTGGCACGCAACCGACAATATGCCGATATTTTAACCAAGGCTTTTCGCGAACACAGCCTGCAAAAAACTTATTTGGCATTGGTCCGCGGATGTCCGGAACCGCGCGAAGGTGTTATCAATTATGCGCTGGAAAAAGTCGGCGAACGTATGCAGATTGTTGAAGACGGTCAAAAAGCATTGACGGAAATTAAGGTGTTGGATAATATCGGTAAAAAGTACGCATTGGTGGAAGCAAAACCGCTGACCGGTCGTACCCATCAAATCAGGGTGCATCTGGAAAGCATCGGTACGCCGATTTTGGGCGATGATAAATATTTCGGGAAGGAAAGATTGCGCCTGAAAGAAGTTGCCGATAAACTCTATTTGCACGCTTATGAAATAGATTTAACGGCGGTTTACGGCAAGAAAACCATTATAAAAGCGGCCTTACCGCAGCATTTTGCGGAAGCTTGCAAATTTTTCGGATTGGAGATTAAAAAATGAAAAAATTTATATGGATAATTTGTGTGATTGTTTTAATTCCTATTATTTTAGTCGGCGGAGCTATCGGATTTTTGAAGTTTGCCGATTTAAATAAATATAAGCCGCAAATTGAAGAAATGGCTTATAAATATACCGGTTTGGATGTAAAAATAGCCGGAGATATTGATATAGGTGTGTCCTTAAAACCGAGTTTGGAGTTAAACGATGTTACAGTAAATCGCGAAGAAAAAAAGCTGGCCCGTATCGGAAATGCGTTGGTGCAAATTTCCATCATGCCGCTTTTGCATAAAGAAATCGTGGTCGACAGGGTTGAAACCGGCAATACGGAAATTTTTTACGGCGAAAAAGACAGCGTTTTGATTAATCATTTGAATGCCGGTATGGAAAGCTCCGATACTCCGATAAGTTTTGATTTTGATACCGTTGTGGCAAATATCAATATTACCGGTAACGGCAAAATATCTTCAATCAATAAAATAAAGGATTCCGCATTCAATACGATTGATGTTGATGCGGTTATCAATGCGATGGGATATACGCTGGATTTTAGCGGAAACGTTGACGGTCTGAAAGAAAAAATAAAAGCCGACGGAAAATATGAATTGACTTATAAAAGCAATAAACTGTCCGGCAATATCAATGCAAATTTGGAAAACGAAGTGCCTTATATAAAACTCGGCGTCGGCAGCGAAAAAATCAGCGTTAAAGACTTTACCGGGCAAAAACAGGCTGCTCTCGGCGGCGGATGGTTTATTAAATCGGCTGCGGCCGCCGACTATATTCCGAACACGAAAATTCCGTACGATTATTTGAAAATGGTTAATGCCGACATTGATATAGATGTTAAAAAAATCGTGGTGGATAATAATACCGTTTTAACCAACGTAAAGGGCGATGCCTCGGTCAAGAACGGTGTATTTAAAGCCAATGTTAAGAATGCGGTATTTAAAAACAACACCATTTCCGGTAGCGCGGAAATAACCTCGCCGAAGGCTTTACCTTATATAAAACTCAATATCAAGGGCGACGGTTTTAATTTGATGGATTTTCAAAAGAACAGCAACGTAAAAAAGTCGACCGATAAAAAGCTCGGTGCCATAG
This sequence comes from Alphaproteobacteria bacterium, assembly GCA_016283295.1. GTDB lineage: Bacteria > Pseudomonadota > Alphaproteobacteria > RF32 > CAG-239 > RUG410. Next base: position 6,114 of record JAEEMQ010000003.1, read on the forward strand.
ATTGGTTTATCGGTTCGGCTGAAGCTTCGGAATTAATGGCTAATACGGTTATTCCCTATCAATATTTAAAAATGGCCAATGCCGATATATCCGCAAATCTGAAAACACTCACACTGAATAACAATATGTCACTCAGCGACGTAAAAGTAAACGCCACGCTTAAAAAGAGTGTTTTGAATGCGGTTATTCAAAATATCACGGCCGGTGGCGGAACCGTCAGCGGCAATATAAGTTTGAACGCCGACAAGAAAACCATGTCCACGGATATCAGCGGTAAAAACATTATATTGCAACAACTTTATAAACCGCTGAATACTGCCGATAACGAAGTTTCATTTAAGGAAGGCGGTAAGTCTAATCTTTTGATAAAAATAAACACCTCAGGCAGCAATACCGACCAATATCTTGCCAATATGAACGGGCAGATTATCGCTCTGGTAGATAAATCGGTTTTGCAAATAAAGAGCCTGGAAAAGTTGCAGGGTAATGTTTTGGTGCAGTTGCTGAATATGATTAATATCAATGTTAACAACAAAAATACCAAACTCAAATGTGCGGTGGTGCGCGGCGATGTTTCCAGCGGGGTGGTAAAATTTCCGAAAGGTATTGCGGTTGATGCCAATGATTTTTATTTGGTTGCCGACGGTAAAGTCAATATGCAAAACGATAAAATCAATTTGGATTTACAACCGTTTTCCGGTAAGATTACTGATGTTAACATTTCCAATGTATTGGGCGGACTGGTTAAAATTACCGGCACGATTAAAAACCCGAAGCTCGGTATAAATCAAACATCCACAGCTAAAAATGTTATAGGTATTCTTGCTTCCGGCGGCGCATATAATGTCGGCGATATGGTTCTTTCGGCAGACAGCGCACCTTGTCATACGGCATTGGCAGGTACGACTTATGCCGATTATTTTCCGGAAGACAAATCGGCAACCGGAGCTGTATCCAAAGGATATACCAATACCAAAGAAACAATTAAAGATGCCGGCAAACAAATCAAAGAAATCGGCAAGCAACTCAAAGGACTTTTTAAATAATGAATCTCATCGAATTTCAAAAAAGTATGGCACCGAAAAGAACGGAGGTTATTAATGACCTTTGCCGCTTTCTGCCGGCCGATACATTACTTTTTTGGAGTGATAATCCGGATTTGCAAGCCTTTCAAAAAAAGCATTGGCAACCGCTTTTGGATAAGCTGAACAGTGTATTTAAATTGAACGTGAAAACTACAACCGGCTTGTATTTAGATGATGATGCTACTTTGACGCAAGAGTTCGCGCGACACTTAAATAATATGTCGGATAAGGAGCTTACGGCCTGTTTTTTAACGGCTTCAAAAACAAAATCGGTGTTGCTCGGGTTGTTGCTGGCAAAGCAAAAAATCAGCTCGGCCGACGCTTTATATGCCTCTTTTTTGGAAGAGTTTTATCAAAATCAAAAATGGGGCGAAGATGTGGCGGCATTGAATTTGCGGCGGTTGGTAAAAGAAGACTTGGAAGAAATAGAAAGGTATTTGCAAAGTTGAGTGAACGGTGCTTAAAAATCAGCGGTCGCGTACAAGGGGTCGGCTTTCGTTTTTGGGCCGTCCGCTTGGCTCGTTCCATCGGCGATATTTCCGGTTATGCCTGCAATCTTCCCGACGGCGATGTTTTGGTTTTGATGTCGGGAGAAGAAGAAAAAATTAATAAAATGCAGGCCTATTTATATAAAGGACCGCTGTTCGGTCGTGTTGATAAAGTAGAAGAAACTCCGGAGCTCAAAATATATCTTCCGCCGATTGAGAACGGTGTATTTAAACGCATATAATCAAATAAAAAAATACCGAATTTAAGATTGCCACTTGAAAAAAGCTCGGCGCGTAATATCTGTTTGCCGAGGAGAAAAAATATGAAAGTTGAAAAAAATCTGGAAAATTTGAGTAAGTGTTTATGTATGAAATGCCCGTCATATACCAATCATTGCAAAATGAAAAATGCCCCGAAAAATTTTATTAAACTGATGAAGAATTTTGATAATACGGGGCACTATGAAAAAATGTTCTGCGCGTATGAAAAAAGCGATTGTATTTTGGAGGCAAACGGCTGTTTGTGCGCAACTTGCGAGGTGTTTAAGCACTATAATCTTAAGAGCCAAAATTATTGCCTTCATACCGGCGGTTTAGCATAAAAAAAGTTCCCTGAAAAAGGGAACTTTCTTAATTTTATTCGGCTTTTTCCGCCGCTCGTTTTTCTTTCATAAAACGCATCACCGTCAGCGGTATGGTCAAAACATAGCATAGCGTGAAAACGCCTAAAGTTAACCACGGTTTTGTAATCAAACAACTGACGAACAACGCGAACAAAACCATCAAAGGCACAAACCAGTCGCTGCTGATTTTGGTTTTTTTCAACGAAAGCGTCGGAATGCGGCTGACCATTAAAAAGGCTACCAAAAACATTATAAAGCCGCAAAAATACGGGTTGCGTAAAATAAATTCCAGCTCTTTGTTATCAAACCAAATCAAAAGCGGCATAACCCCGATTGCCGCGGCCATCGGTGCCGGCACGCCCACAAAATAGTGTGACCAATATTCCGGAACGGAAGTGTTTTCAAGCATGGTGTTGAAGCGGGCCAAACGCATTGACATCGCGGCCGAGAAAACTAGGGTGAGAATCCAACCCCAATGCGGCAGGTCATGAAGCGACCATTGATACATCAAAATTGCCGGAGCCACGCCGAAACTCACAAAATCGGATAAGGAGTCAAGCTCTGCCCCGAATTTTGATGATGCTTTCAATTTGCGGGCAACGCGGCCGTCCAACCCATCAAAAATACCGGCAAAGAAAATACACAAAATGGCATAAGTCCATTTTCCCATAATAGCGAAACGAATGGTGGTAATACCGGCGCACAAAGCCATCAGCGTAACAATATTCGGCGCCATTTTTCTGAACGGTACTTCTTTGAGTTTACCGATAGCTTTTTTCTTTATTTCGGTCTTTGTTTGCAAAACCGATTTTGTTCCCGTTTTTAATTTTTTTATCATTATCTTATTTCTCCTTCAATACGAGGCGCGTCTGACTTTATATCCGCCATAATTGTCTCGCCGGCAATCATGGTTTGCCCCACACAAACTTGCGGTTCGGTTTTTTCCGGCAGAAAAATATCGGTATATCCGCCGAAACGCATAAAGCCGAAACGTTCTCCGGCATTAAACTCCTGAGCATATTTTACCTTGTCTTTGATTCTTTTATTGCAAAAAACCGCCGTTTGTTGCAAAACAATCTCCTTACCCTCGCTGTGGCGCAGGCAAATTAACATTCTTTCGTTGCCCATATTGTCCTTTTTGAAGTTTCCGGTAAAGCTTTTGCCGGCATCATAAAAAGTTTTGTAAACTTTTGATTTTATGGGAATACGATTGATATGTTGATCAAACATACTGCTGTATATGGATATGCGTGTGAAGTTTTTGCTTTGCAAACCGAGTGCATCCGGCCCTTTTTCTTTGTTTATGGAAACAATACATCCGTCGGCCGGCGCCACCACCGCACCGGATAAAACCGGAGTAACCCGCGGTGCATCGCGAAAACAATAAAAACACCCTATTGTCAAAACAAAAGACAGACAACCCAAAGGAAACCAAATTAAGGCAAAAATAACGGAAATAATCGCTGCCGCGCTGACAAATTTCCATCCGTCCTCATTAATGTTGGGAAAAATAAAAGTATGAAGAGAATTTTTTGCCGGTTTCATTTAAGTTTACCCCTCAAAGAACACCGAAACGCTGTTTCTGTCGTGTTCAAAAGTTAAGCAGAGGAACGTTCTTCCTCTTTCCAAAAATAATTAAGCATATTTTATAAAAAAAAACAAGTTTTATGTTGCAAAATAAAAAATTTTTATGTATAAAGCATAACAGTCAACGCGCTTGTGGCGGAACAGGTAGACGCTGCAGACTTAAAATCTGTTGGGATTTATCCCGTGCCGGTTCAAGTCCGGCCTAGCGCACCAAAAAAAACCTCCTTCACGGAGGCTTTTTTTATGTCTTTTTTCTAAAAGTTATATTTGGCGTTGAACATATAATACGGATTGTATTTGTGCTCTATCGGTACGATTACCGTGGCATCAACATTTATATCTTTCCAATTATAACCCGCTTTGAATTTGAATAATCCGTAGTTGCGTTCAAAACGATTGTTGTTAATTCGGAAATACCCTGATGTTTCTTCCAGTTGCGCATAATTTTCGTATTTATCTCCGAACTCGTGGAAATACTTGGCGCCAACCGTAAACAAAACCGCGGAATGGTCGTTTATATCGTATTTTTTATCGGCATCGATACCCAATACGGAACGGGCGGATAAAGTATTTTCTTTCTTGATTTTCAGGCCGCCGTTTCCTTCGTTGATTTCATCGGCGCGCAGCTCGGTTATATCCATTCCGACAACCGGCGTAATGCTGAAAGAATCAAAGGATATTTTCTTGTTTGCCGCAATATCGGCGCCGTAGAAATATTCTTTGGTTTTGGCTTTATAAACATTGTTTACGCCCTCACGACGATAATGTCCGCGCGATATTCCGGCCTTAGGTTTAATCAAAGCCGTCAGATAATCCGCATCAAAAATTATCGGTACAAAAGCGGAAACGGTATTGTTATAACGCGAAGAATTGCCGTCATAATCGCTGTCGGCACGAGCAACACTCAAACCGATACCGGCACGCAGGTCATCGCTGACCGCCCTGTCGCTGAAACCGTGTACGGCCATAACTTTTTCTTTATATCCGACGGTTGTGTTTTTGGATTTGGCATCATTGTTATAAACGGTCAAACTGATGGAATTGCGCGCGTTCTTATCTTGCAAAGCCAACAAATTGTCGTTGATTTCGGTGGAAATGTTACGCTCGTCGTCAAAGCTCTGCTTGGTCAGGTTCGGAATAAAATCAAGACCGAGTTCTTTGTTGAGATAAGAGGTAAAGTTTCTTTCATCGGCGGCCGATTTTAAGGTATTAAACACTTCTTCGCTGTTTTGTTCCTGATAGTTACGCGATAAGTATTCGGAAATGCCGTCGTCGTCAACCACTTCGTCAAACGATTTCATGGTCATGACAACATCGGTATTGCCCTCTTCGTTTTCCTGAGTGGAAGCATTAAACAGATATGATTGCGAAATTACCTCAACGCCGTTATTTTCGCCGACGAAAGAATTTTCGTTGACATAGGTCGTTTCAAAACCGCCCTCGACAATATCGGCATCGGCCTGGATGGTACCGGTAAACGATTCGGCTTGATAAGAACCGCCGGAACCGATGGAAATTTGCGCTTCGCCCTCGCTTTGCGTACCAAAGTCAACATCACCCGAGGTGGTAATAACACCGCGGTTGATTAATCTGACGTTGCTCAAAGATAAAGCATCGTTGGTGCTAATCAGAGAGGAAGCAAACACAGGTGCAACCGGGTCACCGTCGGAAGTGGTGGACGGGGTTTCTTGCGGAAGTTCACAAATACTGCCGGTACATTGGATTATTTTATTGGTGTTTCCTTCCGTAACGGTAGTACCGTCTTTATCCGGAGTATATCCGGTAAGTTTGCCTTCGTCATCATAAACCGGAGTGAAATGATAATTCTTATACACATAAATACCAACCGACGCGTTGATATTACCGTCGTTTACGATAGATACCGACATGGTGTTGCTCGGGACCCGTACATAAATACCGTACGTAGTACCACTGCCGCTTACCGAAATCATGCCTTTATTGTAGATAGAGGCGGAACTTGCACTATACAAATCTGCATAAATGCCGTATCCTATACTGTTCATGGTACCGTGATTTTCAACCTTAAGAGCGCCGGAAACGTTGTAGTAAACAGCGGCTTTTGCCGTACTTTCTATTGTACCGTAGTTGATAACAGTATGTGCGTTCCAAATGGCGTAACCGTCGTTGGTGTTCGTGTTTCTGATGATTCCGCCGGAGTTGTTGGTTACCGAATCAACACCGTTAATCGTTGCCAAGCCGGAGGCGGAAGTAACAAGACCGTAGTTATCAACAGTATCGGCGTTATTTATGGCCGTATCCGTACTCCTTACGGTGCCGTAATTGGTAACCTTGGTGGCATTTTGAATGGCATTACCGCCGCTGTTGTATCCGTTTTCAATAATTCCGTTAGTGCCGTTGGTTATGGTATCAACATTGGATACCGTGGCCGAAGCTGATTCGTTTCTGATTATACCGGAGTTGGAAAGCGATTCTGCGGTTTGAATAACGGTTCTCGGGCTGGTTATGGTGCCGTAGTTGCTGATAGTTGTGGCATTTTGAATGGCATATCCGTTGCTGTTGGTGTTTTGAATCAACGCGTCCTGATTGTTAGTAACGGTCTTAACATCAACCACAGTCGCGGTCGCGTTAGCTATTATGTTGCCGGAGTTGGTTAAAGAGGCGGCATTTTTCACCGAAATACCGTTAGGGGTGTTGATATAGCCGCTGGCATCGTTGATAACATTGCCGAAAGTGGAAATACCGAAGCCGTTGGTAATGGCGATAGTGCCTAAGTTACGTACATTGGCGCTGCCGTTTGAAGAAATACCGAAGTTGTTGGTGGAATATGTGCCGATAAATCCGGAGTTAATGATTTCGCCGTTACCCTCAATCGCTCCGCCGCGAGAAGCATATAAATAGATTGAGCCGCCGTTGTTTATGCCGTCGGTGTTCGGTGCAAAAATACCGTTGCCGTTTTCATCGATATATTCGCCGGTTTCTTCATCTATTCTGCCCGCTCCGCTGACGGTTATGGTTGCTCCCGACGTATTGCTGATTTTTCCGGTGCCCATGGAATAAATGCCGTAGCCGTTGGTACCGTTGATGATATTAATGCTGCCGCTGTTGGTTATGGTTGTTTCGCCGTCCGAGGCCGCGATACCTTTGCTGTTTTCTTCGTTTGTCACGATAGAGCCGCTGTTGGAAATTGAATTGACCGTGCCGCCGTAAATAGCTATATCGTTGCTGCGTTTAACTTCAATATAGCCGCTGTTGGAAATCGAGCTGCCGGTGTCGGCATAAATACCGTAGCCGCTGCCGTTATAAAAGACGATACTGCCGCTGTTGCTGATGTTTCCGGCGGTCGGAGCATAAATGGCCGCACCTCTCTCATTTTCTAAAGCAAAGCCGCCGCCGACGGAAATGCTGCCGCTGTTGCTGACACTGACAACGCTGGACGGACCATCGCCTCTGATGGCGTATGCATCGTCACCCGGAACAATGATTTTTCCGGCATTATCCAAATAAACATTGCCCGTAGCCAATATGGCCGTGGAACCGTTGGTGTGTGTGCTGATTTCTCCGGTAAGGGTATTGCTGATATCAACCGTACCGTCGGCCAAAATGGCATAGCTGTTGCTTTTGTTGTACAAGTTGATAAAGCCTTTATTGATGATGTTGGTACCGGTTGCGGCAACGGTTTTTACGCCGGTACTGTTGTCGAGCGGTTTTTCTTCGCTGCCGACGTTGATTTCAACACCTTCTTCGTTAATAAGTTCCGCGTTGCCGGATAATTCCACACCGGTATTGTTGTGGTTTTGCAGTTGAATATCCGTTTTGTTGGTTACTTTACCGCCGGTTGCACGAATGGCTGTCAGGTCTTCGCCCAACAAGTTGATTACGCCGCTGCTGATAACATGAGCCGAGCCGGTTGAATCAATGGCCACGGAATCACCTTCCGTAAACATATTTATGGTACCGTAATTGGAAAGTTCGCCGCTACCGCCGTGATGAATAGCGTAACTGTTTCTAACTCGGCCGTCTTCTCCGATTTCGGTATTGCCGACATCAATGACGGCGTCTTTGCTGTTGTTAATCGTTGCATCAACCCCGGAAACATAAATTCCGTAGGCATTATTGCCGAACACTTTTATCGAATTGTTATTGGTAATACCCGAACCTTCGCTGCCGGAATAAATTCCCGCACCGGCATTTTTGGTATATAAAAAGATACTGCCGTCGTTTCTGATTTGTGCCGACAAATAAGAGCCGGTTTCTTTGGCGCCGATATCGGCATAAATTCCGAAACTGTTTTCGGCACGTTCATCATCCAAAACTCCGCCCACGGTGATTATACCGTCTTCGGCATTGGTAATATACGGAAATACATAACCCTCTAAAGTTTGCTCCGGCGGTGGCGTATATCCGGCTTGTATACCGACGCTGTTGCTGCCTTTTACGTTGATGTATTTATTGTTGATGACGTTACTTACATCGGAGATATAGACGCCCAAAGAATAACCTTTTTGGGTGTTGATCGTACCGTTATTGATTACGTCGGCGTTTTTGGTGGAGTTACTGGCCATTGCCGCCGAGAAAAGCGAGTTGGTGGTAATTAAGGAATAGTTATAAATACCGGCATTGTTCAACGAGCCGTTACCGATATACATACCGACGGCATTGGTTGCGTTAAAAGTCTCTCTGTCCTCAATCTGTATGGTGCCGTAGTTATAAGCCTTAGCCTGCGTGCTTTCGGCCGTATCGTTCTTTTCAACCGACATCGCCGAAACATACGAGGACCCGCGCATCACAATCAAATGATCTTTATTGTTATAAAGCGCTTCGGTGGTGGATGATTTATAATCAACCGTATCTTCTTTGACCGAGCGGGATTTACTGCTCATAATCGAAGTACCGATGGAAATCACATAATTTTTGAACGGGTTATAAGTAACACCGGTGCCGGCCGTATTTTCCTGTTTGCTGGAAGTGGCGCGATAATCGATGGTACCGTTGTTATACAAATTACTGTACGCACCGCCGAAAGCATAAGAATCAACCGCACTTTCATAAACGTTTATCAAGCCGTTGTTGGTTATGTCGGTACCGCCGGCATAATCGTTTTGCATGGCGATCGAATTATAAGAATACAAATCAATGGTGCCCAGATTATCTAAAACAGCCTTCTCGGTGCTACCGTAACCGTACATTGCAATATTGCGGTTAAAGCGGGTTTCCTCACCGCCGACAACAATCCGGCCTTCGTTGATGACCTTACCGCCGACAAATGATGCCATACCAAAACTGTTACTGACCTGTATGCTGACTGTTCCGGTGTTCGTCAATATCGGGTGCAGGTTGGCATAAAGGCTGGAATTGGTACCGGAACCTTCAACCGCCAACATACCGTAGTTGATACGCTTGTTTTCCGATGGGGTAAAAATAGTGATTTCTCCGCTGTTGGTCAAGTTACTGCCGTGAACCGACTGCATACCGGCCGCGACGTTGACGCCTTCGTTTTGGAATTCGTCTTGCAGAGTGATTTTGATTTTGCCTTTGTTTTCCGCTTCGGCGTTGGCATCGGCACGAATACCGACAATACCGCCCAAACCTTTGCGCAGAGCCGTACTTGACGAAGCGGTGTAGTTACCGGAATAGCTGAGGTTAATCGTGCCCTCGTTCAAAAGAATAACGCTTTCGGCACGGCTCAAAATATAAGAACCGTTCAGAAAAGCATCGTCTAAATAACTGCCCATACCGATAAGTCCGACGGTTATGGATTCCTCGGTGGTACCGCTGTCACCGGCCGAAAGATAAATATTTCCGTTGGCGGCATTGATTACGGTTATTTTATCGTCTTTGAGGCTGCTGCCGACGTTCAAAATCATCGCTTCCATACCGATGAGCGTACCGATACTCGAGGTTGCTTGAGCCGTTTTTTGATCCTGGTCGTCACCATCGGCGGTGGTGAATAAATTATAAATGTTTTGACTCGAATTATCGGTATTTGAAGAGCTGGTACTTGAAGTGTTCGTCTGATTATCGTCATTGGAACTTTCTTTTTTGGACGACTTAATTGCTCTGCCGTAAATATCGCCGTAGTTGGCAATGTTTGACTTGGTATCGGCATACATACCGACAATGGTTGCATCTTCCGCATATCCCGAAAAGTTCATATTAATACCGTTCGGATTCGTTAATCTGGTAATAATACCCGCACCGTGGTTTTCTGCCGCGGAACCCTCACTTGCAACCATACCGATACTGGCATTACTGCTGTCAACCTTGATATAGCCGTCGTTATTGATTAAGCTTTTCTTTACGGCATTCATACCGAAGGTACCGACACCGACATCGAGCCAGGTATCGACATCATTAACATAAGAACCGCCGTTTTCGGCATATAATATCGATTTGATATAATCCGTATTTTTCAAAGCGTTACGGCGTAAATCAATGGTATCGAGATTTTCCATTTCGGTATTGCTGAAGCTCAGATTCGACTTGTTTTTGTCAGACCCGGAAGTTGTGTATAAAGCTCTGCCGTTAGAATATGCATTGGCGCCCAAACTGTTGTAATTAGGGTCGATATTGCCCCCGCCGCCGGAGCCGGAATCATCACCGCCGCTTTTGCTGTGATGGCCGAATATAAGCCAAAGAGCACCGCCGGCCACAACCGCACCGCCCAGCCACCACCATAAGCCGGAACCGACTTTATAGGTTTCTTTGTTGCCCATGGCAGACAAGGCTTCACGCGAAGTGCCGTCTAAGCCGACAACTTGGCTTTTTTCGAGAAAATTATTGTAATCGGATATTTTTTGCGTGCACGGATGTCGCGGATTTGCACCGGCCGCACGGAAAGAGTTATAGGTGTATACATCGTGTCTTCTGGCGGCAATACACAAACCGGTATCGCCGGCGGAATTCACCGAATCAATGTTTAATCCGCGATAAACGGAAGCGCGCAGTGCTTCAACCTCGCCATTTTGCGCCAAAGAATACATTTCGTCAAAAGAAATCGGCGCCAATCCCCGCTCGGCACGGGCGGGATGCGGCAACACGGCAGACGAAAACGCATATAGCGTTAAAATTCCTACTGCTTTTGAAAATAGCGTGTTTTTAAACACTGTAAAAATCCTTTCCTGGTAGTACTACCAACGCAGTATATCGATTAAAATTTAAGTTTTGGTAAACGCCGGGATTAATTAATAAAAAAAGGTGTTTTCCCAAGCCGGAAAACACCCTTAAAATCGGACTTTTGCCCCTATAAATAAAAAATTTGCTCAATGCGGCGAATATTGTCCGGCGTTACATAAACCAGAAGTTTATCATCGGGCTGCAGACGGATATCCGCAAAGTCGTAAATCAATTCGTCATCGCGAGCAATCAGCATAACTTCGCTGTTTCCCGGAATTTTCAATTCGGCAACGCTTTTTCCCAAATTTACGCTGTCTTCGCCGAGCCGGATTTCCCAAATCTCGCCCATCCCCTTGCCGAGGGAATAAGCTTCACGGATTCGCGCCTTACGCAGATATTTCAAAATGGCCGAAATGGTAATAACCGAGCGGTCGATTATAACATTGTCACGCAAGTTTGCCGATAACAAGTTGTAGTCTTTGGAATTTACCAGCGAAATTGCCTGCGTATCCTTATTACGCGAGGCCAAAAGCGCCAACAACATATTGTCTTTATCGTGTTCGGTAACGGCAATGCTGACGTCGGCGGTGGCAAATCCGGAATCTTGCAAAATAACGTCACTCATCATTTCGCCGGTTATAACCGCGGTGGAATTAAGCTTTTCGGCCAGTTTTGCCGCCACTTGAGCATCGTCTTCAATAATGCGGCAGTTAGACATATTATTATTTTTTTCAATTTGCGTGGCTAAATAATATGAAATGGAATTGCCGCCGAAAATAACGATTTTTTCGTACGGATTATGGTCAACCCCGAACAGCCGCATAATCTCGGTATTTTGCTCCGAAAAGCAGCTGATATAGATAATATCGTTACGTTGCAAACGGATATCTTCGCCGCTGTTCGGCAAAATTCGCCGGTTGCCGCGAACAATAAGTACGATATGCGCGGATAATTCATGCAGTTTTTGATTTATGTGATTGAGCGAAAACTTTATGAAAGGAAATTCCGTGGTTTGCAACCGAAAAGAAAAAATGTTTACAGTGTCATTCAAAAACGGAAAAACCCCCGTGCTTCCCGGAAAATTGAGCAAATCGTCGATAAACTTGGCGATTTCGATATCCGGAGTGATGATTAAATCAATCGGCAGACTTTTTTCGTTATACAGCGTATTCCACAACGGATTCAAAAAATATTCGGAGTCGACACGGGCGATTTTGCGCGGCACGTTGAACAAAGAATAAGCCACCTGACACGCCACCATATTTACTTCGTCGCTTTCGGTTACCGCAATCAGCATATCAATATCTTTCATGCCGATATTTTCTTGAATATCCGGCCGCGAAATTGAACCCAAAACCGGCTGCACATCATATTCTTTCGCCACTTCGTTCAGGTTTTCGGAATTCTCGTCCACAACAATAATATCATTGTTGCCCAAACTCAAATATCCGACAATGCTTTTTCCGACGCCGCCGGCGCCTCCGACTACGATTTTCATGATTCTACCCTCAAAAAATATTGATTAATTAAATCTTCCGCCTCTTGCAAGGTGTTCAGTTTGGTATATTGTTCGCGAAACCTTTTGGCATCATACAGGCTTTTTACATACCAACCGATATGTTTGCGCGAAATCGCCATACCGCCGCGCTCGCCGTAATATTCAACCAACAGCCGCAAATGTTTCAGCATCATTTCTTTGATTTGCGCAGTACTCGGTTCGTCCGGAATTTCTCCGGTTTGCAAATAATGATGGATTCGGTTCAAAAGCCACGGATTTCCCAAAACGGCACGCCCTGCCATAACGCCGTCAACTCCGTATTTTTGCAGCATTTGCTCGGCTTTTTGCGGCGAGTCGATATCGCCGTTGCCGATAACCGGAATTTTGACCGCATTTTTAACCGCACCGATTATATCCCAATCGGCAACTCCGCTGTAACCCTGCGCCCGCGTACGTCCGTGCACCGTGATATATGATGCGCCGCTTTGTTCGCACATTTTTGCGAATTCCACCGCGTTGACGTGTTCGCTGTCCCAACCTTTGCGGAATTTTACGCTGACTTTGAGCGGCGTCGCTTTAACCGTTGCTTCAATAATTTTAGCCGCCCGCGGCAAATCGTTCATTAAGGCAGAGCCGGAATCGTTGTTGATGATTTTTTTGACCGGACAGCCCATATTAATATCTATGGAATGAGCACCCAAATCTGCCACCAATTTAGCCGCATCGGCAAATAAATCCGGACTGTTGCCGACCAGTTGCACTACCACCGGATACGGTTCGTTTTTTACGTTTGCTATTTGCCAACTTTTGGGATTTTTGCGCTGAATAGCGTTGATTGCCGCCATTTCGGAAATGAGATTGCCGCCGCCGCAAGAGGCCAAAACCGTGCGCATCGGCGCGTCGGTAATTCCGGCCATCGGCGCCATAAAAACTTTGCTGTCAAAATTCAAAAACGACATTAACTTACTTTACCCAACGCCCTTGCCAAAATGTAATAAACCTTACCGATATCGGAGCCGGAAATAAGTGCAAGCAACGTTCCGGCACGTTCGCTTTCCCGTGCTACCGCTACCAAATTGTTGAAATCTTCGATATATTTATCCGCCAAAATTCGGAAATCACTCTTGCCAGCATAATCATTTTGGATTGCCGCCACCTGCTTTTTGGTCATATTCTTGGAAAGATAACGCACAAATACGCCGTGATCGCCGTCATAATACTTTTTCCATAAATCCTCGTCAGCCTTATGGAAAATGGCATTAATATCAATGGAAATTGCCTCCAGCTCGTTGATTAAATCGGCCGAATTGCGCATAAAGGTGTCAATACTCGCCGCTTTGAGCTTTTTATTGAGCGTATCGACCTGTTTTTCGGTTTTTTCGTAACCGGCGCGCAGATTATCCAAATGGGTGCCGATGAGCTTTTCAAAACCGTTCATTTTGGTTTCGTATTTGCTTAAAGTGGTGCCGACGGCGGTACCGGTTTTCACCAGCTCTTTGTTGAGTGCGGCGATATTGCCGGTGATCTGCTTTAAGCCGTCCATTGATTTATTGACAAACGTATCCTGTTCCAAAAGCAATTCCGAGTTGGTTTTGCTTTGTTTGGAGATGTTATCGGCACTTTCGTTGAGCTTGGCGATATTGTTGCCGACTTCGTTGTTGATTTCGTTGAACTTGATGAAAATATCGCCGGTCTGAGCGCTGAAGTTTTCAACGTTTTTATTCAAATCGTCGCTGATGGCATGCAAATTGTGCGCCACATTGTCAAACACCTGATTGAATTCGCTGTTTTTGCTTTGGGTGGCGCCGTAAAAATCCTGCAGGCGATTTAATTCTTCGCCCAAACGGTTCACCGTCATATTGATATTATTGACAACCTGCAGACTTTCGCTTTCCAATAACTTACGTTTTGCCGCAACCTCGTCGCCGAGCGAACCGAAGGCCTCCGCCACCTGGTCCGAGGTTTCCTTAATACTCTTGATATGGTTTTGAATATTTTGCTCCAAAGTGCCGGAACGCTCGACCATCGCCGCCACTTCCATACTGATTAAGCGGCCGTATTCACCGAGCTTGTTATCGAGATAAGCCGAGTTTTTATCAATCATACCCGATTGAGTTTCAACCACCTGTTTTTGTTCTTTAATGCTGTTTTCAATGTGCGAAATACCGGAATCCAAACGGCGGAACAATTCTTCGCAGTTTTCGGAGGCCCGCAGATAGGTTTGTTCCAGATTTTCGCCTTTAGCCGCCCACGATTCTATCATTTTGCTGATGGACGATTGGCTGGTTTCGGAATATTGATTGAGCTGCTCCTGCGCCTTGGCGATATTTTCGTTATTGACATTTACCACCTCTTTGACGCGCTCGGCGGCGGTAACCATTTCGTTGACCATCGGGGCAAGCAGACCCACGATTTTTTCGCCGTCTTCACGCATTTGAATAGTGTTAACGCGAAAATCCGCCATGGTAGAAGAAGCCTTATCCGCCACCAGATTAAAGTTTTCTATCAGCTTTTTGATTTCATCGTTGAGTTCTAACAAAGTTTGCGACGAATACTTATCCAAAGCCTCGGTTAATGAACGCATTTCCGCCACTCTTTCGGTGAGTTCACGTTTAATCACATCGCTTTGCGCGCAAACATCGCGAGTCGTTTCTTTGAGGTCCGAAACTTGTTCTTTGATGGCGGCGGCAATCAATTTGCTGGCTTCGTTGCCGTTGGAATCCGGAAAAATTACCTGATTAAGCGAGTCGCGCAACATCCGCGTTTCGTTTTTGAAATTGCTGCCGCGGTCGATATAGGCCATAATAACCCATACAATGGCCAGCGGCAAAGTAATTCCGGCCATAAATCCGCTAAATTCGTTCGGCAGCATGGAAAACAGCTTGTCCCAGCCGAAGAATTTGGAAATATACACAGCCACAATCGCAAACCACATTACGCTGAAAACGATGATAAAACGGTGTAATCCGTTGGTAAACCAGCTTTCGTTTTCTTCTTCCACCATAACAATGGTGTTATTTGCCTTGTTTTTTGAATTTTTTGCCGACATATCAGACCTCTATATGTTGTTCAGACACTAATTTTTTTGCCATTTTAAGGCTTAAAAGTAAAAATTTTACATAAATTTTGCAAAAATATAAAAAAAGTGATTGATTTTTAAAAAGTTCTATGTATTTTGTAATTGTTGCGAAAATTTCGCGCCGTTGTAGCTCAGTGGTAGAGCACGTCATTGGTAATGACGGGGTCGAAAGTCCGATTCTTTTCAGCGGCACCATTAATAAAAAAAGGCACCCGAGAGGGTGTCTTTTTTTATTAATTCGTATCACAGAGAGAAGCGGACTTTCGACGAGATTGCGGAAGCAATCCGAAAGTGCGGAGTGGAGGTGGTGGCGCGCATTAGAGCGCCACAGCCGACGTGTCGCCGTAGCGTAGCGAAGGGGACATTCGTTCAGCGGCACCATTTTTGAAAAAGCACCTTTTGCGGTGCTTTTTTGCATTTGTGGAGTTCTTTCGCGCAAAATCAGACGGTTCCGTCTCCTCAAAAAAGCATTTTTTAATTATCGGAATTTTATTGAAAATTAAAACTAATGCCGTATTGTATGAGCAAGGCATTGAAAGGAATTTTAATATGATTGCTCTGATGAGTTTTGTATCGGCTGTTTTTTTGTTTGTGGCAAATGTGTATGCACAAACCACCCCGCCGCCTTCTTCGCAGTCTGCGGCCGAGCAGATGATGATGCAATACGATTTTAATCAGGACGGGAAAGTTACCGAAAAAGAATTTGTTATCGGCAACGGCGAAACCGGATATCGGACGCATATTTCAAATATATATAATAGTTTGAATTTGCAAAAAACCGGAAGTTTAACAAAACAACAGTATTGGTTTATTGAAGCGGCGGACGATGCAAAATATAAAAAGGATTTGGTGGCGTATTTTGAATATCTGGACAGCGACGCCGACGGATATATATCATCAGAAGACTATAAAAACACTTTTACGGGAGATTATATTGCCGAGTTCGGTCCGAAATATGTTCAGGCGATAGATTCGGATAAAGATAACAAAATATCAAAAGACGAATATATGAATTTTGATTTTACTTCTTTGCCGTCGAGCAGCCGAGAACAATTTCATAATATTGACACCAACAATGACAATGTTATAACTTATGAAGAATTTGAATCCGTTTTTAAATCGTTACAATAATATGCGCATAAATTAAACAGGAGAAAATATGTCGTCACTTATCCAATTCTTAAAACTGCTTATATCCGGAAATACACTTAAAGGGATTAAGTTCAGAACCGATTTATCCATAGTTTTGGTTTTTTCCGTTCTTATCATAGAAATCGCAATTTATTATATGTTTTGGGACACTATTCCGAATATGATTAAATATGATTACGATTTTTCCGGCACACCGAATAATATTTGCGAAAAAGAATGGATTTGGGCGAATATTTTATTGCAAATATTTATTTGCGCCATTGTCTTTGTAATAAAACATTTATCATACAAAACAAAACGGGTTCGCAATATTGTATACGACGAAAACAATAATTTGATTCCGATTATCGATAAACGATTTTCGATGTTTGCGTGGGAAACGGCGATGCTTTTCGTAACAACCGAGCAGGGCTATATTTTTGCGCTTACCGATATTATCGAGAGCCGTATGTGTGATGATATCGTTACGTTGATATTCCTGTTTTGGCAGGTTGTTCTCATTATTGAATTTCGCTCCGATCTGAAAATATTAAAGGCCGGCGGCCAAAAAGCTGAGGATACAAAAAAAAGAGCATAACAAATAGCTATGCTCTTAAATAAAAAACCTCAAAATCAGTTGCAATAAATAGAATAGCTTTCCGGAGCGTAAATTCCCATGGTCATACTTCCCATAAAGGAATCATAGAAGGTCCAGTGGGCCTCTATGGCTTTAACACCTCGCGGATAGCATACGTTCGTCATATTATAATCCGTTTTTTGCCACATTCCCCAGAAGAAAAAGTGACTTCTGCCCTCATAATCAGGTTTGGCGTCTTCACTTTGTTGCGGGTTGAAATTAAAACGAATAATGTGGTCGCTACCGCAAGCAGACAGGGTCAAAGCAAGCCCGATACAAATTAAAAGTTTTTTCATGTGCAGTCCTCTTATAAAATATCAAGCATGGAGATAATACCGTTTTTCCGTGTGCTTGAATGAGTTTTCACGTTTTTATGGAGTTATTAACATTTATCGTTTTACAGTAAATATGAGCTGATGTCAACTCTGAAGGGGTGACTTTTCAAACGGCTTTTTACAAGCCCCCCGTTTAATTTTTTTGCTAAAAAAATGAATTTCATTTTATCGGTAATAACGGATAGAATTCATATATTATAAAAAACTTGACAAAATAGGTCAAATAAAATAGAATAAAACCATGTTATAATCCGAGGGCGTAAAGGGGTTAACAGATGTCGGGTAAGCGTTTGTCGTTTGAGCAAATTACAGCCAGCATTTCCGATGAAGAAATGATGAAGCCGTATCAGGCCGCCGGCAAAGCACAAGCGGCAGAAAACGATTTGCGCCCGCTGACTCCGGAACAGCAGCGTTTTTATTTGGCTTTTTATGCCAGAGCCGCCCGCGAGCATGTCAGTTTTGAAAGTTTCAGCGCAGAAAATCAGGCCAAATTCAAATCGGCAATCGAGCAGATGTATGCCGATATAAGTTCCGTCCGCAAACAAGGCGAATTTTTGCGGGAAATGATTGAAAAAACAGCCAAATATATTGAAGACAGACATTTTGAAGCAAGTGTCGGCAAAGAAACATTTCACGGCGGCGGAACAAAGGAAAAACCGAGCGTCGGCGACAATTTCAGCTTTGCCAAACGCAAGAAAGATTATAGCGCATACGATTATCAATCCGTTGCCGACGGATATACCGAAATCGAGGGGCAAAAAATCCCTACCTGGTCTGTCGGCACAATGAAAATCGGCGATGAAGACGTTTTAATCGTCAGTATTCCGAATTTGTGCCGCCCGAATACTTACGAAGGATGGAAGGATTTTATAGATACATTTGATAAGGTATATTCGGAGAACAAAGAAAAATGGGATAAGGGACGTATAATTATCGACGTACGGGGGAACCGCGGCGGCGAAGATAAGCCGATAGACCATATTGCCAAACGTCTGTATGGGAATATGTTGAATACTTATAAACGTTGCAAAATAAAAGACACTCCGCTTTCCGATTATTTTTTGCACAAGCACGGCGCCTATAAACCGCAAAATTACGAGCCGGTCGGATTAACGGCTGAAGATTTGATACGGCGGCAAAATTTCTCCGGCGAACACAAAGTAATTTTTGATGAAACCGAAGTATATTATCCGTTTAACGAAGCGACGGGCTATCGGGGAAAAACGGATATTCTGGTTGATCGCGACGTCGGTTCGTCGGCCGAAAGCGCGTATACGTCATTTTATCATCATCCCAACGTCAGGTATATCGGCGAAAACACGGCCGGAATGCAGCAATATACCCAAGGAACGTTTAACACTCCTTGGGGCGGCAAAATGCGGGTTGCGGTTACCAAGCTGACTTATTGGGATAAAGAGGGAGAAAATATCGAAGTTGTCGGGCATAAGCCGGATATTGATTGCGCCGGAAAAGATGCTCTGGAAGTTGCCCTGACTTTGGGCGTTGACGAAGGGCGTGTTCTCGGTTTCAGAGAAAAGAACGAAAAACCGTCGGAAAACCTGGTTTATGCCGATTATGACCCGAAAACGACGGCGGAGGCCAGAAAAGCCTACACGGCAAAATATTTGGAACCGGCGATTGCAAAAATAGAAATGCAAAATAAAATCAACGACTTAAAAAAACGCACTAAAGAAGCTGTAGATTCGAAAACAAATCGGGAGCCGGCTAAACAAACAATTTTGGAAATTGCCGCTCTAAAACACAAAATAAACCAAAATGAAGAATAATGATATAAACAGGAGTACACCATGTCGGAAGAATTCAGCGATAAAGAAATGGCAGAAGCCAGGGAAGAATATTATGAAGAAGAAAAGCAACGCTTAGTCGACAGCTTTGAAAAAGGCGGACGCGAAAAAACCGATTACAGCGTAACTTGGCGCGGAGATGTGCGTGAGTTTTATTACGGCCTTCCGATTATGGAAAACGGTGAGCTTTTGGGCTTTGAAATGATGAAATTCGAAAAGTTTTATGATATGGGCATGGGTTTCAGAGGGGATGACCATCCGTGGACAGATGACAAAGGCAAGCAAATTGTTATGACGATTGACGAGTATTTTGATTTTTATAAAGAACTGGGTAAAAAAGACGGCCGATTGGGCGCGTTTATTCGCCGTTCAGACGAAGAAAAAGCCGTTATGAATAAGGCCGGCGAAAATAAAATCAAAAAACTCCGCCGAGTGATTTCGGAACGCGAAAAAAAGGATAAAGAAAGACAGGATAAATTAAAAGCCGGTTATGCGGCGTTCAAAAAACAGAAGCAGAAAGAAGCACGTGACTAAGGAGAAAAACCGATGACCAATACCGACCCCGCCAAAACCGCCGCCACTTTATACGAAGTTTCGTTTGATAATGACGAAATGCAGGGGGTTTCACACAAAACCGAACAAGCAGCTGCGCACGGACCGGTTATGATTGCTTTTCCGGGTAACGGCTTTAATCCGCACGATATGGGATATATGCTCGATAATAGCGTTTTGCAAATGGCCGGAAAATTGAAAAAATACCTCAAAATCGGCAATGTCAGCGACGATATGATTAAAAAAACGCCTTTTTATGTGGTCAGCTACAGCACTCCGAAAGACTTTAGCGATAAAGATGCCCGAATTTTGCTGTATAAAAAACACGGCAGAACCAATATGTCGGAAGAAGACAGCCGCGGAAAAGACGGTTTTTCGGCCGAAGAACAAAATCCGGAATATATCGATTCGCTATATGAAAAAATCATTGCTCCGCGCATTTCGCGCTTGAACGGCAAAGTTAAAACCGATGCCGAAACGGCGGCGAAAAATATGGCCGAGGTGGTTATTTTTGCCCACTGTCACGGCGCATATACCGCCCTCAAATTAGAAGAAGTCATGCGCAACAAAATGAAAAAACTGGGTTACAATACGGATGAAATTCTCAAGGTGCAACGACAAATGACCGTGGTTGCTTATGCTCCGGCCTGCCCTTTGGGTGTTTCCAAAATGAATATGGTGTCGTTCAAATCGCTCAATGATGTGGCGCTCGATGAAGATTATAACAACGCGACGGTTTATGCCGCAATTCGTATGGGTGATGACCGTTCGCATTGGGTTGATACCCATAAATTGCAAAAACCGACTTCGGAGAGCGA
>JAEEMQ010000027.1 GCA_016283295.1 Alphaproteobacteria bacterium
CCTCCATTGCCCAATATTCCTCACTGCTGCCTCCCGTAGGAGTCTGGACCGTGTCTCAGTTCCAATGTGGCTGATCGTCCTCTCAGACCAGCTATAGATCGTCGGCTAGGTAGGCCGTTGCCCCACCTACTACCTAATCTTCCGCGGGCCAATCTTTCGGCAAATCTCTCCTTTCCCCCTCAGGGCTTATGCGGTATTAGCAGTCGTTTCCAACTGTTGTCCCCCACCAAAAGGTATGTTCCCACGTGTTACTCACCAGTGCGCTGCTCTCGTGGTTAATAGCAAGCTACCAACCATTCCCGCTCAACTTGCATGTGTTAAGCCTGCCGCCAGCGTTCGTTCTGAGCCAGGATCAAACTCTCATGTTAATTGATGATAAGTTCATCCTGTCTAATATTACTCATAAAGAATTTTCTTGGTTCCTTTATCTAAATATACTAGACTTTATATCTTTTCGATATACCGTCTGCATATCCTCTTATTTACTATATTTACGATTTCTTATAACTCGGTCGCTTTTCCGCAACCACCCTTCCGCTCAAGTTACCCCCTTGCGGCCGGTAACGCGTTTTATACGTTATTACTTTCTCATTGTCAACACCTTTTTACAACTTTTTTAAAAATTTTCGTAAAAAATTTATTTCGGTGCGCCGTATTTGTAACTATATAACATTTTATTATCTAAATACAATATGTTATTTAGTTTATATTTTTATCCACAGCCTGAGTATGAATTCTGTGCAAAAAGTCCTTCGACGACAATTTTTTTACGATATGCGTCAATATTACACTTATTATATTATATATACGCTGCGAATTAGAATCGCCCGAATCCCCGATTATGCGATTCGGATATTCGCTTTTTCGGTCCTGTGTTTTATTTTCTGAAAAAAGTTTTTTTGTTGTTCGAATCGCGATTTTACTTGATAATCTGAAAATGTTTTGTATTATATATATGTTGTTTAAATTTTTAGGAGGTATAATAACTGTATATGGTCGACACCCAACGTAACGACGACGAAATTCTGATTAACGAAAATATTACCGCAAAACAGGTTCGTCTGATTGATGCTAACAATGAAAATCGCGGCATCGTGTCTATTAAAGAAGCTCTGGCTATTGCCGATGAAGCCGGTTTAGATCTGATTGAAATTTCGCCTCAGGCCAATCCGCCGGTTTGCAAAGTTTTGGATTTCGGAAAATATCGCTACGAACAGCAAAAACGTAAAAACGAAGCCAAGAAAAACCAAAAAGTTGTGGAAATTAAAGAGCTAAAGTTGCGACCGGTTATTGAAACTCACGATTACGAAGTTAAAATCAAACAAGCCAAAAAGTTTTTGGAACAAGGCAACAAAGTTAAGTTTACCATGCGTTTTAAGGGGCGCGAACTGAGCGCTAACGATTTGGGTAAGCAGATTTTATCGCAGATTGTCGAAGATTTGGATATGTGCAGCAAAGTTGATTCGGAAGCCAAACTCGAAGGTCGGCAAATGACGATGATTCTGGCTCCGCAAAAAGCATAAGAATTACCATAAAATAGAAAACTCCGGAAGCAAATTTTCCGGAGTTTTTTGGTACAACTAAGGCAGAAACGGATCATCCGGGTCGGATAAATCCGTAAACAACAGAGCCCCGTCTTCATCTTCTTTTTTCGCTGATCCGCGTTTGGGTGCGGCTTGCGGTTGCTCCGATTTTCCCAACACCAGATAAACCGCTATTCCCAAGATTATCAATAACAAAACCGCCATATTTTCCGCTCCTTGTCAGTGCTTCAAATAGAAAAAGTCATATATCTTGGCAAACACGATGTTAGTATAGATAAAAATAATCGTACTGACCGTGTAATCAAGCCAATTATACAAATGCCAATACGCGTCAAGCTGCGACGCCGCCGCTTCCGGATACAGCAACAGAGCGGAAATCAGCACAAATTGCCAATAGTTTCCTTTAGTTTTATCCCCTACCTTGCGAAACGACGAATTCTGCCCGCGCAATGAGGCAATCCACGCCAAATACGGCTTGCAAATCAACATCGGCGCCAACAAAGTCATTATGCCGTATATCAAAACAATATCCGAAATCGAAAAACGCCCTTCGGCAAAGGCCGCGGCACTTTCCGGCTGCAAATAACGCTCGTAGATATCCATGTACACGTCATCGAAACCCAAAAACAACGGCACCATCGGCAACAAGGCTATACCGAAGCCCAATGCGGCGACAATCACCATCGCCTTGGTTGACGGGGTTAAACTGCCGAGTAAAATTTTGCTTGAAAAATAAGGTTTCAGTCGATAATAGCAACGATAGAAAAAGCACCAGAAAATATAATAAGTGATAATCCACACCACAAACAGCGGATTTTGAATGCCGCCGGGAATCGCTTTAAGGCACAGCATATAGACCATATTGACAGCGCAAACGCACAGCACAAACATCGGATTGTTGACAATATAACGATTAGCCTCCCGCAGAATACGAAAAACGTTCATTTTTAAAATTCTATCTTTCTTCGGTGTCATCTTGGGCATTTTATCAGTCCGTATTCAGTTTATACCTGCCGTTATCGGTGCGAATCATTTGTCTGCCGCTGCTCTTTTCCACCTTTTGCCGCAACCGGTAGATATGCGTTTCCACCGTGTGTGTGGTCACCGCTTCGTGATATTGCCAAACGTTTGTCTGCAAGTCGTTTTTACTCACGCTCTCCGGCAACGCTTTATATAAGTATTTGATAATACTGACTTCTTTTTCCGTAAGTTTGGTTTCCGCACCGCTCGGCAAATCAATAATCAAACGCGAAGTCGGCTGCAGGCGATATCCGTTGAACAGCAAAAACCCTTCATCGGAATTATCCAGTTTATTGTTGGCGGCCGCCACCATATCCATCAGCGCAATCAGCGAAAACGGCTTACGCAGAATCGGATTCAAGTAGTCGGTGGTTTCGGCATTATCGCGCGTCAGTAAAATAATCGGAATCGACGGATAATCGCGGCGAAGTTGCTCAGCCTGTTTGCGATTTTCATCAACAATCGCCATATCCGGCATGGTGTTATTCTCCGCGAATCCCTCTACATATTTGGTCAGCTGCATTACCAAATCCGCTTTAAAATCCTGATTTTCCGAAATAATACAGACTTTGACCATTTTTGCCTTAATAAGTTAGTTCCAAACCAACAATCGCCGCACCGCCGCGGTTATTGTCTTCTTTGCGTCCGTTGCCTTTATATTCGGCCAGTGCCCCAATCAAATATACGGCGGCATACTTATTGAAGGCGAATCGATTGCTCCAGCTGAAGATTTTATCTTCATTGTCGGTTTTATCGGCATAAGCAGCAAAATACGCAATACCGGTTTTGAACGGTCCGATTTCATAGCTCAGCCCCACATTGAAGGCGTGACCTTCGCGATATCCGTCATAATATTCCGGCCGATAAACAAAATCGTTGTCGCGTTCGTTCATGGCATAATCGCGCGAAGTCATCCAGCTCTGACGATACGAGCCGCCCAAGGTCCACCCTTTGCGATATAAGCTCAAACCGACCGATGCCTCCTGGTTGTTTTTGCGATTGTAAGCATAACCGAGCGAACTTTCGATTTCCATATAATTCAAATCCCAATCGTTGTACAAACCGAGGGCATAAGATGAACGATTATCGTAACGGCTGTGCTTATTAATCAACCCGGCTTGCGAATAGCTGTCCGGCGTATACGAAAAAGCCGCTTTGGTATTGTAAAACACCGGCGTAACATAGCTGACTTTCGGTGCATCGGCATCGGTGTTCAAATAGGTTGAATTGAGGGTGCGATAAGAAGCTGTACGGCTGTGACGTTGCCAGTTCGGGTTGGCGATTAAATCGGTCAGCGGCGAATTGTTTACGCGCCAAACTCCGACCGACGGCGCACCGACCGCCATCTGATACGCGGCATTATATACCTGACCGAGCGTAATTTCGCCGTAATCTTCCGAATTATATGAAGCATAAAGATTTTCGCCCCATTCGCCGTGGTTATAATCTTCAACTTCCTTACCGCCGGCAATCTGTGCATCCAACCCGATACGCAACTCATCGCCGTTATCCAAATCATATCCGGCGGAAGTCGTTATTTCGGCAGCAACCGGTGTGTGATAATGTTTGTAGCGAGAGCGATAAGAATCGGCATATTCGCTGTAACCGTAAAAACCGGTAGCAACCGCGCCGTAATCATAAGTCGGTTCGCTGGCGTTTGCCGCGGAACAAACCACACAAAAAGCCGTACAAAGTATACTTTTTTTCATCTTTTTTTCCTCATAAGTTTTGTTTTAATTTATGAACAGAAACGTCTGATGTCAATATAATTTCTTGATTTTCCCTTGCTATTAAATTATCCCTGTTTATAATTTTATAAATAGTGCTTTTAAAATTAGTTTTATTATATATAATGAGTTCAATTTGAAAAAGCATTTAAGCATGAAAAAGAAAGGGAAAACAATGCAAAAACCGGTTATGTTACTTATTTTGGACGGTTGGGGATACAGAGAAAAAACCACGCCGGATAATGCCATCGAAAACGGCGAAACTCCGAATTGGCACTATCTTTTGCAAACGTGCCCGCACGCCTTTATCGAAACATCCGGACTTGATGTCGGCCTGCCTGACGGGCAAATGGGCAACTCCGAAGTCGGACACACCAATTTGGGTGCAGGCCGCGTGGTAATGCAGGATTTACCGAAAATCGATCAGGCCATCAAAAACCATACGCTGGAGCAGAATCCGGTGGTGATTGAATTGATAAATACGCTCAAACAAAACGGCAAAACCTGCCATTTGATGGGATTGATGTCGCCGGGCGGTGTGCATTCGCACCAGGAACATATTGTCGCATTGTGCGAAATTTTAAACAGAAACGGCGTCAACGTTGCCGTTCACGCCTTTTTGGACGGGCGCGACACTCCGCCGACTTCTGCTAAAGGCTTTCTGCATGAATTTACGGAAGCGGTTAAAAATATGGAACACGTTAAATTGGCTACGCTTTCCGGCCGCTTTTATGCCATGGACCGCGACAAACGTTGGGACCGAGTGGAATTGGCCTATAACAACATTATCTCGGCCGAGGGCAAGCGTTATGCCACCGCCGATGAAGCCATGGATGCCTCTTATGCCGCCGACGTGACCGACGAGTTTGTGGTTCCGTGCGTTATCGGTGATTATCAGGGGGCCGCCGACGGCGATGCCGTGTTGATGGCCAACTTCCGCGCCGACCGTGCTCGCGAAATTTTATACGCCTTATCAGATGCAAAATTTGAGGGATTTGTTCGTTCAAAAATTATCAAATTTGCAATGAGCGTCGGCATGACCGAATATTCGGTGGACCATAACCGCTTTATGAAAACGATTTTTGCACCGGAAGCGCTTAAAAATATTTACGGTGAAATCATTGCCAATCACGGCATGAAGCAGCTGCGTATCGCCGAAACCGAAAAATACGCACACGTTACGTTTTTCTTTAACGGCGGCGAGGAGCGCATGTTTGAAGGTGAAGACCGTATTTTGGTAAACAGCCCGAAGGTGGCAACCTATGATTTAAAGCCGGAAATGAGCCTTTATGAGGTTACCGATAAGTTGGTTGAGGCCATCGAAAGCCAAAAATATGATACGATTATCTGCAATTTTGCCAACGGCGATATGGTGGGGCACACCGGCGTAATGAGTGCGGCCTTAAAGGCGGTTGCCGCGGTTGACGAATCGCTCGAGCGGGTTATGCGCGCCATTAAAAAAGTCGACGGCATTTTACTGGTTACCGCCGATCACGGTAATGTTGAAAAAATGGTTGATGAGACCACCGGACAGCCGTATACGGCGCACACCGTCGGCAAAGTTCAGGCCGTTTTATACAACGCTCCTAACAGTGTCAAGGGGTTGAGTAACGGTCGTTTGGCGGATATTGCCCCGACACTTTTGGACTTGCTCGGTATTGAAAAAGCACCGGAAATGACCGGACATTCGCTTTTGGAAAAATAGGAAATGCGATGAATTACAGAACTCTGCCGCTTTTATTGATTTTGGCTTTGCCGCTTGCCACCGAAGTTTCGGCGGCTCCGGCCGGTTCGGTTTCCGCTGCCGAAGTGGCAAAGGCGGAGGCCGCGGCCAAAAAGGCCTCGCAGGAACGTGCCGCCTTGGAAGCCAAAGCGCAAAAAATCAAAACCGAACTCGGTAGTGTTAACCAAAAGATGATTGCCGCCGCCAAAAAAATTCAAAACGGCGAAGACGAAGTACGCAAAAAACAGGAAGATTTGGAAGTTTTGCAACAGCATTTAAGCGAATCGGAGGCCGCGTTCAGCGTTGACCACGGCATTTTGGTTGAAACGTTGTCGGCGTTGCAGAACCTGGCGTTACGCCCTTCCGAGGCCATTTTGGCCCAGCCGCTGTCGCCGGTTGAGGTTATGCGCAGCAGTATTTTGCTCCGCAGCAGCGTTCATGCTTTAAAGGACCGCGCCGAAAGAATCCGTCAGGGAATCGAAGATATTAACGCGCAAAAAGCCGAAATTGCCAAGCGCTTGCAAGATTTGGAAGTTGAAAATCAGCAGTTGGCGGCGCAGCATGACGAAATGAAAAAGCTCTCCAAACAAAAAAGCGAGATGTACAGCCAAATTTCTTCGCAAAGCAAGGAAGCTAAGCAACGTGCCGAAAAACTGGCAAGTCAGGCCAGCGGCTTGCGCGATTTGTTGGATAAACTCGAAAAGCAAAAAGAACTGCAGCGCAAGCAAATGGCGGAAAAGGAGCGTTTGGCCAGACAGCGCGCGGCCGACGACTTGCGTGAGGAGCGTCGCGATGCCTATAAGCCGCAGGGTTCGACCAATTTTGCTTCGGCTAAGGGCAAGCTCTCCCGTCCGGCACGCGGACCGATTGTCACGTCGTTTATGCAGGAACTTTCCAAAGGCGTAAAGTCTAACGGTATTGATATCAAAACCGCTTCGCACGCGCAAATTACCGCACCGTACGACGGCACGGTTATCTTTGCCGGACCGTTTAAGAACTTTGCCAACCTGGTTATCATCGACCACGGCGACGGCTACACTTCGCTCTTGAGCGGTATGGGCGATACCGATGCCGAAGTCGGGCAAACACTTTTGGCCGGAGAACCGGTGGGCACGATGCCTACTTCCGGCAATATAAAATTACACATGGAAATCAGAAAAAACAATCATCCGGTTAACCCGGCCGATTGGCTCTCTACTAACTAAAGGAATAAGATTATGCTAAAGAAATCGCTTATAATTTATGCACTTGCCGGTTGTTTATTTTCCGGTGCGGTCTTGGCTAAAACCGAAACCAAAGACGACCAAATCAGCACCTATGAGTTGCTGAACATCTTTGGCGAAGTTATGGAACGCACCAAAGGCTCGTATGTTGAAGACGTTACGGATAAAAAGCTGATTGAGGCCGCTCTGAACGGTATGCTGACCTCGCTTGACCCGCACTCCAGCTACCTCAACGAGCAGGATTATAAATATATGAACGAACAAACCAGCGGCAAGTTCGGCGGTTTGGGTATTGAAATCACCATGGAAAACGGCATCGTTAAAATCATTTCGCCGATAGATGATACACCGGCGGCCAAAGCCGGGCTCTTGGCCGGTGATTACATCACGGATATTGATGATGAAACGGTGGTCGGTCTGACTCTTAATGAAGTTGTAAGCAAGTTGCGCGGCAAGGTCGGCACCAAAGTTAAAATTGCCATTCGCCGCGTCAACACCAAGCCGTTTACCGTAACCCTGAAACGTGATGAAATCAAAATTCAATCGGTAAAAAGCGAGTTGAAGGACAATGATATTTTATACATCCGTATTTCCGCCTTCAACGAAGACATTGATAAAGATATTACCAAGGCTTTGGAAAAGGCACAGAAAGACCTGAAAAACAAGCTTTCCGGTATTGTCATCGACGTGCGCAACAACCCGGGCGGCTTGCTCGACCAAGCGGTTAAAGTATCGGACTTATTCTTGGAACAGGGCGAAATCGTTTCCACTCGTTCTCGCAACGAAGAAGATACGATTAAATATTCTGCTACCGCCGGCGATATTGCGCAAGGTCTGCCGATTGTGGTAATGATTAACGAAGGTTCGGCCTCGGCGGCAGAAATTTTATCCGGTGCGTTGCAAGACCATCACCGTGCGGTGATTTTGGGCGAAAAATCGTTCGGTAAAGGCTCGGTACAAACGGTTATTCCGCTCCGCAACAATGCCGCCATGCGCATTACGACCGCGCGTTATTACACCCCGTCGGGACGCTCGATTCAGGCCAAAGGTATTGAGCCGGATGTTAAGGTTAAACAGGCCAAAGTGGAAGAAATCGAATCCACCGCCTATAATCTGAGCGAAGCCGATTTGAAAGGTGCCCTGAAAAACGAACAGGCCAACGATAACGGCAAGGATAAAGAAGCCAAAGAAAAGAGAGAAGCCGATAAAAAAGATTATCAGTTAGTACGCGCTCTCGATTTGGTAAAGGCGCTCTATATTTACGGCCAAAACGATAACAACGCGACGGCTCCGGCGGCGGAAGAAAAGAAAGCCGAGGGCGAGAACTGATGTCGGACTTATATCGCCGCAACGCCGGTATTGTCGTGTTTAATCGCCGCGGTCAGGTGCTTTTGTGCAAACGCAACGACGTGGCCGATTCCTGGCAATTTCCGCAAGGCGGCATCGAAAAAGGCGAATCGGTGGCACAGGCGGCTCTGCGCGAGTTGCAGGAGGAAACTTCGCTAACCGGCGCAAAGCTGATAAAATCGCTGGAAACACCGGCACGCTATACTTTTCCGCCGCAGATTATCGCCAAAATGCAAAAGCGCGGCTTTAAGAACATCGGGCAGGATATTTATTGGTCGCTGGTGTATTTTGACGGCGCTGATACGGAGATTGATTTGCAAACCGCCGAGCCGGAATTTTGCGATTATAAATGGAGCGATTTTGCCACCGCCTGCGAGTTGATTGTGGATTTCAAAAAAGAAGCCTACGAAAAAGCGCGAGCGGAATTTGCCCCTTTGATTGCCGCATATCGACCGTAAAAAAAACGATTTTTAAAATAAAAAACACCCCTTACCGTCGCGGTAAAGGGTGTTTTTCTTAAAGAGTGTCAGGCGGCGTCCTGCTCGCTTGCAACTGCCAGATAGCAACTGTAGCGCCAGTAATCGGCCTTCAGAGCGGACAGGATTCGGTTGTCCTTGATCTGCTTGAACTCAGTGGCGATAACCTCCTTCAGGTAGGCCTCGTCGTTGATGTTGAGAAGCAAATGCAAAAGCGCGTAATACTCCAGCAAATGGCCGGATGCAATGAACACCTTGAACTGCTCGTGGTTCATTTCTTTCTGTGCGGACAAAGAAATGCTCTTCTTCACCTTACAGAAGTTTTCCCAACGCTCAGCCACCATTTTTGCTTTCTCCTCATCGGACATTTCGCCGGCAACGTTTGAAACGTTGAAGCGGACTGCGTCCATATCGGCGTAGAGGTCGAGAACCTCATTGACGCGCTCGATAAAACGCGTCTGTCCGGTGCCGTGGATACGAGCCAACAGTTCCTTACTCGGACGCTGCTGACGCACCAGCCTAACCAACACTTCCTGGGCGGCGCTATTGCCATCAAAAGCATACTTGACCAACTCAAAGAGCATCTCCTTGTTGGGAGTGTTGTTCTTGAAGTACAGCCACAAGGTGTTGTCGGAGCCGGCTTTCAGCAGGTCAACAATCTGGCCATGCGTCAGCTCTTTACCGCTCAATACATAGTTGTCACGCTCTGTAATATCTTGCCAAATGGTTGCACGCGCCTCGTTAGAGAGGGCGCCGTTGATAAGGTTGCGCTTACCGTCATCACAGAATGACTTGTAATAAGCCACCTGTGTTTTGACGGGGTAATCGTACAGCGGCTTAGAGCCTTGAAGTATAAACTCCTTTCTGTACTTCATCGGCAACACGTTGATGAACGGCTTGTTCAGCCAGCCGATGGTTCGAACAGTTGCCAAACCGATGCCCCATATGCAGGTACAAATAAACCCGCTGTCCTTCTTCGGACAGGAATTGAGCTGAAACGCACATTCCTCCGGATTTTTAAGCACGCAAATAGGAAACCACACCGGGCTGAGCACCACAGCGACAATGCACACAGCCGCTAAAACTGCCAAGAACAAGCATCCCAGAACATACATCAAAAAGTAGTTCCAAATGAATGCAGCCACACAACTGAGACAAAACTTAACGAACTGTCCCACACTCTTGTTTTTGAAATTCTTGTTTGCCATAATTGATAAAATTTTTGGCACCCTAGTTTCCAATCGGGATGTAAATAAATCTTTCGTTATTCCGGGGAAACCAAGCAAACGCTTATCCGAAACAACACTTACCTTCAGAACAAGTCTTATTCACAGCCTTTCTTAAATCGGAATCTGAGCAGAACTCAAAAACATAGACCCAAAAATCACCATAAACATAACCATAATCCTTAAATAAGTATGGTTATTGTAGCGCTGATTTTAGTTTTTGTCAATTATTTTTTCTAGAACATTCCCTTTTTGCGGAAGTATAAAATGACAACCAAAGTTGCCAATAGCGAAAGTGCTATCACCACCCCGAATCCGATAGTTTGGTTCAAAAACGGCACACCGACGTTCATCCCCCAGAAGGTGCCGAGCATGGTCGGGATCGAAAGCACAATCGTGATGGCGGCCAAAAACTTCATAATCTGGTTTAAGTTATTGTTGATAATCGAGGCAAAACCATCCATCATGCCTTCCAAAATCGAGCGGTGCATATCCACCATTTCGATAGCCTGTTTGTTTTCTACGATAACGTCTTCCAACAGGTCGATGTCGTCCTCGGTAAAGGCCAAATATTTTGAGCTTGCCGGCGATTTGGTCATACGCAAAATCTTTTCCAAAACCAGCTGATTATCGCGCAAAGCGGTCGTAAAGTATACGAGAGATTTCTGAATTTCCATCAACTGGAAAAGTTCTTCGTTATGCGTGGTTTGTTTGAGCGAATCTTCAATATGCTCGGTTTTGCGGTTGATAATCGCCAAATAACGCAAATAAAACTGGGTGATTTTATAAAGGATCGAGAGCATAAACTTGGTGCGTTCACGCGTATCAAAACTCTTGGCGGTATTTTTGTTAAACGAACTTAAAATACGGTTATCTTTAGAGCAAATCGTCAAAAAGTTTTCGCCGCTGAACACCAAGCCGCACGGCAACGTATCAAAGTTACCGTCTTCATCCAACAACGGCAAGTTCACGATGGTAGAAAATACTCCCTCGTCTAATTCGACTCGCGAACGTTCGTCGGCATCCAAGGAGTTGCGCAAAATATCCGAATCGACCGCGAGCAGCGACGAAACTTTACTGATTTCGCTGGCGGTAGGATTAGTTAAACTGAACCAGGCTTGGGTAACTTTACCGAATCTTTTGAGCTTAACAAGTTTTCCGCCGTCTTCCGTTTTATAAATACGCAGCATTATTAAGCTCTCCTTTGATGCATAAATTTTCAAAGTCAGTTTTGAATTGGTGCGGCCAAGAAGACTTGAACTTCCACGAGCTTAGCTCATAACGACCTCAACGTTACGCGTCTACCAATTCCGCCATGGCCGCATTCAAAACAACATATAACTATTATAATATTTTGGATAAATCAAGTTTTTTTTGCCGCAAAGCAAAATTTTTACACAAATTTTTATTTTAGGCTTGACAAAATTTACAAAATGCGTTAGATTAAGAATGTTTTACGACTATTGTGACTATTATCAATATTGTTTCATTCAAAATTTCAAAAAAAATGAAGAAAGTATTATTTTTTGTTGCAGCAGCGATAGCTGTAGCAACAACCGGTATGTTTACCTCGTGTACCAGCAAGGAAGTGAAGAAAGTCGGCGAATATGAACTCACCGAGGCCAACGGCAAGGTAGGCTTGAAGAACGAAGGTGGAAGTGTAGTGCTCGCTCCGGAATTCGATGAAATCGAGAATAAGGAAGAGTACAAGGCAGTGTTTGCCAAGCAGGGCGACCTGACCTCGATTGTCGTGAATTCGTCAGTCGTTGCCTCCGGTATCAATATCGAGTCCGTGGATGCCTGCGAAGATAACGCAGAATATGCATACATCAAGGCCGACGGCAAGAAGATGCTCTGGAAGATCGGCTCCTCATCGACCTACGGTCCTTTCGAGGACATCAAGTTGATCGACGACATCGTCTTCATGCTCCAAGACGGCAAGTGGGGTGCTGCCACGTTGGATTTACGCGGTCTGGCTCCACGCAAGTTTGATCGAGTCCTTATCGTCAAGAACGATCCGCACATGGCTGTTCTGGTTAAAGATGCTAAGGGCTGGTCAATGTTTGATGCCGACGGTGTGAGCAACGGCCAGCGTTATGACACCAACGCCAAGACTCTGGATAAGCAGGTTAAGGCGTTGAAGTGTGACGACGCAATCGCCGTTGTGAAGGTAAACTGGAAACTCTAACATCAGGCGCGGGCATCGGTCTTTAATGACGATGTCCGCGGCCACTAAACAAAGTGCGTATGAATCAAAAAGCAGATGATTTGCTCGGCAAGAATCCTTCGCGCCGGGCAGCTTCAGAAAAACGGCCCCTTGAAAACGGCCGCCCCCCTCGCAAGCGCGAGGAAGACCTGGACGATAGTCTGTAAGCCTGTGAAGGTTAAAGACTCTAACAAACAATTAAACTAACTAAGCCGCTCCCGAGCTTCACCGCTCGGGAGTTTTTTTATGAACTTTTTTTTAACCCTCAACGTGTATAATATGCGGCGATGAGGTAAGAATGCTTGATTTTGATGCCCATATAATCGGCGAAAACCCAAAAAAAATGCTGATTTTTCTGCACGGCTACAACGGAACCGTGGCCGACCATCAGTACGCTCTCGACTGGTTCAAGCAGTATTTGCGCGACACCGTGATGATTGTGCCGCACGCGCCGGAAATCAGCGATAAGGACCCGCAGCGTTTTCAATGGTACGGCATGCTGAAATATGATGCGGCGAATCGACGCAGACAGCCGGAAACGAGCACCGCGGAAATTTTTGCGATTTATAACGCAGCCGCTGCCGAAATCGACACTTGTGCCGCCATGATAAACGGCTTTATCGGCACCGTGCAACAACAGTACCGAATTGACGATGCACACACCTTTTTATGCGGATTTTCGCAAGGCGCCATGCTGACGATTTATACTGCTTTGACGCGCGACTCCGAACTGGGCGGAGCTTTTGCTTTATCCGGTTTGGTTGCCGGCACCGATTTATTGGCAAATAAGATTCATTCGCGGCCGCCGCTTTATATGTTTCACGGACAAGACGATATGAAGGTGCAATACAAAACTCTGACCGAGAGCGAGAAATGGCTGAAAACACACAACATTGCCGTCAAAACAGAAACTTATGTTGCTCTTACTCACCGTATGAACGAAGAAGAAATTATGCGGATTTGCGAAATTATCCATCGCAGCCGGTAAAAAAAACACCATACCCCCTTTTTTCTATATTGACAAAAACCGCATATTGCGCCATAATATACGGAGTTTTGCAATTATTATCAAATTATATATATGGAATACATTGACATTATCAGAAATGGAAGAGTGGTTGAACTTTCTGCCGCCGTATTTGGAAAAACCCTGAACGGGGTTGACACTTATGCCGATTCATTAAAAGACAATGAGGAGGTTGAGTTGGTACAGCGCCTTATCTCCGATGAAAAGCCGGAAGAGTGGCTCGGTTGGATAAAGGAGTACATCAAGTACTACCCTCTCGGCAACAAGGCGATGAACGCACTGGTTGAAAACTTGCAGTCAGAACCCGCCGAAAAGGCCGCGATAGCGCAATTTGTCCGCTATTCATACACGGAGGAACAGGCTGTCAAGATTTGCCGTAAGGCCATCTCTGCCGAAGCCGGGGCTTATCGGAAACTGATTGAAACAATCAGCACCTACGGGCGCATCTTCTACGATGATTTACCCCTGTTGCTCGCACGCTTGGACGAGCGCGACAAGGACGAGGATTTGTCCCCGCTGTATGCCGATACTTATCGCAAGTCAATCCGCCAATATCGGACAGACAACAACCTCGATCGCTTCTACGAAACACAAAAAGCACGTGCTTAAATGCAGGTGCTTTTTCTGTATTTAAAACACTTGCCAAATTTTACAAAATAAGCTATAATTTTTTCATGGAGGAGAAAATGATAGACTACTTCGTTTTTGCTTTTAAATGGGGGTTATTTTGCTTGTTTATCGGTTATTTGTGTAATGATAGTGAGGATCGTTGGATTCATCACGAAATGTTTACATTTATGTTTGTGATCGGTAGCATTTTATATTGGTTTTTGGCTTTATGTAATTAAGGAAAAACAAAAGATAGAGAAACTATTTTGAG
The DNA here is from genome assembly GCA_016283295.1 of Alphaproteobacteria bacterium. Taxonomy (GTDB): domain Bacteria; phylum Pseudomonadota; class Alphaproteobacteria; order RF32; family CAG-239; genus RUG410. Next base: position 14,400 of record JAEEMQ010000027.1, read on the forward strand.
TGTTTTTTCAATAAATAAAGGAGCATAAATATTGATGGGAGAAGGCGATGGCGCAATTTGATTTAGAAACGGATACTACGGTGGCAAAAAAAATTACCGCCGCCAAAAAGCGTGTGTCCGCAACATCACCGCAAGCGCATATTGCCGCCGACGGCGCGGTGCATATTGTGTTGCAACCGACGGTGCCGGCTCCGGATCCGTTGGAGGTTAAACTTGCCTACTGTTTTCAGAATATCCGCGACAATTTCAAAAAATATAACACCAAAGCCAAATACCATCTGAACTCGCAATTTATTCAACCCAAAGCCGAACATAAAATCATCAACGATTGCTTTAATAAAGACGAAGAATTAAAGCAGTTGATGAAGTATTTGAATATCGCGCTCAATGACTTTGCCAACAATCTCAAACGCTTTTTGAAGAGTGTACAGAACACCGACTATCAGCTGGTTATCAGCCCTGCCGACGGTACTTCCGCCAATGTGAGTATTGCCGTAAAAAATGCCAAAGGGCGGCAAGTCGGGCCGTTTTTGCGTACCGGGCTGTATCAGGATAATCACGACGGATACACGCGTCTGAACGTTTCCGTCGGCTATGTGGGCAAGCGCAACAAAAAAATAACCACTCACTCCTTTTCTTATGATTCTTTTTATAAAGCCAAAGATTATGCCGAGCGCCGCGGCGACAAAGAATATCTCAAAACCGATCAACAGGTCTGGCACGACACTTTCAAGGACGTCCGGATCAAAGAAATAAAAAAAGATCTCAAGTGTAAACATTATTAAGCATTTCATGTTTACGCAAAAAAGGGGGCATTTTGCCCCCTTCTCCTTTTTCAAGCTCCGTTTTTAATCGGCAATGGTAATATTACGTTTTCCGGCCAGAGATTCTTTAATAAATTCAAGCTGTTCCATAACCATCGGATTATCTTTGAATTTTTCGAAAGCGGCTTCCACCCGCTCAACAAAAGTACCGTCTTTGCCTTTAAAGATATACATAAAAGCACGGGTGCACGCCTTAATCGTGGCCTCATCAATACCGCTGCGGCTCATACCGATTACGTTAAGTCCGCGCAAAGCCGCCGGCATACCGTTGGCGATACCGAACGGAATGACATCACGCGCTACACCGGAAACACCGCCGACCATTGCCTTGCGGCCGATATGTACAAACTGGTGCACGGCACAGTTGCCGCCCAAAATCACACCGTCGCCCAAATGCACATGGCCGCCGATAACCGCATTGTTGGTCATAATCACGTTGTTGCCGACCACACAATCGTGGGCAATATGCGAGTTAATCATAAACATACCGTTATCGCCGACAACCGTGGTAAAATGCTCCTTCGGGGTGCCGGAATGCATGGTAACGTTTTCGCGAATGATATTGTTTTTGCCGATAATCAGGCGAGCTTCCGGCTGAAATTCGTTGCCGTGGTCTTGCGGTCCGCAGCCTAAGCGTGCGCCCGGAAACACGATTGTTCCCTCGCCGATGGTGGTGTTGCCGTAAACGGTTACCTGCCCCAAGAGTTTAACGTTTTCGCCGATTTTTGCCTGCGAACTTACCCAGCAGAGCGGGCCGATTTCCGCGGTAGGTGCGATTTGTGCGCCGTCTTCGATAATCGCGGTAGGATGAATTTTAGCCATGGTCGTATCCTTTCATAATGTTATTATAACCATAGCTTAAAAGAATTACCCCGCTTATGCAACACACAAAAAGTTACAGTTTGTTTCTTTTGCCAAATCACGGTGTTGACATTTGGCGGAAATATTCGTAATGTAGGTGTCAGGTACGGAAAACCGTACTCAGGGCGTCAGAAACCCTTGTATAACTAGTCGTCGGAGCATAGACGACTTAAATATATATGCCGGCTTCTGTCCTTTTTTAAGGGCGGATGTCGGCCTAATAAGGCTATGCCGAATAAGCCGAGCCGCTTAGTTATACACGGTTTCTGAACATCCGCCCGCTTTCTAACGAAAGTGGGTTTTTGTTAACCACAAACAGGATGTGCGGCAATGGCGAATGATAACCTGAAGCAAGCTAAAAAAGCCAAAAACGACGAGTTCTATACCCAGTGGGCGGATATTGAAAAAGAAATTATGGCATATATCGAATATAACCCCGATGTATTCCGCAATAAAACCATTCTTTTGCCGTGTGATGACCCCGAATGGAGTAATTTTACCAAATTTTTTGCGCAAAATTTTGAGGCTTTCGGCTTGAAAAAACTTATCAGCACCAGCTATGCCTTTGAGAGCAAAAACGTTAATATGCCTTATCAACCGTCTTTGTTTGAAGAACAAGCTCTGCATTTTAATCCGGACATCAACAGAACTCGCGGGAAAATATTTACGCTGGACCACGACACCAACCAAAACGGCGTAATTGATATCGAAGATTTAGAGTGGCAATATTTGGAAGGCGATGGCGATTTTAGGAGCGACGAAGTCAAAAAACTTCGCGATGAAGCCGACATAATTATTACCAATCCGCCGTTTTCCCTATTTCGAGAATTTTTAGCGTGGCTTATAGATAGTGGAAAAAAATTTACAGTTATTTGTAATAAAAATGCACTTGGTAATAAAAAAATGTTCCCTTTATTTCAAAAAAATTATATTTGGTCTGGCAAAACCGAATGGTCTGGTGGGATGTGGTTTGAAACGGTAGACGATAACGATGTAGATAAAGTAATAAATGGTAAAAATATGAAAAATACGCCATCTATTTGGCTAACAAACATTGACCATGGTCGTAGGCATGAACCGTTAAAGCTTATGACGATGGCAGACAATATAAAACACAGCAAACGTTCTGAAGTCAAAGATCATAATTATCAGAAATATGACAATTATGATGCTATTGAAGTACCTTATACGGATGCCATACCGAGTGATTATGAAGGAGTAATGGGAGTTCCAATAACTTTTCTAGAGAAATATTGTCCTGAGCAATTTGAAATAATTGGCTCTACCCAAAGAGGATGTCATGATAATTTTCCGGATACAAAAAAATACGACACTTACTGGGAGGTTCGACAAGACGGGACGAAAACCGGTTCTTCAGGTAGTAAAACTAATGAAAATGCCAATTTAGAAGGGATATTTGATATAAAAAATAATTATTTTGTGAATAAAGAGGGTCATATTATTCAATCAAAATATTCCCGAGTTTTTATAAGAAAAAGGAAATAATAATGAAAACAGAATTACATACAGAATGGACCGTTAAAGATATTTGCGAGGGCTTTATCTATAACGAGCTGGAAGGTAAAGGCCTTTACGGAATGAACGGCAAGCTGACAATTCAGCCGGAGTATCAACGCAACTATATTTATGCCGACGGCAAAAAAGATGTGGCAGTTATCGAATCGGTTTTGAAAGGTTACCCGATAGGCTTGATTTATTTTGTAAAAACCGAAAGCGGACAATATGAAGTTTTGGACGGTCAACAACGCATTACCAGTTTAGGGCGTTTTGTAACAAGCAAATTTGCCATACTCGATAACGAGATTCCACAATATTTCCGCGGTATATCTAAAGATAAACAGGATAAAATCCTTAATACAAAACTCTTAATCTATGTCTGTGAAGGCACGGAAAGCGAAATCAAAGAATGGTTTAAGACCATTAATATTGCCGGTATTCCGCTTAATCATCAGGAAATATTAAATGCCATCTATTCCGGAACTTTTGTAACCCTCGCCAAGGAAGAGTTCAGCAATTCGCAAAACAGCAATATCAATAAGTGGAGTTCTTATATTTCCGGTGCCGTCAACCGCCAAGAATATTTGGAATGTGCGCTAAACTGGGTAAGTAAAGGTAATACCGAAGATTATATGTCAAAACACCGGCACGATACCGATATTAACGAATTAAAGACGTATTTTAACTCGGTTATCGACTGGGTAGACGGCATATTTATTGATGTTTATCCCGAAATGAAAAATATCGACTGGGGAAAACTTTACGAAACATATCATAAACAACCGTATAACACCAAAGAAATCAGCGCCAAAACGGCCGAACTTTATGCCGACGAATTTGTGAAAAACAAAAAAGGCATATTTGAATATGTTTTGGGCGGTTGCACCGACAGCAAACTGTTGGAAATCCGTATATTTGATGAACGCGACAAGAAAACTGTGTATGCACGCCAAACCAAAGAAGCACAAGAAAAAGGAATATCAAACTGCCCGCTGTGCGCCATTGGTCATGACAACAATAAAAACCGTATTTGGAAACGCGAAGAAATGGATGCCGACCACGTTACCGCTTGGAGCAAAGGTGGCGCAACCGATATTAAAAACTGCCAAATGCTGTGTAAAACCCACAATCGCGCCAAAGGCAATAAATAAGTACGATTACTTACTGCTTATTGCTTTTGCAAGTCAGCGGCTGTAACCAATTTATCCGTCACGTCCGGAATTTGTGCGCAACAAATTACGGACGTGCCCCACGAAAAATGTGGTGGAATGTTATTAAAAACAACCCGCGTTTATTTTGCGCGAATCGGAAGCAATGCTTTCGCATTGAAGATAAGATCCTTGGACGCACGAATGCACAGCATCGCGCGAAGGATGACAGTTAATATTAGTGTACCGCGCCGCTCCCGCCGCTACCAGCGTACCTCATGCGTTTGTATTCTCGGCACGTAATCGCCGCCAAAGTCCGCACTTTGCATAATCCCCATCGGTTGCAACCGACTCCTCGTCCGCATTTTCGTATTCATACCCCTGCCCTTGCATATAATATATTATACTTTTAAGTGTATTTATTTTTATTAACTGCTAAAGGTTATTAAATTAAACCGTCGCCCGTGTCAAGTGGAAAACGCGCAAAACCTATAAAAAAACCGCCGGCTTAACCGACGGCTGGCAATATTAATCAATTTTTTTGCCGATACAGCGATATTCAAAGCCGAGTTTGATGGCGTCCTCCGGATTCAGCATATTGCGAAAGTCCAAAATCTTTTTGGTGCGCATCAGTTGCGCCACCCCGTCCAAATCCGCCGTGGCAAACTGCTTCCACTCGGTCAAAATTACCAAAACATCGGCATCTTTTACCGCCGCATACATATCGTCGGCATAGGCAATTTTATCGCCCAAAAGCTGGCACGCCGTACCCATCGCCTTCGGGTCATACGCGGTTATGTCGGCCTTATGCTGCAACAATGCGGCAATCACATCCATGGCCGGACTCTGCCGGCAATCATCGGTGCCGTCTTTGAAAGCCAAGCCCCACACCGCAATTTTGGCGTGCGGAATTTGCTTTATCGCATCCAAAACCCGCTCGGCCATTTTTTCTTTGCGTTTTTTATTGCCGGCAATCGTGGTTTCTATCAGCTCAATCGGCGTACCGACGGCGCGCCCCATATACGCCATCGCCATGGTATCTTTGGGAAAACAACTGCCGCCGAAGCCCAAACCGGCGTTCAAAAAGCGCTTGCCGATACGGTTGTCGAGCCCCATGCCCTTTGCCACCTCGGCAATATCAGCACCGGATTTTTCGCAAAAATCGGCGATTTCGTTGATATAGTGAATCTTCATCGCCAAAAACGCATTGGACGCGTATTTAATGGTTTCGCTGGAACGACGCGATACAAACAGCATTTCGGTCTTATCGATAAACGGTGCATACAACTCCTTAATCAGCGCGGTTGCTTTGGCCGAATTGGAGCCGATAACAATGCGGTCCGGATGGAAGAAATCATGAATGGCAAAACCCTCGCGCAAAAACTCCGGCAACGAAATAACATCAAACCGCGCGGTCGGATTTTTGCTGCGGATAATTTGCTCGATGTTGTCGCCCGTGCCGACCGGAACAGTCGATTTGGTGGCAATAACGGTATAATCGGTCAGATGTTCGGAAAGCTCGGTGGCGGCGGCATAAATATACTTCATATCCGCCTCGTTGGTAATCGGGTGCGGCGGCGTACCGACGGCTATCAGCACCACATCGGCGCCGGCAACGGCTTTGCGCATTGAGGTAGTAAAACTCAAGCGCCCTTCCGCGATATTTTTTTTGAAAAGTTCTTCCAGGCCGTCTTCATAAATAGTGAGTTTTCCGGCCTTCAAATCGTCGATTTTTTCTTTGATTTTATCAACGCAAACAACCTCGTTTCCCAACTCGGCCAAACCGACACCGGTCGGCAACCCGACATATCCTATTCCGATAATACCTATCTTCATGTTTCATACTCCGTTTTCAATACAAAAATTATACAGTTATTCTCGCAAATAAACAAACCGGGAATGAAATCTATCCCCTTAATTTTGTTTGATGGCAACAAAAAAAAGCGAAGCCTTACAGCTCCGCTCAATGTTTGTTTATTGTTTTATTAATAGCGATTTTCCAAATCTACCGGCTTATCTTCCTTAACGGCTTCCGGAACTTTGGTTTCGGCTTTTGCCGCAACCTTTTGCGCGGCTGCCGGTTGTGCTGTTGCCGATTGTGCGGCTGCCGGTTGTGCGGCTGCCGGAGCTTTTTTGTTTTTATTGATAAAGCTGCCCATAAATTTTAAGGATTCCTCGATTTCTTCCGGTGTATTGTCTTCGGCTTCCTTTTGTTCTTCGGCATTTTTCTTGTTTTCCATTTCGGTTTTAACTTGCTTAATCCGGTTTTTTGCGAGCTTGGAACCCTCTTTTGCCACGTCTACGCTGCTCTTGAATTTTTCTTCCAACAGCGCACGCAATTCAGGTAATTTCTCGGCATTAAAGATTGCCAATACTCCGACAATAACCACAAACCAACCAAAAAATCCGCCCATAATTTTTCTCCTTTATGCCTTACGCAGACGGTTCAAAACCTCCGTCGCGTCATAATTGTAGTTGTATGATATAATATTTTTTAGCGCAGTACAATATTTATTTTTAATATATTCATATTGCGCAAAATCGCCGCTTTTTTTGATTATTTCTCTGACTTTTTCCAGTCGTTGCATTGCCTTTTCGCTCAATTCGATACCGCTTTTGCAAACTTCGACATTGGCCGCAAAATCGGCATTACCGAGGCAAACCACATCGCACCCGGCCGCCGTTACGGCACACGACCTGTCGGCTATGCTGCCGTGCAAAGCCTGCATCATTACGGCATCGGAAACCAACAAACCGTCAAAGCCGATTTTGCCGCGGATGATTTCTTTGATAACCTTAGGCGAAACGCTGGCGGCATATTGTTCATCCACCGCTTTCAACACAATATGCGCCACCATTCCCATCGGGGTATGGTTAAGAGCGGTAAACGGAGCAAAATCCGTTTCCAACTCCGCCAAACTTTCATTGATTACCGGCAACTCCAAATGCGGATCGGCCGCACCGCGCCCGTGTCCGGGCAGATGTTTGATACAAGGACAAACACCATGTGTAATATATTCATTAACCATAGCTTTGCCAAGCTCGGCAACGTTATTTTCAAAACAGCGACCTCTGAGTGCATTTGACGTGCTTTCGTACAAGGTATCCAGAACCGGCGCAAAATTAACGTTGATGCCGCAATTTTTCAAATCGCGGCTGATTAAATAGGCATGCTGTTTGGCAACCTGCGGCGTTTTGATGTCCTGTTGCGAAGCCACCGACGTAAATTCCGGCTCGGTCAAACGACGTACCCGACCGCCTTCCTGATCAACGGCAATCAAAACATCATCGCGCCCCGTCGCATTTTGCACATCTTCGACCAGCGATTTTACCTGCGCGGCATTTTCTATGTTGGCGCAAAACTTGGCAAAAAGGCATACGCCGAGCGGATTATAGCGTTCAAACAAACGCTTTTCGTCGTCGCTCAGACGTGTGCCCTGACAAGATAAAAAAGCAGGTAAAATCTTTTTCATATTTTAGCGCTCTTTAACGATACAATCGTTCATACCCTTAGCTTTGAGCGCGTTGCATACTTTCTGCGCATCTTCCTTGGCGGCAAAGCTACCGGCGCGAAGTCTGTACATGGTGCCTTTGGCGCCCAAATCAACGTTTTGAATTTCGTGCGGCAAACCTTTCAGAACATCGGCATATTTGGAAGAAGAATCGGTCCAAACTTTTTCAACCGCGGTTTTGTTACTCGAGGCAACAAGTTGAACCTGCCATTTACCGTTGGCAACAACAGCCGGTTTTTCCGCAACCTTTTCGGCCGCTTTTTCCGGTTCTTTGGCGGCTTCTTTTACCGCTTCCTTAGTGGTTTCTTTGGCATTGTCTTTGGTTTCGGTAACGGCCGCTTCAACTTTTTCGCCAATCGTAGCTACGGTCTGTTCGGCGGAATCTACCGTATTTTTAGCGATTTCTTCGGTTTTTTGCACCACATCTTTGATTAAGGTATTGCCATCCTCAAGCAAGTCATGCGGCTTGCCCGGCACGGTTTTATCTTCAGCGGCAACGGTGTCCGAATTTTCTTCAGCCACAACATCAACTATTTCATCAATGTCGGTGGCATTAACGTCGGTTACTTCCGGTACGATATCCGGCAACTTCGGCTGTTCCGGCGTCGGCAACAGATTTTCAACCACCGTGTTGTCTACATTTTTCTTTTCCACCAAATTGTAGATATCCTTATCCTGGTTCGGAATATCCATCCCGCCCGGATTTTCCGGCTTAATCTTTACTGCCGTTTCCGGACGATGAATGGTCGGTACATCTTTATGCGCCTGCTTATATTGCGGCGCCAAAACAAACCAAGCCACCACACCGGCCAAAACAATACCGGCCAAAGTCCCTAAAAAATTGTTGCGCGAACGTGCCAGTTCATGTCGGCGTTCTTCGATGGTGGCGATTTTCTGTTCCGCCACTTTTTGTTTGAATTGATTAACGTAATCGTCGTTCTTATTGTAAAAATCCTGATACATGGTAAACCCCTTTTTTTTATTCTTAATTTGTTATACAGATTTATGGTTTAAAATCACTTAACAGAATAAAAAATTTCTTTACATTGCGCGCAAAACGATAGTAATATTTTGTCGGAGGGGAAAATTTATGAAAATTGCCACGCTCAACGTCAATTCCGTTAATGCCAGAATCGCCAATTTGTGCGATTGGCTCGGCCGAAATCAGCCCGATATTTTGCTGTTGCAGGAAATCAAAACCGAATTTAACAATTTTCCGTTTTTTGATTTGCAAATGCAAGGTTACGAAGCTAAAATTTTGGGGCAGAAAAGTTATAACGGCGTCGCGATTTTGAGCCGGCATCCGCTGACGGTGCGTGCGGAAAATCTGCCGAATTATGCCGAAGAAAACGCCCGCTATCTGGAGTGCAAAACTGTTATCAATAACCAAAAATATGTTATCGCCTCGCTCTATTTACCCAACGGCAATCCGCCGTATAACAACCCGGCCGACAACTCAAAATTTGCGTATAAACTGCGTTGGATGGATGCGTTGCAAAGTCATGCCGACAAGCTGTTGCAAACGCAGAAAAACGTCATTCTCGGCGGCGATTTTAATGTGATTTTGACGCCGCACGATGTGTATAATCCCGAGCTGTTTGCCGGCGACGCGCTGTATCGGCCGGAAGTGCGTAATCGTCTGAAACTGCTGTTGCGTTCCGGCTGGTGTGATACTTATCGTACGCTGTATCCGGAGCAAA
>JAEEMQ010000028.1 GCA_016283295.1 Alphaproteobacteria bacterium
ATGAGGCGTTGCAGGCGTAGCTCATCAGGATAGAGCGACTTCCTCCTAAGAAGTAGGCAGGCGGTTCGAGTCCGCCCGCTTGCACCATTTTTTAATACGGAAAAATCCCCTGCGGTATATCTTTATAATGTCATCCCTCTCACGGCAATAGACCGAGGGCAGTGCTGTTACTTATTCCTCGCGTTCCTCGGCCTGCATTTTCTTGAAAGCCGCATATCCGGCCTTGAATTTCTTACGTCGTTTGTTATTTTCTTCCGCTTTATTCAGATTGTTTCTTTTCTCAAGAACCCGATTAATACTTATTTCGGTTTGATAGGCCGGGCATTCTATCAAATCCTTATAGTAAATACCGTTATTTTGTGATTTAGGACAATCATATTTTTCTCTCAAAGCCTTATCGCAGTATATTTCTTTATCTTCCGGCATCTTAGGCAACCCGAACAAAGATAAGAGGTCTTTGTTGCCTTTGCAATAAAAATACCCGCCGACTTCTCGCGGTGCTCCTTGCAAGGAGGTCAGCTTATTATCGTGGCAATTAAATATGCCGCCGACGGTTTGCGGCGCTCCTTGTAAAGAGGTCAGTTGATTACGGCCGCAACTGAATTCTCCGCCGACTTTTTGCGGACCTCCTTCCAAGGTGGTTAATCTATTCTCGCTGCAATAAAAATCTTCGTCGACTTCCTGCGGCGCCCCATGCAAAGAGGTTAGCTTGTTATCGTGGCATCTGAAACATCCCTTGATTTTTTGCGGCGCTCCTTCCAAGGAGGTCAAATTATTATCGTGGCAATCAAACTCTCCGCCGACTTCGCGCGGTGCACCTTGTAAAGAGGTTAGCTTGTTATCATAGCAAATAAAATCTCCACCTACTTTTTGCGGTCCTCCCTGTAAAGAAGTTAATTTATTCTCGCAGCAACCGAATTTTCCGCCGATTTCTTGCGGTGCTCCCTGTAAGGAAGTTAATTTATTACAGCTGCACCAAAAACTCCCGCCGACTTTTTGCGGTGCTCCTTGTAGGGAGGTAAGTTGATTAGTGGCGCAATCAAAATCCCCGCATACCTCTTGCGGTGCTCCCGTTAGAGAGGTCAGTTGGTTAGCGAAGCAATAAAAATTCCCTTTAACGACGACTTTAGATAAATCCGGCAGTTCGGTTAAATTTTTATGGCTTAAATTCAAATAACCTTTAATTACAAAGCCATCGGGCATGTCGTAAAGATTATAGGTTTTGCCGTCTTGCTCAAACGGCATAAACGGGATTTTTTTGACCTTAGCTTTTATCTGTTGCAACAAACCTTTTACCATTGGCTAGTTCCTCTTAATCACAAAGCCGTCGGGCATGTAATAAAGATTATAAGTCTTTCCGTCTTGTTCAAACTCAAGATATTCGTTTAATTTCGCCATTGGCGCACTCCGTTATTGTCTTTATGTCTAACAATAACAGAAAATATCGCAAAACGCAACAGATTTTTGCGGAAATTATGCTTTTGGCAAGCTTAAGAGTTGGCGGGAGTAATCGCGGGCGGAGAACATATCTAAATCTTCGATTTTTTCGCCGACTCCGATGAAATAAATCGGCAATTTGCTTTCTGCGGCAATCGCCACCAGAATACCGCCTTTGGCTGTGCCGTCGAGTTTGGTGACAATCAGGCCGTTAACTCCGACGATTTCGCGGAAAATCTGCACTTGCGACACTGCGTTTTGGCCGGTGGTGGCATCCAAAGTCAGCAACACCTTGTGTGGGGCATCGGGAATCACTTTTTGCATCACGCGCACGATTTTTTTGAGTTCGTCCATCAGGCCGCTTTTGTTTTGCAAACGGCCGGCAGTGTCGATAAACACTACATCATCGCCGTTTTTGATGGCGGCATTGAGACCGTCGTAACATAAACCGGCGCTGTCGCAACCGTCGGGACCGGCAAAGACGCGGATATTCAGGCGTTCGGCCCAGACTTTAAGCTGTTCGACCGCCGCGGCGCGGAAGGTATCACCGGCAATAAATGAAACTTTTTTGCCCTGTTGTTGCAGTTTGGCCGCCAATTTGCCGATGGTGGTGGTTTTGCCGGCACCGTTGACGCCGACCATCAGAATAACATACGGTTTATGCGCCGAATCTATGGTAAAAGCTTGTTCGCACGGGGCAAGGCGCTGTTCGATTTCGGCGGCGAGCAGGGTGCGGATTTCTTCGTCGGTGATTTCTTTATCTTGCTTTTGGGCGGCGAACTTTTGCATTATTTCGCCGGCGGTGGTAACCCCGAAATCGGCCGCAATCAGCAGTTCTTCCAGCTCCTCAATGGTAGTCGAATCTAATTTTTTCTTGGTAAATATGTCGGAAATTCCGCCGGTTATGGCGCTTGATGTCTTTTTTAATCCCAGTCCCAGTTTTTCCCAAAAACTCATTTATTCCTCACTTAAATCTCTTAAAATTGCGGCACGACGTCGACGTTCTTCCATCGGTAACTGCTCCATTTTGGCCGCCGGGGTGCCTGAGCGCTCCGAATAAGGGAAAACGTGCAGTTTGTTAAGGCCGGCTTCCGCAACCAATTTACAGGTGTTTTCAAAGGCTTCTTCGCTTTCGCCCGGAAAACCGCAAATAAAATCAGCCCCAAATTTAACTTGTGGCAATATCTCTCTGATTTTATTACATAAATTAATTACATCTTCGCGTTTGTGACGACGTCCCATGCGGCGTAAAACTTCATTATCGCCGGATTGAATTGATAGATGAAAATAATTTGATATATTATTGTATTTCTGTAATAATTCTATAAAATTATCATCTATCGCCGCCGGGTCGAGCGAACCGAAAGCAAGCGTTGGTAATTCCGGAATTTGCTCCAAAATATGCGCAACCAAAGCGCTGAAAGACGGCTCATACGAGCAAATATCAACGCCGGTCAGGCAGATTTCGGCAAATCCGGCGGCCAAAAGTTCGCGAATTTGCTTAATAATCAACTCTTCCGGCACACTGCGGTTTTTGCCGCGCGCGTAGGGGATAATACAATAAGTGCAGCGATGGTTGCAGCCCTGCTGAATTTGTACAAAGGCTTTCTGCCGTCCCTCAAAACCGGTAATGATATAGTCGCCGCAATCGGTATCGGCAAAAATGTCGCTGACCTGATTTTTATCGGCAAAAATACCGGCAACATACTTTTCGATTTCGCGCTTTTCCTTATTGCCCAAAACCAGCGCAACTTCCGGCATATCCGCCAGTTTGGCGGCATTTATCTGCGCCGAACAGCCGGTAACGATAATATCGGAATCGGGATTTTCGCGCTTTAATTTGCGAATGGTCTGGCGGCATTGGCGCTCGGCTTCGCCGGTTACGGCACAAGTGTTTACGACAATCAGCTTGTCGTAATTTTTGAGCTTTTCTTTAATAACTTCGGACTCGTACGCATTGATACGGCAGCCGAAAGTAACAACTTGCACCATTTTTTACCTCATTGGCGGCAATATAAGCGATATTTTTGCACTTGGCAAGGATTTTATGCGAGATATAAGGTTTAATGATTATTGGTCGACAATTCGCGAAATGGGTGCGAGAACATTTGAACAGTATATAAAGGATAAGCTAAAAGCAAAGGGCGTCAGCAATGACTTTTTGGTAAATCTTATATCTATAGACGGCGATGACAATGTTTATCTTAATAAAGATGAAAAGGCCGAGATTTATGAGGCATACGACAAGCTGTTCGATACTTTGCAGACACGCGAAACAGATAAAGGCGTGGAGCTGTATCAGACAAAACTTTCGGATAAGACGAAAGAAAAAGCTCGTGAAGTTAAAGATGCTTTACAAAAAATAGCAGATGGTGCAGAAGAAGCCACCGTAAAAGATTTGCGTGATGATTTGGAGCAATACGGCGGTACAAATGACGTTACTTTTATTTATGGTAATGAGAAAAAAGGATTGTTCCATATTGCAGATAAACACGGCGGAATTAAAACCTTATTGAAAGTGCTTGATACGGTTGTTGATGGTAAAATAACCGAGTTTACAGAAAAAAATAAAACCGTTCATTTAATGAAGGGAGATTATGAAGCCATACTATCACTTGATGAATACGGAAAGAAAAAGACTTGGTTATTGACGGGATTTGATACAAAAGTAAGTCCGGATGCAGAAAGGGAGTTTAACGCAACCCTTAAAGCTACGCAAACCAAGCCTACATTTAGTCGTCAAGATTTGGGAGCCGGACTTAATAACTTTATTATAAACCCTAACGAAGAAAGTGTCAATAGTAAAAAGGTTAAGCAAGGCGTAAAAGGTTCGTTTACGCCGAGCAAGAATTTAATCCAGTTGTTTAAGGATGCGGATGCGTCAACATTGCCGCACGAGTTTGCACACTATTGGCTGAATAATATGTGGAACTATGTGCGCTCAGGTGCAGCAAGCGAGAAATATCAAAATCGGTGGGGTATTGTTACCGATTGGCTTGGGATTAAGCCGACACAAACGCGAATTTATCGGGCGCAACAAGAGCAGTTTGCGCGTGGCTATGAGGCGTATTTGTGGCGCGGGGAATTGCCTAACCCGATTATCAAAGGTGCATTTGATGATTATGACAAATGGTTGAGAGAGGTTTATAAAGACATTAAATATAATTTTACCGGCGGATTTATACACTTTTTATTATCTGGTAATTCATTGTTTTTACATTATTTTATAAAATATCCGGCAAAATATTCGGGAGAAAATGAAAATAATGCTTGTCAAATGAGATATTTTTGTGTAAACGGATAATCACAGGCGCTTTCGTCTGAAAAAATTTGTTTTAATTTTATGAGGTTAATTTACAATGAGTGATACCGCAGAACGCGTAAAGAAGATTGTCGCAAAACACTTAGGTGTTGAAGAAGCAAAGATTGTTGAATCTGCAAGCTTTATTGATGATTTGGGTGCAGACAGCTTGGATACAGTTGAATTGGTTATGGCTTTTGAAGAAGAATTCGGTTGCGAAATTCCGGATAAGGCCGCTGAAAAGATTCTGACTGTTAAAGACGCTATTGACTATCTTTCTAAGAATGCGTAAGTCGTAAGGCTTTGTTTAATTAAACTCGCTACGTTTTTAACAGCGAGTTTTTTTAATAACTGAAAAAGAGGTTTTGTATGAAAAGAGTTGTAGTGACCGGTTTGGGAATCGTGTCGCCTTTCGGGCGCGGCGTTGACTATAACTGGGAATGCCTGATGCAGGGGAAATCCGCTATTCGCAAGGTTGAAAACATCGACCTGAAGGATATTCCGGTGTCTATTGCCGGACAGGTGCCTTGGGGCGAGGGCGAGCATGATTTTAATCCGGACAGCGTAATGGCGCCGAAAGACCAAAAAAAGGCCGATAAATTTATTTTATACGGTATTGCGGCGGCTAACGATGCGCTCAAAGATGCCGAGTATGAGCCGAAAGACTTAGGCGACGAAGAACAATGTCGCGCCGGCGTGATGATGGGTTCCGGTATCGGCGGTTTGAACAATATTTACGATAATTCGATTTCGTTCAACGAAGTCGGAATTAAGCGTATTTCGCCGTTTTTTATCCCGTCCTGCCTGATTAATCTGATTTCCGGCATGGTGTCGATCGAGCACGCTTTGCGCGGGCCGAATCACGCTTGTGTGACGGCCTGTTCTACCGGTACGCACGCCATCGGCGACGCGGCACGCATTATTGCCATGGGCGATGCCGATGTGATGGTGGCCGGCGGCGCAGAATCGGCGGTTAATGTGTTGGGGTTGTCGGGTTTTGCCCGTATGCACGCCATTACGGCCGAATTTAACGATGCGCCGGAGAAGGCTTCGCGTCCGTGGGATAAAAAGCGCAGCGGCTTTGTTATGGGCGAGGGCGCCGGTGCCGTGGTTTTGGAAGAATTGGAACACGCCAAGGCACGCGGGGCACATATCTACGCCGAGCTTGTCGGTTACGGTATGAGCGGCGATGCTCACCACATGACGGCTCCTTGTCCGGACGGTGACGGTGCTTATCGTGCCATGAAAATGGCGGCCGACCACGCCAAAGAACACGGGGTTGATATTGCCGATATTAACTATGTGAATGCACACGGTACTTCCACTCCGCTCGGCGATTTGGGCGAGGCGCAGGCCGTACGTCGTTTGTTTGGCGATAAGCTCGGCAATATGTCGATGTCGTCCACCAAGTCGGCTGTCGGACACCTTTTGGGTGCGGCCGGTGCGGTTGAGGCGGTTTATACGATTAAGGCGATTATGGAGCAGACTTGCCCGCCGACGCTTAATCTGGAGGAGCCGGAAGAGGCAGTTGCCGATATGGATTTGGTGCCGCTTAAGCCGAAAAAACGGCCGATTAAGGCGGCGATGTCAAACTCGTTCGGGTTTGGCGGAACCAACTCGTCGCTGATTTTCAAAAAATACGAAAACTAAAAGAGGTTGTTATGAAAAAGCTGCTGTTACTTTTGAGCATAATCGGGGTGGCGGCAGCTTTTTTGTATGTATTTTGCAACAGTATCGTGTATACGCCGCAAAAAGTGGCGGAACCGCTGGTTATACAGGTTAAACGCGGCGATTCTTTGACGGCAATCGCGGCAATGTTGCGGCAAAACGGTCTGGTCGATAAAGAGGCCTATTTTGTTTGGTATGCCAAGTTCAATAAGCTGTATCCGCGGATTAAGGCCGGCGAATATTTGGTGGAAGGCGATATTTCGTTGGCACAGCTGGCCGATTTGTTGGCAAGCGGTAAGGTGTATTTGCGCAAGATTACCTTTGCCGAAGGGCTGACGGCACGGGAAATTGCCGAAATTTTGTATGCAAACGATATGCTCGACGGCGATTTTGAAATGCCGAAAGAAGGGTATTTTCTGCCGGAAACCTATACTTTTTCGCGCGGCGAAAGTCGGCAAAAAATCGCAGAGCAGGGGCAGGCGGCCATGCAAAAAACTTTGCAGCAGGCTTGGGATGAGCGTGATGCCGATTTGCCGCTTAAAAATAAGGAAGAATTGCTGATCTTGGCTTCGGTAGTGGAAAAAGAAACCGGGGTGGCGACGGAGCGTCCGCAAGTGGCGTCGGTGTTTGTGAATCGCCTGAGAAAGGGCATGTTACTGCAAACCGATCCGACAGTTATTTATGCCGTTACCAAGGGCGAAAGAGATTTGGGGCGGGCGCTGACTTATCGGGATTTGGCAATCGATAGTCCGTATAATACTTATAAATACGAGGGATTACCGCCGGCGCCGATTTGTTCGCCGGGTAAGGCCGCGATTATGGCAGCGGCACATCCGGATAAAACGCCGTATCTGTATTTTGTGGCATCGGGTAACGGCGGACATAATTTTGCCCGTACTTTGGCGGAACATAACGATAACGTGCGCAAGTGGCGTGCGCTCAATAAATAATCCTATAATCCTTTGATGGCATTGATGGCGGCTTTGGCCCCGCAACCAGCGGCGATTATGGCTTGCCGATACGGGTTACATACGTCGCCGGCGGCATATACGCCTTTGATGTCGGTGGTACAACCGTCTTCTTTGGTTTTGAGGTAACCGGTCGAGCTCATTTTGAGATAGCGGCGGAACAGGTCGGTGTTCGGGTGGTGGCCGATGGCGATAAACACGCCGGCAACATTGATATATTTGACCGTGTCGGTTTTGACATTGCGCACTTTTAAGCCGGTTACTTCCAGCGGATTTTCACGCCCCAATACTTCATCAACCACGCTGTTCCACATAATGATAACCTTGCGGTTTTCGTGCAGGCGCTGTTGCAAAACATATTCGGCATTAAACGAGTGGCGGCGATGAATCAGGTACACCTTATCCACAAAATTAGTCAGATACAGGGCTTCTTCCAGCGCGGTGTTACCGCCGCCGACCACCGCCACTTCTTTGTTTTTATAGAAATAACCGTCGCAGGTGGCGCAAGAGGAAACGCCGTGTCCGATGTATTTTTGTTCGCTGGGCAGACCGAGCCATTTGACCGAGGCGCCGGTGGCGATGATTATGGCGCGCGAAACGTACGAATTGCCGGCGGCCGAGCTGCAACAGAACGGGTGGTCAAAAAAATCAACTTCGGTAATTTCGTCGTCAACAATACGCACTCCCTGATTTTCCGCCTGTTTTTGCATACGCTCCATTAAATCGGCACCGCTTAAGGCCTCATCAAAGCCGGGATAGTTTTCCACCTCATGTGTCATCATCAGCTGTCCGCCCTTTTGCGAGCCGGAGACGACCAACGCACTGATTCCGGCGCGTGCGGCATAAATTCCGGCAGTATATCCGGCCGGCCCCGAACCTAAAATCAGCAAGTCCGTTCTGTATTCCGCCATTTTCTTTTCCTTATGTTGTGAATGATATAGGCAAAATATAACGGCGGTTTTGTGCTTTTCAAGAACGACGGAGAATTAAATCTTCGCAGGTATTGCTTCCGATTTATAAAAAAATATAGCGCTTCGCAAAGGTCAGATCCCTTGACTCGCAGACGCGCTGCGCTGCGAGAGGGATGACATTATTTTTTTATACAGCATTAATGCGCGGCAGATATGTTTGTAAAAAATGCTTGACTTTTGTCTATGATGGGGGTAAACTTCTGCGCAGAAAAGAATTATTTGTTTTTATTATTAAGAAACCTGCGGCGGTAAAAGCCCGTGCATTTACATTATGAAAAAGTTATTTTTTGTTTTGATTGCAACTTGTTGCATGTGTTTAACGGCAAATGCCGAAACAACGGTTACCTACAAGAAGTGCGGTAATTGTGAGATCATTGTCAGCCATTATACCAACTGGTTGGGCGCAGACGAGACGACCTACGGCCTTGCCAAGAACGGTGTGGAGATTTTGAGCCCCGACTACGAGGTGTTTTATGACGAGAAGCTTCATCTTCTGGTGTTCCGCGGTTGTGCCAGCGAGGTGGCCGGACAGTATCAGATTATGCTGTTTTCCGCAGATTCCGGCAAGTGCCTGTATTCCGGCCGATATTTTGCCAAGAGCTACGGCGATGTGGTGCCCTGGATGACCTTTGAAAACAAAGGAAAGTACAGCGAAGCGGTAATCCACTATTACAGCTCGAATTGCGGCGACAGAAAGGCTATCGCAACCAAGACGGTCGGTTCGTTCTTCCGCAAAGACGGGAAACTGTATCAGGTCAAACAAAGACAGGTAGATTACGAGGCTCCGGTTGAATAGGGCCGGCAAGCATGTAATCAAACTCCGCTTGAGGTTAGCTCCTCAGGCGGATTTTTTTTATTGATTGTGTCATTCCGTTCATCATGGTTCTGCCGGTTTTGAACATTTCATTTCCGCTACCAAATAATCTGTTTTTTCTTAAATCATTCGCCATTTTATTCTTATTATTTATAAATTGCAACTAATTTTAGAATGCTATTTGCGGAACCGGCGTTTTAAAACAAAAAACGGGGATTACCCCCGTCTTTTGTTTTTATTGGTGGAGGTAATCGGGATCGAACCGACGACCTACAGATTGCGAACCTGTCGCTCTCCCAACTGAGCTATACCCCCAATATTCTTTTAGTGTTTTTCAGCAGTTGCTCGGTCACTCGTTTTCTAAATTCATTTATTTGCTGTCGCCACATAAATTCATTAAGAAAACTTCGCCGCTTGCGGTAAAAATAACATTCAGAGGTTATTTTTATCCTCGCGCCCAACTGAGCTACAACCCCGACTTTTTCAAGTCAGTACCTGTTTAGCAAATTTTGTTTTTAAAATCAAGCACAATTTACATTTTTTTTGGTATCGATGGCAATACCCTGATTTTCGGGGCAGCGGCAGGCAGCATTTTCTACCAGACGTGCGCACAAATCAGCATACGAAATCCCGATGTATTTGGCTTGCTCCGGCACCAGCGACAGCGAGGTCATTCCCGGATTGGTGTTGATTTCCAGCAACACCACGCCGTCGGTCGGATTATAGCGGAAGTCGCAACGCGAAACCGTGCGGCAACCGAGTGTATTGTGCATAATTTCCGTATAGCGGCAACAGGTGGCGGCAACATCGTCGGGAAGCTCGGCCGGCAGAATGTGTTGCGTAAATCCGGCGGTATATTTGGCCTCATAATCATAAAACTCGTTTTTGGCCTTGAGCTCGGTCACAACATAAGCCTTGCCCTCAAAACAGGCAACCGTCAGCTCGCGTCCGGCAATATATTGCTCAATCAATACCTCGAGCGATTCGTCGGGATAACTGATTTGCGCGGTATCGGCGGCGTTGCGGATAATAAACACGCCGACGCTGGAACCATCCGCCACCGGCTTAATGACATACGGATACGGAACTTTGGTGCCGTGCTTTTTGTATTCGGCATAAGTTTTTTTCTCGCCTTGCGCCACCTTAACCCCGTTATATGCGGCAATCAGCTTGCACAAATGCTTGTTCATACCGATGGCAGAAGCGTTTACGCCGGAATGGGTATACGGAATACCGAGCATATCGAGCAAACCCTGAATTTCGCCGTCTTCGCCCCAGTTGCCGTAAAGCCCGTTATAAACAACATCCGGCTTTTCGGAACGTAAGACATCAAGCAAATGCCAGGTGTCGGTCAAATCGTGTTCAATCACCGTATAACCATTGCTTTTAAGCGCTTTCGCAATATCGTCGGCAGAAGAAATGCTGACTTCGCGTTCGGCCGAAAATCCGCCGTAAAGTAATAAAACTTTTTTTGCCATAATTTTTTCCTTTATTATCTGAAATTTTCTGTTATGTTAAGGTAAATTGTTTAAGGATTGACTAAAGAATGAAACGAATTTTAATTTTTTTAGCGGCGTTGACAACGGCTTTTGCGGCCGAGGCACTCGAGGTTACGCAGAATATGCAGACCACCATCGGGATTTTTGATGCCTGCGAGCAGTCGCTGACTTATAAGTTTGTCGGCAATAAGTACGATATGAAAACCCGGCTGACCACCACCGGCACGTTCGGTAAACTGTATCCGTTTACGGGGGCGTATCATGCTTACGGAACCTACAATAAGGATAAATTCGTGCCGGAAGACTACGGTTATGAAGTGCAATCGCGTCGGCATCATCGCACCAAACAGCTGACTTATAAAGACGGAGTGCCGCAAACGCGGATTAAGGTACGTGACGGGCGGGTGTTGGAAGAACCGGCTTTGGTTGAGCTGGATCGGCTCGATGATTCGATAGATTTGCTCTCGCTGTTCGGGGTGCTGACCGAGCAGGTGGTGCGGGCTGATACCTGTGATTTGCATCGTTATTCGTTCAACGGTAAAAAATATTCGCTGTCCGATATGAAAACGGTAGGCCATGAGGATATCAAAACGCCGTATTTTGCCGGAAACGCGCTCAAATGCGAATATATGCTGGAAATTCAAAACGGGGCTTCGGCCGGATTTTTACTCAATCAAAAAGTGCCGATTTATTTGTGGATTTTGCGCGATAAAACCGCCAACGCGCCGTTTGTCGCCAAGGTTGAGGCGGAGAAAACGCCTTTCGGCAAGTTGGAATCGTATACTACTTCAATAGAGGTGAAAAAATAATGAGAAAAGCAGAGTTATTGTTGCCGGCGGGTTCGTTGGTCAAATTGAAAACCGCAATTTTATACGGTGCTGATGCCGTTTATGCCGGCACTCCGGATATGAGTTTGCGCACTCAGTCCAAGTTTACACTTGAAGACTTGAAAGAGGGAATTGATTTTGTGCATGCCAACGGCAAAAAAATCTATCTGACGCTCAATTTATATATTCACAACGAAGAGGCGCGCAAGCTGCCGCAGTTTGTGAAAACTCTGCAGGAGCTTAAACCAGACGGAGTTTTGGTGGCTGATCCCGGTGTATTTTATTATCTGAAGGAACACGCGCCGGAATTAAAGCGTTTTGTTTCCACCCAAGCCAATATTTGCTCGGCGCAAACCGTCAAATTTTGGGAATCGATGGGGGCAAGCCTCTGTGTTTTGGGGCGCGAAGTGACTTTTGCCGAGATGAAGGAAATTCGCGAAGAATGTCCGGAAATGACGCTCGAATGTTTTGTGCACGGCGCGATGTGTATGTCTTATTCCGGCCGCTGTCTGATTTCTAACTTTATGGCCGATCGCAGTGCCAACAAAGGCAAATGCGCACATTGTTGCCGTTGGCATTATAAAATGCACTTGCGGCTCAAAGACGGCACGATTAAGGAAGTGGAGATTAATCAGGATAACGCACCGGCATTTGAATTTTTGCTGGAAGAAGAATTTCGTCCGGGCGAATATTATGAGGTGGTGGAAGACGAGCACGGCGGATATTTGCTCAATTCTAAGGATATGTGTCTGATGCCGCGGCTTAATGATATTCTGGCTATCGGTATGGACTCGCTCAAAGTTGAGGGGCGCAACAAAACCGAATATTATGCCGGCACGGTGGCGCGCGCTTATCGGCAGGCCATCGACGATTATTATAAAGATGCCGCGCATTGGGATTATACCAAGTATATGGACGATTTGTATGCTTTGCAGAATCGCGGCTATTGTTTGGGCTTTCATGACGGCAAGCTGACCAATATCAGTCAGAATTACGAATATACGCGCACTCTCGGCGAGTGGCTGTTTGCCGGCTCGATTGTCGAATGGCAGGGCGATGATGCGATTTTTGAAATCCGCAACTACATCAATTCGGGCGAGCCGATAGAGTTTCTGATTCCGCACAGTATGGAAAATTTGCGGCTGACGTTGACCGAGTTTGAAGATGCGATAAGCGGCGAGATTACGCCGCGAGTTTCGGCGGGCGAGGGCAAAAAAATCCGTATTCGGCCGCAGATGTGGGATAAACCGATAGCGGAAGTAAAAAAACTGTTGCCGCAATATGTGATTGCCCGCAAATTTCAGGGCTTAAACGGCGAAAATGCCGAGATGTATCGGCGTAAAAAGGCCGAATTTGCCGAACTTATCGCGGGGTGTCCGGCGGAGGAATAAATGAAGCAAAATCCGGTCTTAATCATCGCCGGACCGACGGCATCGGGTAAATCGGCATTGGCAATTGCGGCGGCACGTGCTTTAAACGGCGTGGTGCTTAACTGCGATTCAATGCAGATATACAAGGATATTCCGATTATTGCCGCCACTCCGAGTGCTTTAGAAAAGGCGCAGGCCGAACATCGTTTGTTTGAGCTCTATGATGTTACAAAGCGCGGTAATGTGGTGGAATGGCTCGATTTATGCGTGGCGGAAATTCGCAAACTGTGGGCAGAGGGACACTTGCCGGTAGTGGTCGGCGGTACCGGTATGTATATCGATGCGCTGATTAACGGTATAACTCCGATTCCGGAAGTTGAGCCGGCGGTACGGGCGAAGTTGCGGGAGCGTTTGCAGAGCGAGGGATTGACGCGGCTGTATGTAGAACTGAAGGAAAAAGACCCGGAAATTGCCGCTAAACTCAGTCCGAACGATAAAACGCGAATTGTGCGGGCGCTGGAAATTATTGCTACCACCGATAAAAAGGTGTCGGAGTGGTATAAGGCGCCGCTGATTAAAAAGTTGCCGGAAGCCGAGTTTACGGTGGCGAAAATCGTGCCGGAAATCGAGGTAATCGAACAGCGTTGTCGGGAGCGGCTCGATAAAATGGTCGAACTCGGTGCGTTAAAGGAAATTGCCGGTTTGCTCGAGCGCGGAATTGATGAAACTTTGCCGGCGATGAAGGCACTCGGAGTGCCGGAGCTGAGTCTGGCGGTTAAGGGCGAAATGCTGCTCTCCGAGGCGGTGGAGTTGGCCAAACTGCATACCAGGCAATATGCCAAACGCCAACGCACCTGGCTCAGAAATAAATTGCAGGCCGATATTGAATTTACCGAAGTTTATACCGGTCAGCCGGAATTTACGGAAAAAATAGCAAATTTAATGTGATACGGCGGCACAAAAAAACAATCTACACATAATCAAAAATATTGCTTGCACATTGTGGCGAGTTGTTATAAAAGGTAAAAATAACGTTAAAATTTTGGAGATAATAAGTAATGTTTTCACGCTTAATGAGAATGTTTTCCGCCGATATGGCTATTGATTTGGGTACGGCGAATACATTGGTTTATGTGCGCGGTCGCGGTGTGGTTTTGAACGAACCGTCGGTGGTGGCAATCGAAGAATATAAGGGACGTAAGCGGGTTTTGGCCGTCGGTAACGAGGCTAAGCGTATGCTCGGACGCACTCCGGGAAATATCCGCGCGATTCGTCCGCTGAAAGACGGGGTGATTGCCGATTTTGATATTGCCGAGGAGATGATTAAGTATTTTGTGTGCAAAGTACATAATCGCCAGATGTTTGTGACACCGCTGATTGTGATTTGCGTGCCGTCGGGAGCTACCGAAGTGGAACGTCGCGCCATTAAAGATTCGGCCAACCATGCCGGCGCTTATAAAGTACAGCTGATTGAAGAACCGATGGCGGCGGCTATCGGTGCCGGTTTGCAGGTTACCGAGCCGAGCGGCAGTATGGTGGTTGATATCGGCGGCGGTACTACCGAAGTGGCGGTACTTTCGCTCAAAGGTGTGGTATATTCGCGTTCGGTGCGTGTCGGCGGCGATAAAATGGATACGGCGATTGTCAACTATATCCGCCGCAATATGAACCTGTTAATCGGCGAAAGCAGTGCCGAGCGCATCAAAAAAGAAATCGGTTCGGCTCGTTTGCCAGAAGACGGCGACGGCAAAACGGTTGAAGTTAAGGGCCGCGATTTGCTTAACGGTGTGCCGAAGGAAATTACCATCAGCGAGCGTCAGGTTTCCGAAAGTTTGGTGGAAACGGTGGCGGAAATCGTGGAAGCGGTAAAAGTTGCTCTGGAGAATACTCCGCCGGAATTGTCGGCCGATATCGTGGATAAGGGTATTGTTTTGACCGGCGGCGGTGCGCTTTTGAAGGATTTGGACCAGGTTTTGCGCAAGGCAACCGGTTTGCCGGTGATTGTGGCCGAAGATCCGCTTTCCTGCGTGGCTAAAGGCTCCGGTATGGTGTTAGACGAATACGCGGTTTTGAAAGACGTGTTGGCCAGTATGGACTAATCGCTTAAAATCGTTGTTAAAAGGAAAATAATATGGTGCGTCGCAGTGTGTTGTTGATTCAGACAAGTGAGTTAAAGATATTGCTGCGGCGCCTTTTTATTGCCGTTTTGTTCTTTTGTTCGATTTTCTTTATTTTGCTGAGTACGGTAGACAGCCCGCTGACTTCGGGAATAAATAAGGCGGCATTGCGGGTAACCGGGCCGATTATGCAGGTGGTGGAATATCCGGCGCGAATTTTGCACCGCGCGTATACCTATTTATACGATATCAGCCGCATTTATATGGATAACCGCGAATTGCGGGCCGAGAATAAGCAAATGCTGATTTTGCAAAACAAGGTGCGCAGTCTGGAAGTGGAAAATCAGCTGCTGAGCCGGCTGTTGAATTATACGCCGCCGCCGGAAGCCAATTTTATCAGCGCCAAGATTATTGCCGAATCCAGCGATAACTTTACCCATATTTTGTTTGTTTATATCGGCGATGAGGCCGTGAAAAAAGGGCAGATTGTGCTGGGCGAAGAAAGCGTTATCGGCAGGGTGGATACGGTCAGCGGCCAATATGCCAAAGTTATTTTGGTAACCGATATCAACTCCAAAATACCGGTGGTGGTGGAAAGAACACGGGCACGCGGTATTTTGAGCGGCGACAATACGGAAATGCCGTCGCTGATATTCACTCGCTCTACGGCGGATATTCAGGAAGGCGACGTGATTGTTACTTCCGGCGTGGGCGGAATGTTTCCGGCCGGTCTGCCGATAGGCTTCGTCAGTCTGCTGCAAAGCAACGAAATAAAGGTGGAAACTCTGGCGGATATCAGCCGTATCGAATACGTGCGGATTGTTGATTACGGTTTGTCGGCCGAGCAGGTAAAGATTTTTGATGATTCTTCCGAAAGCGGCGCAGATGAAAGATAGTCTGTACGAAAAATGGAGATTGTTCGGGCTGCACGGTATTCCGCTGTGGACCACGCTTTTGCTGATGTTTTTGTGCCTTATTCCGTCCGATTTGGTCGGGATAAGTCGTTTTTGCCCGACCGTCGGTTTGATTTGCGTTTATTATTGGAGTTTGAAACGCGGCTATATTTTCGGGTATATTTCGGCATTTACGGTCGGTTTTTTTATGGATGTGCTGAGTTCGTCGCCGCTCGGGATTAATATTTTGCTGATGATGCTGACGGTGTTTGCGGTACAATGGCCGGCACGATATTTTCAGAGTGCCTCTTTTTCGATAAATTGGTTTATTTTTGCCGTGGTCGCATCGGGGGTGTTTGTGCTCAAATGGCTGTTGCTGTCGGTTTATTATAAACTGCTGATATCGCCTAATGAAATTATGTTCAACTATTTGGCTACCGTGTTGTTCTATCCGCTGGTTGCCGCGATTAATACCGGAATTCAGAAACTTTTGCCGCAAGAGAGGATTAATGAGTGATTATAATACCGAAAAAAATCATATCCTGAGCCGGCGGCTGATAATTATCATAATCATCAACCTGTTGGCTTTTGCGGTGTTGGCGGCTCGGCTTTGGTATTTGCAGGTGTTTGAGGCGGAAAAATATCGGATGATGTCTGACGAAAACCGAATTTCCACCCGCTTTTTGCTTTCTCCGCGCGGTACGATTTATGACCGCAACGGCGAGGTAATCGCCAAAAATGAGCAGAATTTTCAGGCGGTTATGATTGCCGAACAAACCCCGAATATCGAAAAAACATTGGAAGTTTTCAAATCGATTATTGCCCTAAGTGAAGATGAAGAAGCGCGCATCAGAAACGATTTGAAAAGTAAAAATCGCTTTATTCCGGTTAAGCTCAAAGAAAATCTGAGTTGGGACGAAGTTTCGCAGCTTATGCTGCATGCGCCGGATATGCCGGGGGTGGAAATCAGCGAGGGCTTAAATCGCAGATATCCGTATGCCGAACTGTATGCGCACGTTTTGGGTTATGTCGGGCCGGTGTCGGAAGCCGATCGCAAGGATAATCCGCTGTATATGGTGCCGGGTTTCAAAATCGGTAAATCGGGGCTGGAAAAGTATTTTGATTATAAATTGCAGGGCAAAAGCGGTACGGTAAAGCTGGAAGTAAATGCTTACGGGCGCGTAATGAAAGAAATCGAGCGCGATGCCGGCAAACAGGGGGATAACATTACCATTACGGTAGACTCGCGCTTGCAAAAAGCGGCTTATGAAGCGTTCGGCAAACAAAGCGGAGCGGCGGTGGTGTTGGATGTGCGTACCGGCGAGATTCTGGCTATGGTTTCGGCGCCGTCGTTTGACCCGAATTTGTTTACCAACGGAATCAGCTATAAACATTGGAACGAGCTGTTAAATAACGAGCGTATGCCGTTGATTGATAAGGCGGTTTCGGGACAATATTCGCCGGGTTCAACCTTTAAAATCGTGGTGGCGCTGGCGGCTTTGGAGGCGGGAATTATTAACGGCGAAACCCGTTATTATTGCTCCGGCGGTATGGAAATCGGCAATACGCGTTTTCATTGTTGGAATCATTACGGACACGGCAGTTTGAATGTGGTGGAGGCCTTGAAATATTCGTGCGACATTTTCTTTTATGAAACGGCGTTGCGTTTGGGCGCGGACAGAATCAGAGAAATGGCACTTAAACTCGGTTTAGGCCAGGTGCCTAATGTGGGGTTGGATAACGAAAAAAGCGGTCTGATACCGTCCAAAAGCTGGAAAATGGCAAAATATGATGCGCAATGGGCGCCGGGCGACAGTGCCAATACCGGTATCGGGCAGGGGTATGTGTTGGTTACGCCGATGCAGTTGGTAACAATGTTGGCGCGCGTGGTTAACGGCGGTTATGCCGTAAATCCGACCTTTATTAAGCCGACGGAAAAACAGTTGAGTAAAATCAAGCATTTGAATATTTCCAAGCGCAATATAGAGCTGGTAAAGCTGGGAATGTATGAGGTGGTAAACGGGGTCGGCGGTACTGCCAAAAAGGCCAAGTTCAATTTGGACGGAGCGCGGATGGGCGGTAAAACCGGAACGACGCAGGTACGGCGTATCAGTATGAAAGAGCGCCGCAGCGGTATTCGCCATGATTCGCAGCTGCCGTGGCGCCTACGGAATCACGCCTGGTTTATGGGGTATGCGCCGGCGGATAATCCGCGCTATGCGGTGGCGGTAATTGTCGAGCACGGTTCGTCGGGCAGCGGAGTGGCGGCGCCGATTGCTTCAAAGATTTTACAAGAAACGCTCAAACTGGATATAAAGTAGGTGGAATATGGCTGAATTCGGTTTTCACGGGTATGAACGCAGTTGGAAAGATAAAATCTTTTCCATGAGTTTTACATATATGTTGCTGATAATTTTGTTGGCAATTATAGGTACCGTAACCCTTTATTCAGCCGCCAACGGCGATTGGCAACCGTGGGCAATCCGGCATATTATGCGCTTTGTGACGGCTTTTGCGCTGATGCTCGGGATGGCGGTTATCAACGCTAAATATTATTACAAAAGCGCTTATGCCTTTTATTTGCTGACGTTTCTGCTGTTGGTGGCGGTGGAGCTGACCGGACATATCGGTATGGGGGCACAGCGCTGGATTAATTTGGGAATATTCAAAATACAGCCTTCGGAGTTGATGAAAATCGGCATTGTGTTGTTTTTGGCGCGTTATTACAGCGCGATGACGGTGCAGGGGATTAAGTCGATACGCGGGCTGATTATTCCGGCGATTATGACTTTGGCACCGGTGGCGCTGATTGCTACCGAGCCGGATTTGGGAACGGCGCTGATGGTTTTGCTGACCGCTTCGGTAATGCTGTTTGCGGTGGGAGTACAATGGTGGAAATTTGCGGCGGTGGGGGCGGCTTTGGCGGCTATGCTGCCGATAGGCTGGAACTTTTTGCACGAATATCAGCAAAATCGTGTGCTGACGTTTTTGGACCCGGAGCGCGATCCGCTCGGCACCGGTTATCATATTATTCAATCCAAAATCGCTTTCGGCTCCGGCGGTCTGTTGGGCAAGGGATTTTTGCACGGCACGCAGACGCACCTCAACTTTTTGCCGGAAAAGCATACGGACTTTATCTTTACCATGTTTTCGGAAGAATTCGGTCTGTTCGGCAGTTTGAGCGTGTTATTGCTGAATATGCTGGTGTTGGCGCTCGGCTATGTGTTTGCTTTTCGCACCCGTAATTATTTTGCGCGGCTGACCATGGTAGGGCTGAACACCAATTATTTTTTGTATGTTTTTATCAATATTGCCATGGTTATGGGAGTTTTGCCGGTGGTGGGTGTGCCGTTGCCGCTGATTTCTTACGGCGGAACGGTGATGTTTTCGATTATGGCCAGTTTCGGCATAATGCTGTGCATGTCGGTAACTTACGACAATTATGAAGAATAAAAAAAGCGCTGCCTATTAAGACAGCGCCAAGGAGAAAAACATAAGATTTTAGGCGGTACGTTCGTTACCCTGGTTGAGCGCAGACGGCATGGCCGCACGCTTTTCCTGGGCTGAAAGGCTGTGTTGCCGCGGCAGAATATTGTCGCGAACCGCCGAGATGTTCTTGGCCACGGCAATAGCTTTTTGGTCCGAGGTGAGATTTTCGCGTATTTTGGCATAATGACGCTGAGCGCTCTCCATAATCCGAGCCTGCTCGCTGTCCGGCAACTCGTTAAGCACATAATGCGCCAACAAATCGCGGGTTTTATCTTTAAAGCGTCCGATTTTGGCCTGAACTTTACCCTGTTGAACATACGCCAGCAATTCGGATTGTCTGTCTTTAAGGTGCGGTTGCAAATCGGCCATAATCGCCACCAACTCTTTCTGATCCATTTTGCCGGCATTAAATTTACCCAACATGTGGATGAGCAATTTTTCCGGTTGATGCGGTTTGATACCTCTGGCTTGGTCGCCGCCCCAATCTCTCTTGATGATGTTGTATTCACTCTGATGCAAGGCCAAAAACTGGCGATGAATGGCAGCTTTTTCTTCATCGGTGAGGTTAGGATTCTCCAGCTGGGCCGAAAGGTCGTCGCTTTGCATACGGCTGCGGGCAAGGTCCGCCGCGTTTTCTTCCATATATCCGGCAACAATGGCTCCGGAGAAGATGCCCTGGGCAATAAGAGAGGCCTGAACAATATCTTCCGGAGTGATGATGTTGCTGTATTTTTCTTCAACTTCGGCACGAACTTCATCAACATTTCTTTTTTCCGGATGATATTCCATCTCGCGCAAAACATAGATTTCGTCGCGTTCGGCCGCTTCCATAATTTCCGGAGGTACGCGGCCGTCATAACGGTCACGCAGAACGGACGGGACTTTCTCCCATACTTCGTATCTGTGTACACGCTCGGGATCGTTGGCCAAAGTTTTGATTTCTTCATCAATTTGCGCTTTGGCTTTTTCAATTTCTTCCGGGGTGTTACCGGTAGGAGTTGTACTTCTCAAAGTATCCAAGCGACCGGCAATATCCGGATAGTTAGCGCTTAAGAACTTCATATATTGATCTGTAATATCCATGTTAGCCTCCTTTATAATATATTACCGCTCGTTTGAACGGGACTTACCCAGTAATAAATTCCGACGATCCAACTGAGCTTTGGAAATTTGCATAAAGACGAATTTATCGGCATCGCCGAGCTCTTTGATGTCAAATTTCTTGCCTTTGTTGGCTTCTTGCCACAGCTCGGCATAGTTTTTGACGGTAATTTTGCTCTCGGAGATGTAATCTGCAAGCTCTTTGCCTTCAAGCGCCTTTCTTTCGCCCGTAGGGTCTTTGGTAATGCCGAGTTTAATCGAGATGTCTTCGCGCAACTTCTTAACTTTTTCGGCTCTATCCTCAGGGCTTAAGGAATCGTGTTCGGCCAACTGTTGCTGATTCATGCCGTTACGAATATGCTCCAAACGCTCCTCGTTGAAGGTGTTGTTATCTTTTTGCTGAGCTTCGTTCAACTTACCGCTCAGGGTCTTGCTGGCCATCACAATTTCGGCCGCGTCGGCAATCAGCGCGTTGGCATCGGCAACGGCTTTTTTCTGTTCTTCTTCGCTTTTGCCGCTCAAGGCCGGACCGGCAACGATTTCCGGCTTTTTGGTTTCCAAATTGGTGGTAACGGCAATCAGGCCGTCTTCCTTCATTTTGTTGAATTTTTCTTTGATGCCGCGAATGCTCTCCGCCGCCTGGCCCAATTCTTCGACGCTGGATATAACCGGGGCTTTTTCTTCTTTAGCCGGCTTTTCGGCTTCACGTTCCGGATGCAGAGCATCATTAAGCTGTTTGAAGCGCTCCGGACCCAGTTCCTGACTGAGCTTTTGTAAGTCGGCTTCCGTAAATTCCGGCTGAGCACCGGTCATGGCGCGTCCGTTCAATAAGCAGGCGGCCTTAAGATGAATGGCCGTATCGTGCGGCATATTGTCGGCAAAATTGATGGTGCGGTTTTGGTTATCCGGCTCGTTCAAAATGGTTTCAAACACCTTAATACCGGCGTTTTCCGAAACATTGACGTTATCCGGAGAAGAATAGTGAATGGTTGCACCGTCAAACGAAGCCACGAATTCGGTTTTGTTTTCCTTATCGTAAGTAAAGTCGGCAATCTTACCGGCCGCAGACATGGCGGTATAGTCATCAATCTTTTTCTGCACCCAATCCAACGGCTTTTCCGGCTGCTTTTCTTCTTGCGGTACCGGCGTTTCGTTGATTACACCGACCTTAAGCTCTTTATCCTTCTTTTCGCCGGCTTCTTTTTCCACCATCTTGTCTTTATCTTTATCGTATTCGGCAACCAACTTACCGTCTTCGCTGCCGTCCTTAATCAAAACCTTATCGCCGTCGACGATATATCCGGCATCGTTGATTTTGCCCATAACTTCTTCAACGCTGGCACATTTCTTCCAATCAATACCGGCTTTGTCCGCCGCCCACAGCTGCGCCTTGGTCAGCGTAAACTTAGGCTGGTCTTTGTCGTCGCCGCCTTTAGCGGTATCCGGAGCCGAGTGCTTATCCATAATCCGTTCCAGATTATCATAATAAATTTGGAAGGTTTCGCGCGAAATTTTGCCTTCCGGCACTTCCATATTGTTGTCGGCAAAGCGCTTTTTCATCGCCTCCAGCATTTCTTTTTGTCTGTCGGTTAAATCAGTCATTTTTCTATCTCCTTGGGTGTCAGGTTTATCAAAAGATATCCAAAAATTCTTTTTGGCGGCCTTAAGCGCCGCTAACATTTCTTTATAATTCTCCGCGGTAACGGCGGCCAAATCGGCGCCGGTAAGTTGAGCAATATAGCGATATTTGTTGAGCTCTATTCTTTGCCGCGAGGTTAATTTGTGCAATACTTCGTCCGGGATCGGAGTATTCGGTAAGTCCTTTGTGCGCGGCCCGGCTTCCGTCGGGCGATTTGCTTTCGGCACGGCGCGGAGCGGCTCGGCTTTAGCCAACGGTAAAAACATCCCGAATTTTTGTTGTTCGATATAATCGGTATATTTTGCGGCCTGTTCGGCATCGAGCTTATTCAATACACCGCGAATATGGCGGGTAATCGCCGTATGGATGAAATCTTCGTTTTCATCGATTTTCGGGTTGTAAATCGCGTACAAAATACTGTCTTTAGGGAATTCTTCGGCGTTTTTTATCTGCTTTACGTAGTTTGCGCTGGCGACCTCGTCAACCTTGGCAATAGCAGATAATGCCTTGCTGACAACGGCATGGTCGTTTGAGGTTTGTGCAACCGTCGCCGCCAGAGCAACTGCATTGTATAAGTCGAGATTTTTATCGTTTGCCGCCATCTCAATCACGTCAAGCACACCGGACAGGCGGGCATTTTTCTGTGCCGGCGGGAGGCCTTCCGCATCCATATAATCGCCCAAAGTGTCGGAATAATCGTCGGCATCGGCGTTGAGGATGAATTCCTCGGCATCGTGCTGGGCCGACATTTTGTATTCTTCTTCCAATATCAACAGCGACATTTCGTAATCATCGCGGCTGATTTTATTCAAATCAATACCGGCCTTGGAAGCAATCAGCGCATATTGAATCAGGGTTTCTCTCTGGGCATCGGAAATCGAATTTTGCAATGAAGTCAGGCCGGACGGAGTATTGTCGTCAGGTGAGGGAGCAACCGGAGCCGGCGTTGTTGCCTGCGGTGCGGTCGGAGCCGGCTGAGCCGGAGCAACTCTCGGAGCCGCATCAACATTTTGCGTTGCGTTCTTACGTGCGGTTGAAACGCTGCGGTCTACGCTGTTTGCAAAGAATTTCTGCGTCGGTTTAAGGCTTCTTTTGAAAAGGTCAATTTCGGTTTTATAAGTGCCGGCATCATTGGCAATCAGTTCGCCTATGAGGTTTTGAGCTTCCGCACTGTTGTTGTCGAGATTTTTATCGGCATAAATCTCGATTAAACGGAGATATTTTTGTTGAATATCGGTTATTTTGCTCATTGTCCGCACTTTCCCTAATTTTTATTTATTGCTATAATAACACGTCTTTTCTGTTTTGTCTAGTCTTTTTGTGCAAAAATACCGCACTTTTTATTTTTTATCGGCATCCTTAATCATTTTCCTGACTTCTTTTAGGAGTTTAGGATTGGAGTGCCCGTAAACCGGAACAATTTTGAACTCGGCCTGCGGCAACGCCTTATGCAAATCCCAGGCTTGCTTGAGCGGACAGCAAAAATCCATACGGTCGTGCGCGATGAGAGTAGGAATATGGCTGATTTTGTCGATGTTGCGCAGAATTTGATTTTCGTTGATAAAAAAGCGGTTTTTATCGTAATGATGATAAATGCGGGCGCTGTTCAAAACTTTTTCATCAAGCTCTTCTTTGGGCGTAAATTGCGGATTAAGCTGACCGAGCTTATGCTCATAACTGCCGTAATAAGAGAGCGCCGAGAGGTTGTCTTTTTCCTGGTCGGAGAACAGCTGTTTTTCGTAGGCATCAAAAAATTTCTTTTCCGGCAAAATTTCATACATTTGTGCCCACAAATCCGGATAAAAGCGGCGGCTGTCGCGTTTTACCCACATATAATCTTCTTCGCGGGCCAAAAATACGGAAGAAACCACAATGCGGCGCACCATTTTCGGATAAGCCTCGGCAAACAACAGCGCCAGAGTTGAACCCCATGAGGCGCCGTGTACCACCACCGGTTCGTTGATATGCAAATATGCCAAAAGATGAATGGCGTCTTGCAACAAATATGATGTTTCGTTGCGGAACAATAAATCGTTGGCCTCGGATAAACCGCAACCGCGTTGGTCAAACTGCAAAAAACGATAGCGTTTCAAATCAAACAGTTTGGCATATTTGGGGCGCGATGAACCTCCCGGACCGCCGTGAAAAGACAAGACCGGAATTCCGACCGGATTGCCGTATTGATAATAATAGACCCGATGGCCGTCGGTGGTCGGCAGATAACCTTCGTCAAACGGCTTCGGCATACGTTGAAACAAATTCCAAAACATCTTACTTCCTTTCGTTGTTTGCTTTGAGTATAAATGATTTGTTTTAAGTTGCAAGCATAAAGCATTATATTGCCTAAAAATTATCCCAAAGGGATAAACAGGTTAATTTACTTGTTTTTTTACAAGTGATTGTTATAATAATTACGTTAACCATTTCGGAGGTAAAAATGCGTTTTATAGTTTTGTTAATCGGGTTGTTTATGGCAGCCGGTAACGCGGCGGCGATAGAATCGATGGAAGATTATGCCAATCGCTTGCGAGAAGATTTTGAAGCCAATAAAAATATAACCAGGGGAGCGTTTTCGCCGGAGCCGGTCAAAGCGGCGCCGAAACAGCCGGCAGTGCAACCGGAAAAACCGGCGGTGCAACCAAAGCAACCGGAGAAACCGGCGGTGCAACCAAAGCAACCGGAAAAACATCACGAAGCTCACAACGATGGCAAAAGGCACGAAAACAACCATCATAAAGAGCATGATTATGATAAACATCGTCCGCCGCATCATCATCCTCATCCGGTACCGCGCACTTCGACTTATGTGGTGACCACATCGGCGGTGCCTTATGTGGTTTCCGGCGGCGGGGTGGTTTATGAAGCCAATCCGCATATCTATTCGGCAAATTCCTATTACTGCACCAAGAAAAATGAACTGAAATACTGTACCGACGGCATCGGCAGAGCGCTGAGCGGGAGAGTGGTGCAAAACTATACGGACAGCGTGGCATACGAAACCTATAAAAACGGCTATTTGCACGGCGAAACTTCGGTTTATACACCGGACGGGACTTTGGTGCAAACAACAAATTATTCCAAAGGCCTGAAACATGGCAAAGAAAAGGTGTATTTCGGCAACGGCCGGGTGCATTACGTGGCCAATTACAGCCGCGGAGTGCTCAACGGCGAAGTAAAACAATACGACCTTGCCGGTGCGTTGGTCGGCGAAATGCGCTATAAAAACGGCAGATATACCTCGCGTTATTGTCGTAACGAAACTAGCAACGACTTGTTAAGAGCCCGTATTCGCGCCAACGAAAAGAACGTGTTGATTTTATGCGCCGATTAATTGACGGGCAAAGAGCCTGACGATAAAAATACCGAAGATTAGTCTTTCTTCGGTATTTTTACGGCCAAATGCTTGTTTATACTCGCATTTTCTTCTTTGCTGATTTGTTCGTGATAATGATTAACCACATGGTTGAGCTTTTGCCAGAATTGTTCTTCATAAGCGATAATCGTGCCCCAGATTGCCATCACAAACATAATGATGGTAACAATGCTTTCGGCGATTTCCAATTTTTCTTTCACAGTGTATTTCATAGCGTAAAAAATATGCCGCCAACCGCGACTTTCAATCGGCCGAAAGTTTTAGATTATTCATAAAATTCGTGTAAAACGGCGGCGACTTCCGGCATGGTGCGGGTAATATGCGTTGCACCGGCCGAACGGCATTTTTCTGCATATTCGTCGCTGTTGTTGCCGGTGGCGCCGATATAGGCGATTACCGCCATTTTAGCGGCAACTCCGGCGGTTATACCGGCCAGAGAATCTTCAATTACCACACAATTTTCCGGGGTATAGCCCATTTTTTTGGCGGCATACAAAAATAAATCCGGAGCCGGTTTGCCTTTTTCAACCGCGTAGGCGGTGAACATATTGTCGGCGGAAAAATACTTATCCAACCGCAGTTTTTCCACCTTAAGCGTATTCTTGCGTTCGGTGGCGCCGGTGGCAATACAATGAGCAAAGCGGCGGTTTTCAAAAATCGGCTCAACCCCCGGTGTCAACGTGAGTTCGGCGGCAATCAGCCGGATGGTGTTCTCGCGCAGTTTATCCCAAAACGCATCGTCGAATTTTAAGTGCGGAAAGTCTTTGCACAGCAGTTCCACCTTGGTTTTGTTGGACTTGCCGCGGATATAATATTCAACTTGTTCTTCCGACAATTCCAAACCGAAAAACAGGCGCAGACAATCGATCCAGTTTTGTACCCACAGATGCTCGCTGTCGGCAATAACTCCGTCAAAATCCCAGATAATAAGTGTCTTTGGTTCGGTCATGTTTCCCTCTGTCGAAAGTATACAAATAACGGCAACTTGAAGTCAACACACTTATAACTTTTGCACAAATTATGCACACCGCGCAAAAATATTTCTGTTTTTTTCGGGCAAAATAACATACAAAAAATTAAAGGAGAGAAAAAATGAGCACAATAGGGAATTTTTGCCTGAGTTTATGGCGGCGGATTGATTGGAAATTTAATCTGCTGACGCTTATCGAGGTTGCTTTGTTGTTGGCAATATATCCGCTGATGCGCTGGCAATGGCCGGATGCGGCATATTATGTTGAGGACGGCTGGGTGGAGAATATTCAGCTGGCGGTGCTGTTTGCGGCCGCTATAATTGCTTTTAATACGCGCAACGAGCACAGGTTGTTTGTGTTTGCCGGGCTGATTTTGATTTTTATGATTTTGCGGGAAACCAACCTGTTTCGCGGCTATTTCTGTATGGCTTATCTGGAGCCGGGCGAGATGTGCCGCTGGGAAGACTTTAAGTACGGATATTTGGTTAAGGGCGCCCGCTGGGTGTTTGTGGCCTATACGGTGTATTATTTTGTGCGCCACAAAATCTGGCAGCCGATAATCAAATATATTATGAAAGCGCCGGTTTTTATTTGGGATATCGCGATTGTCGGGCTGATGATTGTCGGCGGTACGCTGGCCGAATTTCCGAGTATTGATAATGAAATTATGGAAGAATGTTGCGAGCTGACCTGCTATTTGGCGTTGGCTAACTGTGTGTGGCGTTATCGTCAGGTAAAAATATAAAATAGATATTGCAAAAATAAAACCTCCGACCGAACAGTCGGAGGTTTTACGTTATGTAGTCAATCCGAATTAAGCAGCGGACTTCTTGGAAGTTTTCTTAGCCGGTGCTTTCTTGGCTGCGGTCTTGGTTGTTTTGGCCGCGGTCTTGCTTTCGGTTTTAGCCTTAGAAGCGGATTTTTCCGCGCTCTTGGCGGCTTTCGGAGCAATCTGGTCAAAGTTATAAAGCTCGGCTACCGAAATTTCCGTATCGTTCAATTTAGCCTGGCTCAAAACAAAGTCGATGATTTTATCTTCATAAGCCGGAGCACGCAGAGCCTCAACGGCTTCTTTGTTGCGGGCATAATAATCAAAGACTTGCTTTTCCTGTCCCGGATATTTCTTGGCTTCGTTCATAATAGCCTTGTTGATATCATCGGCCGACAGCATAATCTTGTTGACGTTGCCGACTTCAGACAGCAATAAGCCCAATTTAACGCGGCGCAAAGCAATATCTTTGTATTCGGCCAAAATGTCTTTTTCATCGCGCTTTTTATCGGCTTCATCCAAACGATTGTTGGCCTTGGCAGCCTGATATTGTCTTTCAATCATCTCGTATTCGGCATCAACCAGCTTCTGCGGAATTTCAAACTTATATTCCTTATCCAAAATGTCGAGCAGGTCGCGTTTGAGCTTAATGCGCGAAGTGGCTTCGTAATTGCCGGAAATATGAGCGGAAATTTGCGCCTTCAAATCGTTCAAATCTTTAGCGCCGACAGACTTGGCAAAATCGTCATTGATTTCGGTCGGTACAAATTCACGCAATTCTTTAATGGTGGTAACGAACAGAGCTTCTTTACCGGCCAATTCTTTGGCGTGATATTCTGCCGGGAAGGTGGTCTTAACGTTAACCGTTTCGCCAACCTTGTGACCGATGAGCTGGTCTTCATAACCCGGAATAAAGGAGTTGGAGCCGAGCTCTAACGGATAGTTGCTGCCCTTGCCGCCGTTGAATTCAACACCGTCAATGGAGCCGACAAAGTCGATAACCACAACGTCGCCTTTTTTGGATGCGCGGTCTTTTTCAACTTTAGCGGTGTTGCGGCGAGATTCGGCCATATAATTAATGGCTTTTTCGATTTCTTCGGCCGGAACTTTGGCAACATATTTTTTCAAGGTAATCTTAGAGAAGTCGCCCAATTTAATTTCCGGCAGAACTTCAACTTCCATGGTAAATTCGATATCTTTACCGTCTTCAAACTTTTCGATTTTGATATCAGGCGTAACGGCCGGACGCAGCTTGTTTTCAACAATAACCTGATTAGCGGCATCGCGGATAATTTCATCAAGAACTTCGCCCAAAACCGACGGACGATATTTTTGTTCAATCATAGCCTTCGGGGCATGGCCGGCTCTGAAACCCGGCATTTTGATATCTTGTGCCACTTTGGCCAGTTTTTTATCGACGGCGGCGGCAAAATCGGCGCTCGCAATCGTAATCGAATATTTCTTTACTAATCCTGTTGATTTTTCTTCTTTTGCTTTCATGTTTTTTTCTCTAAAAATAAGTTATTAACACAACGAAATGGTGCGGATAAAGAGACTTGAACTCTTACGCCTCACGGCACCAGATCCTAAGTCTGGCGTGTCTGCCAATTCCACCATATCCGCACGGAATTTCTGGCTTCAGCCGGCAGTTAAGCATATTTATAACGATAAATCAAGCAAAAAAGTATGCTCTACACATAAAAATGTGTTGCAAATTCAAAAAAAACGGCTATAAAACAGGCATATTAATCAACCATACGAGGATAAAATGGCAGATAAAATCAACCCGCGCAAGACTTTTGCGATTATTTCCCACCCGGATGCCGGTAAAACGACATTGACCGAGAAGCTGTTGCTGTTCGGCGGCGCCATTCAGCAGGCCGGGGCGGTAAAGGCGCGCGGCGAAAATCGCAAGGCACGTTCTGACTGGATGAAGGTGGAGCAGGAACGCGGTATTTCCGTAGCTTCGTCGGTAATGAATTTTGATTATGACAACATCACTTTCAATTTGTTGGATACGCCGGGACACGAGGACTTTTCGGAAGATACGTATCGGGTGCTGACCGCGGTTGATTCGGCGGTGATGGTGCTTGATTCCGCCAAAGGTATCGAAACTCAAACCAAAAAGCTGTTTGAGGTCTGCCGTTTGCGCAATATTCCGATTATGACTTTTATCAACAAGCTGGACCGCGAAGGTTTGGATCCGTTTGAATTGCTCGACGATATCGAAAACACGCTGGCGCTTGAAGTTACTCCGGCCAGTTGGCCGATTGGCAGCGGCAAGGATTTTCTCGGCTGCTACGACCTGATTAACGATCGCCTGATTTTGATGAACAAAACCGGCAATAAGTCGCAGATTAATGATACAATTGAAACTTGTAACGGACTTGATGACGAAAAGCTCGATAAGCTGTTGCCGGCGCACGCGGTTACCAAACTGCGCGAAGATGTGGAAATGGTGCGCGAATTGTGTCCGGCGTTTGATTTGGAGGCTTATCTTTCCGGCTCGCTGACACCGGTGTTTTTCGGCAGCGCAGTCAATAATTTCGGGGTGCGCGAAGTGTTGCAAGGTTTATGCAAATTTGCGCCGACGCCGCGGCCGCAACCGAGTGCTGAGCGTATTGTCAACGCCGATGAGCCGAAAGTTACCGGCTTTATTTTCAAAATTCAGGCCAATATGGACCCGAAACATCGCGACCGTATTGCGTTTATGCGGATTTGTTCCGGGCATTTCAAGCGCGGGATGAGCCTGTTGCAAATTCGTACAGGTAAAGAAGTGAAAATTGCAACGCCGGTGATGTTTCTGGCGCAGGAACGCGAGCTGACCGAAGATGCGTATGCCGGCGATATTATCGGTATTCCGAACCACGGACAGCTCAGAATCGGCGACACTTTGACCGAGGGCGAAAAAATCCATTATACGGGTATTCCGAGTTTTGCGCCGGAATTGTTGCAATCGGTACATGCCAAAGACCCGCTCAAATCAAAGCATTTGGCCAATGCTTTACAACAAATTGCCGAGGAGGGCGGTGCCAGTATCTTTAAGCCGATGTCGGGCGCGGAATATATCGTGGGCGTGGTTGGGGTGTTGCAATTTGAAGTGATTGCCGATCGGCTTCGTACCGAGTTCAACGTGGATGCGGTGTTTGAGCCGACGCAATATTTTACGGCGCGTTGGGTCAGTTGCGACAACAAAGATGTGCTCGAAAAATTCTACCGTACCAATATGCTGAATTTGGCCGAAGATTATGACGGCGCCAAGGTATTTTTGGCGCGCAACGCTTGGCATTTGGGTAAAGTCGGCGAGGATTTTCCGGAAATCGTGTTGCACAAAACCCGCGAACAAAGTTTTTAAGCGGATAACGCAAGACAACAGTTGCATTTTATAAAAATCGGCATATAGTAATCAGCATATAAAGAGAGGATATGCCGATGAGATTTGTTTTGGCTTGGATAAGAATTTCGGCGGCGCTGCTGCTGTTCGGGTTGTTGGCAAACTATTTGTATTTTGCCTTTATGAACGGTTCGTCTGTGGCTGCCGGTTGGGCGCTCGGCTTGTTGTTGACGGCGTTTTTTATGTGTGTTTTCGTATATATATGGGGCTGGAATATGGTGCGCAAGGCGCAAAAATCGCCGCTTGATGCGTATATCGAAGACGTGCACAAAGAGGAAGAACTGGTGCAACAGATGGCAGCTCCGGCGCCGCTTGCAAATGCCGATGAGGTGGCGGCGGTGTTGGAAAAACTGGTGGCGGCCAATGCCAAAAATACCACCACACTCAATTTGGCCATGGAAAATCTGAATTCGCGGCTGGATGAGTTGGAAGAAAAGTTTATTCGGCGCGAAACCGCCAAAGAAAAGCCGGAGCCGAACTTTGCCGCCGTGGAAAAGGCCGAGCCGGAGCCGCTGATTTCGGCGGACGAAAAAGTTGCGCCGAGCGGCAATTTTGATGACGAGTTTGCCGCCATATCCGACTTGGAAATTATGCAGGAAAATCCTGAAGAAAATCTTAAAGAATATGATGAAGTTGATATGGATAAGTTCTTGAAAGATATGGATAATAATAAATAGAAAGAAGATGAAAAAATGATACAGACAATATATGATCCGAAGTCGCTCAAAGCTGATGAATTTATCTGCAACGACGAGATTTTGGAGAGTTTGAAATATGCCGACGAAAATAAAAATAATCGCGAAGTAATCGAAAAAATTATGCAAAAAGCACGGCTGGAAAAAGGCTTGACACATCGCGAAGCTTCGGTGCTGTTGGCGTGCGATATACCGGAAATCAACGAGCAGATTTTTACGTTGGCTAAGCAAATCAAACTCAATTATTACGGCAATCGTATGGTTTTGTTTGCGCCGCTGTATCTTTCGAATTATTGCGTCAACAGTTGCGTTTATTGCCCGTATCACATTAAAAACAAGCACATTTTCCGCAAAAAAATGACGCAGGATGAAATCCGCGAAGAAGTGATTGCGCTGCAAGATATGGGGCATAAACGGCTTGCCATCGAACTGGGCGAAGATCCGGTCAACAACCCGATTGAATACGTGCTGGAGAGCCTCAAAACCATTTATTCGATTAAGCATAAAAACGGGGCAATTCGCCGCGTGAACGTCAATATTGC
>JAEEMQ010000029.1 GCA_016283295.1 Alphaproteobacteria bacterium
AACAGGCGCCGTGGCGGCACGTGCAGTATCATATAATTCACCGGCTGCCCTTGCCGAACAGGTAACAACAAATACGGAAATCGCCAACGACGGCGACGTTTCGCACGAAACCACATCCGGGTATGCAACCGGCGGTTCCGGCGGCGGTTCGGGTTCAAACAGACGTTTATCCGATGACGAAATTGCGGCGCGTGAAGCTGCCGAAGAAAGAGCGGCCATGGAAGATGCCGATGATGTTAACTACAGCAACCTGTATAACGGACGCCCGCTGTTTCCGGAAGCCATGATGATTTATTGCAAGGTAAATGCCGAAGATTTGGCGGCCGATTTAACCAAAATCGAGCCGTGCATCAAAAAATACAT
The DNA here is from genome assembly GCA_016283295.1 of Alphaproteobacteria bacterium. Taxonomy (GTDB): domain Bacteria; phylum Pseudomonadota; class Alphaproteobacteria; order RF32; family CAG-239; genus RUG410. The sequence goes on from JAEEMQ010000029.1 coordinate 364, forward strand.
CAAGGCTATCAATAATGATAACTCGGCGGTTAAAACTCAAGGACTTCACGACTATGATGTTATGCGTTATCAGGCACTCAACGATACTCTTACCAAAGCAACCGATAAGTTGAAAAGCATACATAACTTTGAAGATACTACAAATGATTATGCCGGTGCGACCAACGACTCGAATACGCAGCGTGATACGGAAGCGGCGATAGCCAATTCACAGGCTTTTGCCACCAATGTTATCAATAACCTGCGTGAGTTATATGCCGAAAAATTGAAATTACAGGCGCTTGAAGGAATTCGCAACGTTGATCCGTCAGCTATTTTGACCGAAGATGAATATCAGGAGAGCAAAACTTCGGTTACGGGTTCTGCTACCACTGAATCCGATAATAAGAGTATTTCTTCCGATACTACGGTTACTCCAAGCGGTTCCGGAGGCGGTACGGGAGCAGGTTCGGGCACTGGTGCAAGCGACAACACGGATGCAAATGATACGGGTAATAATTCCGGTGGCCAGGGCGAAGAAAATAACGACAGCGACGAAAATGCGGCTGAGGAGCAATCTGACCACATGAATGCTTATTCGATTGAAAACAGAGTACACCAACTTTCCAATCTTGAACCGGAAGACTTAGCGACTCACGGTTATGAAATAGATAGTTTACGTACCGAAGCACAGAAAGTTTTGAATGATCCTAATGCAACAGAATCGGATAAAGCTGTGGCACGCAGAGCAATAAGTGATTTGAACAGCTTATTTGATGAGGTTGCGGATTATTCAAGAAAAAATAAATAAGCAAAGTACAACACCAACAGAGACGTACGATAAAAAGGGAGGTTAAGATGAAGAAAAGCATACCAGTAATAATAGCGGTTATCAGCTTTTTGTTGCCGAAAAACGCGGCGGCATCATTCGACCTTTTTAAAGATTTTATCGAAATCATCGGCATCAGCGAAGAAGATATAACCGTTGTGGTTAACGAATATATCGGGAACCAAATCGATTTGCAGGAAAAAACCACTGATACCGCCAACCAAAAAGCCGCCAAAAAACTGTCGCGCAATGCCATTAAGATGGCTAATGCCAAAAGACAGGGCCGCAGCGGGTTGGATTTGGTGGATTATACCGAGTTTTATAATACCAAACTCAGCAATTTGCAATGGCCGGGAATTGATGCGGCGACCGATGCCGGCGAATATACCACTCCGCAAACCAAAAAACAAACGGCATTATCCTATTTCAAAAAACAGCACGTTCGTAACGATGTGCAGGTTAACCTGGCTAAAGATATAGCAATCAATAATATGGCGATTGATAACTTGGCGATTGATTATGCCAACGGATTAAGTACGCGCTACAATTTGCAAGAAGAAATGAAGCAGCTCGCCAGTGAAGAAAACCCTGCCGATAGCGGCGAAGATATCCAAACTTTGGAGTGGAATTACAGCGTGGTAATGCGTCGCGCTAATCACCGCTGGCTCGATATTTTGCGATTTGAGGCTTCTAACACGGCCAACGAACTTAAAAATCAGGCAAACGGTATTCGCGTGGATAATATGTCCGAACTTATCGGCGAAGATGTTTCCGAAGCTGAGCAACAGTTGCATGATCAGGGCGTCAGAACTCCGGAACACGGCTCAAGCGGCGGTGACTGGACACGTGCCGGCAATACCGGAAGTTCGGGCGGTTGGGCGGGAGATTTGTCTGTGGGCGACGTGGCGCGCAGCGCACAACAGGGTATCGATGCCATCAAAAACAAGAATTTTTCGACGGCGTTTGATTCGATGTCGTCGTTATACAGCGGTTCAAACAGCAACCCGAAAGTGGCGGAAACGCTGAATAAGATTTCCGGCAAAGTTTCAACCGGCCAAAACGTTTATAACAATGCCGCCAACGAAAATTATGAAGGCGCGGCATCAACTTTGTACGACGAAGGCAAGGAATACTACGACAACTATAAAGCCAAACAAAATGCCGGCGGAAGCGATGGCGGCACAACCGAAGGCGGCAACAACGGAGAAACGGGAGGTAGCAATGAAAATAAGTAAAAAAGGAGCTTTACTGCTCGTTGTATATCTGTTGGGCTCATTCTGTGTGTACACGCCGCCGGCGCGTGCATTGGCCTTTTTGGAAATTACGACGTTGTTGGAAGACTTGGCCAAGAAAATTTTTAAAGACAGCGACAATCAGGAAACTTCTACCACCGATATCATGGAAAAGCTGAATATGAAAACCCTGCAGGCCGGTGACGACGAAAGTATGAAGATGTTTAAGGATATCATCGGAGAATCGGCCGACGTTGCCCTTGCCGCCGCCAAAGGACAATATAAAGCCAGCGATTACACCGCTGACGGTATGTTGCAGGCGTTTGCCGACCAGCTGGCGGACCTGAGCAGAGACTATGACAATCAGAAAAAACAGCTGGAAGCGGAAATTGAGGCGGCGGAAAAAGCTAAGTTGGATAAAAAAACGGAAATGCAAAAGCAGATGAGTATTCTGACTTCGCAACGTAATGCCCTTGATGCGTTGATTGCTCAGGAATCCACCCCGGCCAGAGTGGCACAGTTGGAGGCTTTGGATAAAGCCATTGCCGATTTGGCCGAACAAATGAAGCAAAACGACGAAACGGAAGTGCTGGATACGCCTAAAGTCAAGAAATCCAAAAAGAAACTGGCTAAGCTGCAGAAAAAGATGGAAAAAGCAAAGGCCCAATTTTCTGAGCAAAATATGACGGATAAAATGCAAACCGAGTTAATGAAGTTGTTTGAGACCGACCCGGAGGAAGAAGAAAAAGAAATGTATTCGACGGTTATCAGCAAACTGTTTTTGGAAGAAGACGAACCGGCAAGTCCGGAAAACATCAGTCGGGTTGTGAAGGAACGTCAAAGAGAATATTATGACGCGGTCAAAAACGCGTTGGAAACGGTGGTCAGCACGCAGGTTAATATTAAGGAAACCAACGAGCGCAGCCAGTCGTGTACCGATGCATCGGTACAAAATGCGGACGGCGATTTCGGTGCCATGGGTTTACGCCAGTGTGTCGAGATGCAGAACTCCATAGTTGCCGTCGGCTTTTTGGAAGTTTTGTTGGCAATGATACAGCTGGATACAACGGCCGAAATGCAGAAATGGGACAACAAGTATGCGTTGCGTGACTACGAAAAAGATATAACTAAGTTTAATTTGGATGACTACGTAATGACAGAGGAAGATTGGTTGTCAAAATCGAAGAGATCGGCCAAAGATTCCGTTAAAAGCAAAGTAAAAGAGTTCTTTTAATTAAGGGAGGGTGCAATGCGTAATTTGGGAAAATATATAGCGGTTTTGTTGACAAGCGCGGTGTTTTGCGGCAGCGCGTGGGCCTTTATTCCGCCTGACTATGACCCGCTGAATCCGGGACAATGTTTTGAAGCAAACCTGAGCGGTACGCCGTCCGAGGCAACGTTGTTAACGTCTACCATTAAAGAAGTTATGGAAAACAAGCAGACGTTAACCGGGGTTACCGACGTTACCAGAATCAAGCAGTTGGCTAAAAAATATATTCCTAACCTGGGTGAGGGATTGTTTAATGGGTTTAAGCAAAACGAAAAGAAAAAGAATAAGGTTGTTACTTATTCGCGCACCATCGAAAACTGTAAAAAATATAAGGTTCCGGATGATAACGGCACTCCGACCAAGGTTGAGGCGGGCAAGCCTGAACTGGTGAGAAAAGCGTTTACGAGATTGTTCTTCCAATACCCTTCCAAAAACAATCAAACCAAATACGCTTATGCTCAAAAAGGCGAACAGCTGAAAATGGATACGACCATCGAGATGTTTATTACCGCCAAAGAGATGCAGAAAGAGTTGCGCGGCAAAGAAATAGAACTCTGGGGCAAGCCGTTGAATTTTGAAGACAGTGATGTCGAAAGCAAGCTTAAATCCGTACAAATGAAAGATTTAAGCATGATATCGCAGTTGCGCCTGTATGAAAGATGTATGGTGGCAAACGAATATTGCGATATAGTCAAATTAACTTCGTGTGCCGGCTCCGGTGACGAAGGCGAAGATAACGAGGGTTCCGGTGACGGTGATAACGAAGATATGGTATGCTTCTGGAACAGCGCCATTAAAGCGGAAAAGCTTTATGATACCATCATGATTTATAACGAATATGTTATAGCGATGTTGGCACAATATCGTTCGGTTATGGGTATTTCTTCCGTTGCCAAGATTAACGAAGCTCCGGAAGAAGAAGGCGATGCGAACAATACTTCGGCACTTGAGCCGTCTTATTATAACACCGGCAATACCGTTGTTTCGCAAAAAATAACGGCGGATGCGATGTTTGCCGACAGAGCGGTATCGCAACGTGTGCTGGAAAAAGAAATGGGCAAATATCAGGATATTCAGGATGATCCTTCCAACTTTTTGGGCGGCGATTTTGAGCTCAGCAACGGTGCCAAAGGTTATTCCAGCGTAATCGGTACCCGTGCCGAGGGCTTTGCCGATTTGGCGAGTATTGCCGCGGCCGAAGAAGATTTGGATCGTGCGGAAACCATTCACAACGTGTTGTTGCGCCTGCCTAACTATGAAGATATTTATAAGAACTACAACTATGTCAAAGAAGTGCATAACATCAGCCGCAAAACGGTAGCGCAATCGAGTGAGTGCGTTATGCAGATGCTGTCGGCGTTCTACGAAGACCCGGCCGAAGCGCTGTTCGGACCGAACGGTTGTTCGTTGTCCCATAACGAAAAAGGAGCGTTGGATGGTAAAGTGGTTTGTCACTACATCAACGAAAAATCGTTCAGCGACCTTTCGGCATCTCAGGGGTTGATGGATGTTGCTTGTCCGGAAGACCCGCAACATAAGTGCTATGTTGCTCGGATAGACGATTATATTGATGCGTTTGACGAAGGAAATCTGGACGAAGAAGAGAATAGCGATAAGGATGAGAAAATTCGGGAAAAAATCGACCCGGTAGATGCGTCGAAAGTCGGCGGAATTCTGCAATATCTGGTTGACCTGTACCGGGCCGCAATCGACGGCAATGCCATATATGACCACGAGGAAACCGTGCTTAATGTAGAGGCCAACAATGCCGAAGGTGCAAACTATACGGCGCACGTCGAAATCAGTTCGGATTCGGAAGATATGGAATTCGGCGAAAAAACCCGGGCTTCCAAATATATGACATTCTATAAGCCGGAAGAACAGGCGCAAAACGAGAATGAAGACCCGGATAAAGATGCCATTGATAAAAGAAAAGAGGCAAAACTCGAGCAGCTTGAGGGCGAAACGGAAGAAGAAGACGCTTCCAGCATTTACATAACACAGCGCGATGCATCGAATGACCCGGATGAAATCGATGAAATGAAAAACAATATTGACGAAGATGATGAAGCGGAAGCCAAGGCGCCGGATACTAAGGACGCTAATTCCGAGGACAGTATGTTGTCGGATACGCAGATAGAAGACATCCTGCGCTGGACCATCGGTAAGGAAGTTATGAGCGTTTTGGCGGTTGACTTTGCCTGCGGTCTGAACGTTGCCGGCGGCGAGTGCTATTTTGACCCGATTCACTTTTCCGAGCCGTATTCAAAATTCGGCGGATGGAAAGATCAGAAAGAATTTTATGACCAATACATCAACGGAAAATACGATAACATAAGAGAATACATCAGAACTGTTCCGGATTTTGTTTTGCTGATGAATATTGCCGGTTTGAGCAATATGCCGATAATTAAGGAAGCATTGGATGCCTATCAACAAAAGGAAGAGGAGGAAATTGAGGGCGTGATTGCCGCGCAAGACGCTATGTTTGCCCAAATTGAAAAGAAATACAGAAAGAAGATAGAACCTTGGGAAAAAGAGCGTAAGATATGGGTTGCCAAAAAAGAAGGTTATGCGGCTGAATTGAGCAAGAAAAACAGCGAATATAACCAAATGACTCGCGAAGTAGGCAGTGCCGAATTGGTTGCGGACGTTTCGCAAACCGCGGCCGATGCCAACCGTAAATTATATGAAGATGCCGGACGTAAAGATGTTGATCCGGATAAAACTCCGCAGGCCCAAAAGTTTAAAAAACTGGATGAAGATTCGCAAGAGATAGCGGAAGTCGCCAGAACCAAGAAAGAAAAGGCCGAACAAGAAGCCAAGCGGTATGAGGAAAAAATCGAGAAATGCAAGGAAAGAATTGAAAAGCTTGATGAAAAACTGGCTGCAGCTCATCGTCAATTTATCAAAGATATGAGTGACGCCGAGTATATCGAAATGCTTAATATGAAAAGCACCGGCGATGCCTTGAAAGAATCACGTGCGGCATTTAATCCTACAAACATAGAAGTTGATGGTCAGACTCTTGATTTTTCGGAGGTATTGTCTGCATCAGGTGAGTTCCTGACTTGTGTTCGCGATAAATTGGAGAAGATAGTTAAAGATACTCAAAAAGATGAGGCCGATGAACAGAAAGTGGGAACGATTTCGCGTATTCAGGTTCGCGGCTCAATCTATTCCGCGAAAAACTATCCGGATGAAACCGATTTGAAACACAGTATTTTGGCCATCCATCAAAAACTCATTAAGGAATTAAGCGAGTTTAACCCGGCTGAATGCGGCGGTTTACCGGAAATTCCGGGGCTTCCTGCCGCGATGAACTCAAACGTATTTGCTTCAATTTGCGGTGACGACGGTGAAATATGCAAAAAGCCGCCGGTAGAACTTGACTTTGACCACGACAGAGATCAGGAATCGTGCGATAGTATTCAAGAGCCGAGTGATGATGAGAATGAGCCGGGCGGATATTTCGTCGGCCTGATTGGTCAGCCGCGCGACTTTATGGCACCGTATCCTATCGGTTGCGGACGTGGTGATGACGGTGTCTTTTTGCGTGAAGCTTTCCACTTCTCCAACGATGACTTTGATGCCATTTCGATATATCACAAAATTTCGGACGATGATATGCCGTCGAAACGCGGAATCAATAAGTTGATGTTCTTCAGCCGCCGCCTGTTCTTGAAAGAACTGTTGGGTGCGCCGAATACCAACATTAACACCACCGACAATTATATTGCGGGAGAGGATGTTGCCAGAAACGCCATTCTGCCGCGGTGGTGGAAATATATATTGTTGCCGCGCACCTATGTTCAAAAGCAATTTGATTTGGCTAAACTTATCGGTGTGGAAAACGGTGATGATCCGGAACAAAGAGTAAACGCCCTGCGCGCTCAGCAGGAAGTTCGCCGTTCCGGTTTGTATCCGTGCCGTTCGTACGAATACAATATGGACGGTAAACCTACCGGCAGAACCTATTTGTATGCAAATAAAGCTTCGACCGGCGTACCTATTCAATACTTTATTGATATTAACAGCAACTTCCAATACGCCGTTCCGATTACTCCGTTGGAAAGAGATACCAGAGGAACGGATGAACATCCGGTGCCGATAGAAGATCGTGTAACGCCTCATCCGGAATGGCTGAGATTTTCTACGAAGTTGTTTGCGGAAAATGCCAGTGCCGTCGATAAAATTACCGGTGTGCCGGAATGCTTGTCGTTGCAGGTTCGCGTCAAGAAGCCGGAAACCGGAGAGGGTTTAAGGATTTATGATAAAGAGGCCAGCGCCTTGATGGATAATCATACTTATGATTTCGTATATCCTTATAGCGGCGCCGATTATGAGGAAGTGAGCGAACTCAGCAATATCATTACGTATTATCGTGAAGATAACTCGTCATCGGGGTTGCCGGCGTTGTTCGGTAATCCTTACGATGAAGCTCGCGTAAGCCATGTCGACGATGAGGCTTGTATTGCAAAATGCGGAGGCAACCCTATGTGTATAGCCGATACGCCGGAGTGCCAAGATCAAGTGGCCAGCGGTGTATTGCGTTTGACCTTCAACGACATGTTGGTTCGCTCCCTGTATATGCAGGTAGAGGACTACGGTCAGGAAGGACACGAGGAAGAAACTTCGCTCAAAGACGCGACCAATCGCATGTTCTTAGAGAAAAACCAACTGGGCGACTATCTGGAGCAGATTGAAACCATGCGGATTACGCAAACCAATCTCCTCAACGCCGAGAAAAAGGCTAAGACCACGGAGCTTGAATTGGCCGATATTCTCAAAGATACGGATTTTGTATTCGGCGAAGATTTCAATATAGCCTGCGAGATTGACATGGATAAATTCGATAAGGAAGATAACTCAAAAGAAATAGAGGAATTTGTTGAGTGCCAATCGGACGACTACAAGCGCCTGCTTAAACAACTGCATGATGAAAGAGATGCGGCAATCGCCGGTGCCATGAACAAGCTGGCTGAGGTTAAAGCCGTAACCGTCAACGAAGACGGCGATGAAAATACGATTGAAAGCATCAACCGCCGTCGTAGCGAAGTTATGCGCAAGGCTATGCTGTACCAACTGGATACTCCGGAATATGCCAAAGAGAAATTGGGTATTGAAGATTATCCGGGTGATTTGGTCGTAATTACCGGCGATGAATGCTCGGTTGACGGCGATAAGCTCGATTGTTCGGAAATGGACGAGAAAATAAAGAAGGCTTATGCCGAATGGGTGACCGTTACCAAATCGGCCAAAGAACAGGATGCGGAGCGTGTCAGCCGCTTGAAGAAGCATTTGCGCCCGTATTGCGCTGTATATCCTAGATATTAATAAACTGAGAAGGGGATAGAAAGTGGCTCAACTCGGAGACGGCGCTAAGCGAATCTTAATAACGGACGGTAACCGGAAACCAAACACCGGTTACCAACCGCATTTTATCAACGATGTCAGACAGGAAACAACATCGAGTAAAGAGGTTTACTTCAGATGGCTGTCGCGTTTGGTTATTTTGTGTGCCATCATTTCACTCAGTTTCTTTTTGTGTTCGACGCTGGTTATTTTCAGACTGTCGCGTGAAATTGTGGTGGAGCCGCTTTTGATAATCAATCAAAAAGATTCGGAAAACGTTGTCCGCTATGAGCCGATTGATAAAAAAATGCCTTCGGAAAAACAGCTTACGGAAATGTTTATAAGGCAATATATTATCGTACGTAACACGGTTATCAACGACGAACAGGAAATGCGGACGCGTTGGGGGCCGGGCGGTATTGTGCAATATATGTCGTCACCTGAGGTTTATTTGGATTTTGTCGGTAAAAACGTAAAAGAAATCGATAAAATGTTTGATAACGGTTATTCCAGCGAAGTTCATATCGATAAAATCGGTAAAGAAAGCGAGGATTCTCCGGCATGGTTGGTGACGTTTACCCTTTTCAACCTGTCTAAAGCGCGCAACTCCTCCGGCTCGCTTACCTTGAAGACCATGCGTTATAAGGCCTCGATAACCCCGGCATATATTCCGGAGCGTCGCCTGTTGAAGGCCAGATTGTTAAATCCGATAGGGTTTACGGTTATCAAATATAACCAAAGTGAAATAAGAGAATAATTTGTTTAAGTTATTTTAATCTTTTTATTTTATTATAATAGCCAGAGGAGTATCCGCATTTATCGGTTATTGCCGTAGAGTGCCGATATTTACTGGGTGTTGGGAGGATTCTCAACAACTGTTAAAAAATAAAAAGAGAGATATGAAATGTATAAAAAATTTTTGATTTTTGCTATACTTTTAATTCTGTCGGCTTGCAGTTTGTTCGGTTCGTATTATGAACCGGAAGCCGTGGGAATCGGTAAAGATATCAATGAGCTGAAGTTGTCGCCTTGTGCCTGCATGCAAATTGATGTCATCAAAAACGTACCGGATTGGTTTTGGGAAACAATTTAGACGGGATTTGAATAAATGGCGGATCAGTTAGGGGTAAATAACACGCAGCAAAAGCTTATCGCTTCCGGGCAAAAGCGTCCGGTACAGAACGCTCGTACCGCAATTCAGCGGGAAATCGCACGCGATGAAGACAGCTTGGTGGTTAATGCCAGTGAAAGAAGATATTTGTGGACAGCCCGCGCTTTTGCGGTTGTTACGGCCATCAGTTTGTGTTGCAATCTGGTTTTGTTGCTGACGATTACCGCAATTTTGCCGCTGTATCGTGTTGAACCGTATCTGCTGACCTTATCCAACAAGGCCGAACAGGTATATAACATTGTTCCGTACAGCCGTGATATGGAGGCCAAAAAGTCCATTACGGAAACATTTATTCGCCAATATGTTTTGCTGCGTACGACCCTGCTTTCGGATGTTGAAGAAATGGAAGCGCGGTGGCAAAACGGCGGCGATTTGCAGAAAATGTCGTCTCCGATGGTGTATCAGGAATTTATGAGCGAAACCGGCCCGAAACTGATGAAGCGAATGAAGGAAGACGGTCTGACCAGTAATGTTACGATTATTACGGTCAACGAAATTTCCGAGGCGGTGTGGCAGGTTGAATACAGCGTCGACTACTATTTACCGTCTTCATATACGCCTAAAAAGCTGAGATATCGCGCCAGCATGCGCATACAGTATGTTCCGCAACGCGTTTCATACAAAGAAAGACTGAAGAATCCTGTGGGATTTACCGTCCTGTCTTATACGGTCAAACAAATCAAAGATTAAGGTTAGGATAAAACAATGAGAAAGAGCATTAAAACACTGATATTGATAATTACGGGAATGTTGTTTACGCATAACCTGTATGCCGACGGTTTGGTCAGTGATGAAAGTTTGAACCAATCATCTAACCAGTCGCAGGGCAATAATCCTGCTCTGGATATGGGATATGCCGGTTTCGGAACCGGTATGTTTCAGGAAGCCTGGCAAGATCCTTTGCAGAATTTGGGTGAAGGACAAAGTAAACCGGCTTATTCCAGATATTATTGGTCGCCGGATTTGGTGCTGCCGGTTCGTTTGCGCGAAGGTATGATGACTCTGATTAATTTTCCGGAATGGGAATTGGTTGAAGATGTACAGATGGGCGACCCGAACAACTTCGGTGCACAAATCAGCAAGCCGAGCTCGCTGATGCTGTATCCGCTGACACCGTATGCCGTCGGCAGCGATACCAACCTGATTGTTTTCGGTCGTTCCGGCAACAAATATGTGTTTTATGTTCGCGGCGAAGGAGTTAATACCGAGAGAATTACCAACTCCATCATAGATATTGATGTTGTCGACAATGTCGGCGCATCGGGAGGTGGTCCCAGGGGTAGCGGGCAGATAGCCGGCAGCCGTCCGGGCAGTATGGGGTTTGACAATAACAGTAAAAGAGTTGATGCCACCTATACCAGACGCTTTTTGAAGGAAGATTGGCTCAGAAGTATTCCGATGGACCCGGAAAAGTTCCGGTTTGATATTGAAATCTATGTCCCGAATCCGGATGACGTTATTATTGCGCCGGAGCGGGTATGGCACGACGATATCTTTACTTATATAGATTTGGGTGAAAAGGCCATAAATATGGTACAACGCCCGATTGTGACGATGATTATCGAACGTTCGGAAACTCCGGTCGGTTTTCGTACCAAAGGGCCGAACAACCGTTTGATTATTGTTGAGGGTGTCGGCGATATGGTTATGCGCAGCGGCAAACGTATGGTATGTCTCAAGATGCGTCGTTCCGATGATGAGGGAACACAATATGTTACTTATGCCGATACCAGCAACGAGTGGGATGTCGCACCGGCAATTCCGGGCGGCGTTAATGGCGGTAGCGGTGCGGTCGGTGGTGCTGGCGGTGCCGGAAACGGCGGAGCTGCGGCCGGTGGGGCTGCGGCCGGCGGAGTTGCGGCCAACGGCGGTGTGAGAGTTGATAAAGACGGTGGTGTATATATGCCCAACGGTGCTGCCGGCATTTTCGGTCCGGGTGCGGCCAATGCCGATTGCAACGGTGCGGCAACGAGTATCGGCGACGACCCGAGATTCAAAAATATGCAATCGCAATATCGCTACGGCAGCGGTTTTGAAGGACAAACTTCGGATACCTTGTCGATAGAATTGGGAACAGACTCCAATGTCAACAATTTGGAAGGATTGTGGCATGATTTATCCGGTCGCTATTCTTCGTTGTTGAGCGGTTACGAGCCTTTCTATTCCGTTGATGCTCCGGCAGACGGCCAGGGGAAAGAATTATTCCACCTGCGGATAGGCCCGGTCAAGAGTTTGGACAGCGGTGATGCCGTATGCAGTCAATTAGGACGCAACGGAGTGTTTTGTAGTGTAGTCAGGGTGCAATAGCAAATGAGTAAGGGTCCTTTAACAAGATCAGACAGATATGTAAAGAAAACCGATAAAATCTTTTTGATAATCGGTATAATAGCCCTTTTGTTTTTCCTGTTTGCTCTGATGTTGATAACATCCGGCACCGAGGAAGAAGAGCAGGTGGCAACCATCGAACAAAACGGAATTTCGGCCGAAACCGATGTTAACATCAAAAATACGGAAATTCCGGAAGATGTGGCATGGGATAATCCGGATGAAGAAGAACGTCCGATAACCTTGTCGCCGCTTGAGCTGAACATGGGACAAATCGTTTTGGGTAACGAGGCCACCAACGTTCTGACCATCGGTACCAACGGCAAACGCGAAATCAGAATTCTGTCGGTTGAGCTTGAGGAGGCACCTTTTGACGGCTTCAGCTACGATTCATCAAATTGTCAAAACAAAGAACTGCGCGGCAAGGCAACCTGTATGGTAACAACCAAATGGGTACCGACAATGGCTGCCAACGTTCAAAACAACTTTAAGGTTATTTGGCACGAAACCAACGTTTCGGCACAAAGCGCCAAGCACGACGAGGTAACGGTACGCGGTAGTGCGGTTACCAAAGAAAATTGTAATTATTGCGATACCGGTCCGAGCAGTGCGGAAGAAGCCTCCATTGACGGCAGTATGCGTTATGCCGTGGGGCCTGACGGTAAGATTATCGGCACCATCGGCGAAGACGGTATAGTTCGCGATGCCAACGGTAATGAAATCGGTCGTCTTAATGCTGACGGAATGATTGTGGATAAAGACGGCAACATTATCGGTGTGGCTTCAAACGGTAAGCTGATTTTGGATGAAAACGGCAACGTTATCGGCTATGTTGATGCCAACGGGGTTGCGCACGATATGGAAGGCAATGTTATCGGTACCATGTTGCCGGACGGCACGATTGTCGATGCCAACGGCAAGATTATCGGCCGCGGTGTTGATTTCGGTATTGCGGTGGATGCCAACGGCAATATTTTGGGTAAGGTTCTGCCGGACGGCACGGTGGTTGATGCCGACGGTAACGTTATCGGACGTTTGGATGCCAACGGCAACGTGATTGACGTCAACGGCAATATCATCGGCCGCGTAGCCCGAGCAGGCGAAGTTGTTACGGATGCCGACGGTAATATTTTGGGCGTGGTTATGCCTAACGGAGATGTGGTTGATGCCGACGGTAATGTTGTCGGACACATGAACGCCGACGGAACGGTTACAACCTATGAAAAAATCGGTAAACGCGGCGGTCAGGCGCAAATGGTATATGACGATGCCGGTAATATTATCGGTTATGTTGATGAAAACGGCAATGTTCGCGATTTCAACGGCAATCTTATCGGTAAGGTTGATAAAGACGGCAACGTAATTGATAAAACCGGTAAGATTATCGGCCATGTCAGCGACGAGTGGCGCGATCTGGCCTTGGATAACGAAGGTAACGTTATCGGCTATATCGACGAGAACAATCGGGTCCACGACAACGACGGCAACATCATAGGCTATGTTGATAAAGACGGCAATATTATCGGTAATAAACCGAAAATTTCCGTAGTCGGTACGGTCGGCCAGAAAATTAAGCTGATTGTCGATGAAAACGGTAATGTTATCGGTTATGTCGACGAATACGGCGTGGCTCATGATATGAACGGTTCGATTATCGGTAAGGCCGATGAAAACGGCAATATCGTTGATGAAAACGGCAATATTATCGGTTATCAGCGCGATTTGGCGGTGGATGACCAGGGTAATGCCATCGGCTATATTGACAACGACGGTAATGTTTTTGACTTTGAGGGTAATCTCATCGGCCACATGGACGAAGAAGGCAATATTTTTGACGACGAGGGCAATCTTATCGGCCGCAAGGGCGAGATGCGCATTGCCTTGGATAAAGATGGTAACTTTATGGGCTTTGTTGATGAAAAAGGTGTTGCCCACAGCTTTGACGGCTCTGTTATCGGAACTTTGGATGAAAACGGTCAGATTGTCCGCAAAGATTATTCCGGAGATATTATCGGTCACCTCAGCGATGCTAAGGATTTGGTGCTTGATGAAAACGGCGATCCTTTCGGCTATATCGACGACGACGGCAATGTTTTCAATTTTGACGGAGAGTTGATAGGCCATGTTGATGCCAATGGCAATATCGTCAACGACAAGGGTGAGGTAATCGGTCGTAAAGGCGGCAAGGCCAAGTTGGCGGTAGACGATAAAGGTAAAGTCATCGGTTATGTCGGCGAAGACGGTTTAATTCATAAAGGTAATGAAATCGTCGGTATTGTTGACGATAACGGTAATGCACACACCCTCGGACAGCGGGTTATCGGCGGAATTATCGATAAGCAGCTGTTGCCGATTACGCCGGCGGGAGAACTGCTCGGTACCATCAATAACCGCGGCGAAGTGGTTAATCAGCAAAAAGTGGTCGGCAAAATGCGTCCGAACGGATTGGCTACCGATGTATCCGGCGCTAAGATTCTGGCTAAAGGCGTAAAGCAGGGATTTATCGTTAACTGGGGTTGCGATTACAGCTTAAAATTGGATAAAGACGGCGTGATTCGCCGCGACGGCAAAGAAACCGGATATAAAGTATATCCTGACGGAACCGTTTGGACACCGGAAGGAGCCTTTGCCGGACGTGCCATGATGACCGGCAGCGTTTATGACGACGACTGCGCTTATATCGGCGAAGCCATGGCCGACGGTTATGTTCGCGACAACAATAATCAGGAAGTGGGTTGTATTAATCCGGACGGTACGGTTTTGGATTTGAACGAGCCACGGATTAAGGGCCACCTGGTCAGCAAGAGTTTTGTAATATCGGCAAAAACCTGGAAACCTGTCGGTATGTTGGATGCCAGCGGCCTGTTGCGCAACGAACAGGGCGAAGCAATCGGTTGTGCCGATTCCTTCGGCGATGTATATGATGCCGATGCCGCCTATATCGGCAGAGTGTCTGATGTTAAAAATGTTTACGGCTTTGACGGCAAACCGCTCGGCACGCTGGACCAAACCGGACGCCTGGATTTGGTGGACGGCAGAGCGGCCTACATCGGTATCAATAATTTGATTATGGACCGCAACAACAAAATATACGGTTATGCCGTGCCGGAAATCAATATATTGACGGACTCTACCGGACACATAATCGGCCACCTGTTTGCGGACGGCTTGGTATACGACGCATCCGGAGTGGTGGTAGACAACATCAACAGCGGCGATATCGGATTTTATAACGGTTCGGTGGCGAAGATTATTCGTCCGTCCCACGTTGTAGACGTTGCGGGCGCCGATATCGGCAAAATTAATTACGACTTGTCGGTTGTGGACTATAAGGGAACCAGAATCGGTAAAGTCAATGCCAAAGGACAAATGTTTGACGAGGGCGGCAGATTAGTCGGCGGTGCGGTAAAACAGGGCAGCGTCCGCGGTTATGACGGCTCTTATTTGGGATATGCCGTTTCTACCGGTAAAGTGATTGAGCTGGAAAACATCAAAGACGGCTCGGACCGCAAGTATCGCCGCGGAGAAATCACCGGCCATGTTACCCCGGACGGATTTGTCATCAGAGACGGAAAAGTTATCGGCGAAGTGTTGCCGGAGAGCGTAATGGTTGATGTATACGGTAACCCGGTCGGCCTGACTACCAGTGCCGGTGTAATTGTGGGTAATAACCGCAAGGAGATTACCGCGTTGCTTCCGGGCGGCGGCAATAACAGCAATTTGGTGGCAATATCGTCGGGTGCGGTAATCAACTCTGCCGGCGAGGTTGTCGGCACGGCCACTCCGAGCGGCGAATATCTCGATACAAAGCATATCGTCGCGGGCAAATCTATGCCGGACGGCAAAGTTATCAGCAGCACAGGTAAGTTCTTGGGCGAAATTATCGGCGGCGACATCATCATCGGCAGCGATGACATTATCAAAGGCGTTGTCGGCTTTGACGGCAAGGTATTCTCCGGCGGCTCGGTTGTCGGCAAGATTTTGACGGACGGGTTGGCGGTTGATAATCAAAACAACCTGATAGGCCATGTTTATACCATCGGCAACACCGTATTGTCGGATAAAGGCGAATATGTCGGCAGATTATCGGCTACGGGCCGGGTTATCTCCGACCAAAACAGCGAAGTCGGATACTTAAAGAGCAACGGTTCCTTCGTTGATATCGATAAAAACGTTTCCGGATACAGCTTGCCTGAAGTGGCGCGCAACAGGAGGAATTAATAATGTTGAGAATAATAAAAAGAGCCAAAAATATATTATTCTTAGCGGGAATGTTCCTGCCGGTCAGCGGTTATGCCGCTGAAATCACGGCTATCGACTTCAACGGCGATATTATCGGGCAGGTAATTTCCACCGGTACGGTTATTAATCCGGACGGCGACAATATCGGCTATATTACGGCCGACAGCTTGATAATGAGCGAACACGGGGCGGTTATAGGCGGTGTTGTGCCGCAAGGCATTGCCATCGGTATGGATAACCATTTGCTCGGAAAAATTCACAGCGACGGCGTTGTGCGCAGTTTAAGCGGCAAAACGCTGGGTAAATCTTTGCCTAACGGTTTGGTTATCAACGATACTTCAAATGTTATCGGTGCGGTATTATATCCGGGCATCATTTATTCGCCGAACGGAGAAGCCATCGGACGTTTGACCGGCGGCGGCGAATATACCAAACTCGAAGGACAACATATCGGTTTTGTTTCGGCCAACGGTTATGCCTATCGCAAATCGGGCGAAGATTATATTCTCGATGGTAAACTGATGTCTTCTAAAATGGTGGTATCGGTTGACGGTAAATTTATCGGCAGCGTTTCCCCGACCGGGCAAATTATCGATTTTGAGGGTAAATCGGTCGGCAAAATTCACGCCAACGGTTATGCCTATGACGCGCAGGGCAAGGTTATCGGCAGCGTTATTTCCACTAGCTACGCCTTTACGCAGGCCGGAAAATATTTGGGCATTGTCGGTTATAACGGCGAAGTTAAAGACGGCGACAAAGTGATTGCCAGATATCGCGCCGATGGCAAATTGGTAAAAGATTCCGGCGATGTTATCGGATTTGCGGTAGATATTGCCGCAACCGCCAACGACAATGTCGGCAAGTATTTGGGCTATTTGGCACCTAACGGCAACATTTTGCACGGCGGCAAAGTGGTCGGCCACATCGGCGCCAAAGGTTATGTTTATGATAAAGACGGCAAGAAAATCGGCGATTTGGTAAAAACCGGACCGATTTATGACAGTATGGCGCGTTTGAAGGGCCAGAGTATGAAGAACGGCCGCGTGATTTCACTCGGCGGCGGCAACATCGGACAAATGTCGGGCAACTGGGCATACAGCGCCAACGGCACTCTGCTCGGTGGCACGGTTGACAGTATGATTGCCGTAGAAAACAACGGTCCGGTAGGCATTTCCAATATTGATGCCGGTGTGGCAGTCGGCGGCTCCAGCGTGCATATTTCGCCTTTCGGTTATGTGATTAATGCCGACGGTAAGCCGGTGGGTACCGGATATTCGCTTTCGGCGGTATATGGCCCTGAGGGTGTGTTATATTCATACGTTGACCCTAACGGAATGTTATATCGCGCGGCCGGCGGAACTCATCTGAGCGGCGCCGGAATTGTTCAGGAAGGCAAAAACTTTGTCGGCGAAATTTTGAACCCGCGTTATGCTTTGGATTATGAAGGTAAACCGCTCGGCACGTTTGCCGACAGCAACTTGCTTTTGGATCAATCCGGCAACATTACTTATAAAGTTATTCCGGGCGGGTATGTGGTGGAAACCAAAGATAAGCTTTCTCCGCTGACTTCGCCGATTAAGGGCTTCAGCGGCAACAAGCTGATTGCTTTGAACACCGGCGGCGATTTAATCGGTTATGCCGATAGCGAAGGTAATGTTATCGGTACCAACGGCGATATATCCGGTCATGTCGTATATAACGAATATGTTGCCGACAACAACGGTATCGTCAACGGTAAATTAGTGCCGTTTGCCACGGTGGTTAATGATAAATGCAGTATTATCGGCGTGGTTGACGGCAAAGGCGATGTTATAGACCATCACGATGTTATCAGCGGCCATATTTTGCCTAACGGACAAGCGATTTCCGATGTCGGAAATTATATAGGTTATACGGTGCAAAACCGCGGTTTGATTGACTTTGACGGCAATTTCAGCGGCACGGTCAGCGGTGCAACCGGTCGCGATGCCAACGGAAAGAACATCGGTTGTGTCGACCGTCGGGGTATAATTACGGATGAAGAACATCATCAGCGCTACGGTGTGATTTTGCCGGAGCCGGTAATTGATTTTGAAAATAAGATTTTCGGCCACGTGTTGGCAACCGGTAAGGTCATCAACAGCGATGACGCAACAGTGGGCTATATGCAGCCTAACGGCAACGTTGTATCCGCTTCCAAAAAGAATTTGGGAAATGTGATGCGCTATAAGGTTGCTTATAAAAACGATAACACGTTTTTGGGAATGATTGACGGCGCCGGACAGGTCAGAAACAGCAAGGGCAAAGTCGTCGGTCAGGTTAACTTTGACGGCAGTGTCGAGCACGAAGGGGCAAACGTCGGCTACGCGTTATACGATTTCTATGTTTATGACGATAACTTCGTGGTTTACGGCTATTTAACCAAGGACGGCACGGTATTGAGTATGGTCGGCAGTCAGCTGGGTAAATTGGATCGCGGTTTTGTGATTCGTCGCGGCGAAGTGGTGGCCAGAGGTAACCGTGATTATATCGTCAGAGACAGCAGCAACAACGTTGTCGGCGAACTGTTGCTCAACGACACGGTGGTTAATGCCGAGGGTGCCAATATCGGCTACTTAAAAGAAAACGGTGCCATTCATGATTCCGACGGCAACGAGATTGCCCAGGCAACATCGTATCAATATTATATTGCCACCAATAAACCGGAACCGACGGACACAAAGCCGCATCGTCCGCATTATAAGGTTAAACCGGGCGAAGCCGGACAGCCGGAACCTGAGCCGGAAACTGAGCCTGAGCCGGAACCGGGAATAACGATTCAGCGTCCGGGCGGCAGCAACCGAAATAAAATCGTGGGCTTTTATATTGACCCGGACGGTAAATACGGCGGCGATGTTTATGATAACGGCGAAGTTATCGACAGCAGCGGCCAGCTGATCGGTTACAGACAGGGTGACCTGGTTACCGATACAAATCACAATATTATGGGTACGTTTGAGGTTAATATTCCGCAAGTATTTATTCCGCGAACGACGCCGGGTGCTTATGATAATCAGGATGAGCCTGATATCGGTCCGGATGACCGCAAACCGGGCGGAAGATTAAGTCCGGAGCGTGCGGCTATGTTGCAAGTTTATCAGAATAAGCGGCGTGAATTGATGTATTTAGGCTTGAGCAATTTGCCAACGAAGAAAAAAGAATACAGCGAGTCCGCCTTTACCGGATATGAAGAAGACGGTTGGGGCGGCGGACCGAGCGGCAACCAGATATCTTCGTGGCGTGTCGATATGAGCGAAATGATATTGGAGGATAAGGGTATTCCGGCGGTTTTGGCTCGTTCGGTTTATGCTTCCGACGGTTTGGGCGAAAAGATTCCGGTAACGGCGATTGTTGAACGTAACGTGTTTGCCGAAGAAGGCCGCAACATCATTATTCCGGCCGGCTCACGTGTTATCGGCAGTTTGGATGATAAAACCGATGACCTTGCCGGCGACAGCGGCGGTGCGATTAAAATCAATATTACCTGGAAAAGACTTATTCGTCCTGATGGTTCGCAATGGGTATTCAGCAGTGCCCAAACGGCCGATGCGCAGGGACGCGCCGGTGCCATCGGTTATTTGGATGAGCAACTGCTGAAGCGTTATACTTTCCCGATAGTTTCAACGGCTTTGCAAGGTATGGTTAACGTGTTGATGGCGGCCGGCGACGGTTCGACTTCTACCACCAACAGCAACGGAACAACCTCCACGCAAGATGCGCGCAGTGAGGCGATGTCGGATGCCAGAAGACAGGTTAATGATAAAATCAGCGAAATCATAAAAGATATTATGAAGAGAAAATCTGCCATTAAATCCGTGGCCTATGTTCCGGCCGGTACGCGTATCATCATTTATCCGAACCAGGATCTGTGGCTCAACAGCGTAGAGCGTTCGCGGCGCAACGGCGGCAGCGGCGGCGGTGAAAATCACGAGAAAGCCGAAGTACTTGCAAATGGCCACGCCGGCGAAGACGGTAATGTTGAAGTTACGTACGACGGCGGTAACCAAGGAAATTATCAACCGGTGTCGGCACCTCAACCTTCGGGCGGGGGCTTGACTTCGCAGCCTACACCGGCGTATAATCCGGGCAGTTACCCGACACAACCTCCGCCTGCCATAGACAGCAGTAGCGATGTGCCGGAGTTGCTTCCGGGCGATGAGAATATGTTTTAGGAGAAAGGACGATGAGTGACTTTTCGGTATTGGAATCAGTTTTAAGACCTTTATCCTATTGGTATAATCAGGATAACCTGGAGGAGGTTGCCATCAACCGCGCCGGCCAGATTTGGCTCCGTATGCGCGGCAAGCGCGCCTATCCGTGGGTTATGTATAAAGATGAAAAGCTCTCAAAAGAATATTTGACGGATTTGCTCTACATCATAGCCAATACTTATGAATTGGAGTTTGATCCGTTACAAGGTTCCCCATTTGTTTATGCAACAATTCCGGGGGACCACCGTTTTTCCGCAATCTGCGGGAGAAATGTCATGTACGATGAAGAAGATTTAACCGGCGGTATTGCCTTGGCTATTCGTCTTCACGCTGATGACGTCGCTTTCGGTCTCGAAGATTACGGAATGAAACAGGGGCAATCCCTCATGAAGCTCAATCCGCTTAAAGATATTAAGGTTCCGGACGATGCTTATGAACGGCTTCTCCTGTATATAAAGCGAGGTGAACACATTTTGGTGTCCGGCGCAACATCAACCGGTAAAACTACTTTTTTAAATAATTTGCTGAAAATTTTGGATATTCACAAACGAATTATTACGGTTGAAGATACTCGTGAGTTGATTGTGCCTCACCCGAATCGTGTTCACCTCGTGATGTCTCGTACCAATCAAACCAACGATATTGACTATTCCGGTATTATCGACTTGGTGGTGCGTTTTACTCCTGATGCGATTATCGGCGGCGAGATTTCCACCCAAAATGCCAGCGGTATTTGGCAACTGATGGGTTCCGGTCACGATAATTGCTTTGCCACCATCCACGCGGAAAGTTCACAAGAAGCGTATTTGCAATTTATTAAGCGTATTATGGCCTCGACCAACGGCGCCGTCAACGTGGAGCAAACACTCGATGAAATGCGACGCAAACTCCATGTGGTACAAATTCAACGTATGGGCAACCAACGCGCCATTACCGAAGTAACCTGATGAAAAGGTCAAACAAATGAAATCGGTTGATTTGCCGTTGGCCGAAACCCAACAAAAATTTATGGCATTCTATCAGAAGAATTTGCAAAATATTTATGCAAGTTTGGAAAATGATCGGCGCAAAAATTTATATGATTTAGCACGCAATACGGCGATTATCGGCATTATTATCTCAATCACGGTTGCTTTGTTTTATTATGACATACTTCCGATAAGCGTTATGGACCAACAATGGTTCGGCATTGTCAGCTCCGTGTTTTTTTTGGTGGCGGCATGGCTGATTTATAAGCCGTTTATGGTCTATAACGGTCAAACCAAATCGCGTACCATGAATAAAGTTTTATCGTTTTGGGGTAAGTTTAAGTATTATAACGGCCGCGATATTATCGGCGAAGATGTCATTAAAAGAGCCGAGCTTTTCAGTTATTTCAACAAATCGGAATCGGACGATGCTTTTTGGGGCAATCATAAAGACGTTGCTATAAACGTATCGGAGCACGATTTGCGGATTAAGGGTAACCGGGGCGATACGGTGATTTTCAAAGGTGTTATGCTGATGTTTGAATTTCCCAAAAAGTTCAAAGGCAAAACCGTGGTATTAAACAAAGGCCGAAACATCAATTTTCTATGGAATAATCCGCTGCTTTTGCTGGTGTTCGGAATATTTATGATTGCACCGCTGATGACCATATATTATTATTTTACCGAACCGGGAGTGCCGGTACATCTGCTGTTTACGATGTTGCCGTTGTTATTGCCGCTGATAATCTTTTGGATAGTCTATAAGGTTTATCGCCACTATCATCCCAAAAAAGCAACGCAAAAAGTTGCGCTTGAGGGAATACCGTTTTTGCGGCGCTGGCAAGTGCTGACCGATAATCAGGTGGAAGCGCGCTATATTTTAACGCCGCCGCTTATGGAAAAAATGATGGAAATCAAGCGATTGTTTCACGGCCGGCATATCGACTTCAGCTTTTTCGGCAACAAACTTTTGATAGCGGTACATACCCGCAAAAATATGTTTGAAACAACCTCTTTATTTGTTTCGGCGCTCAGTTATCATAAAGTACGAGAAGTGGTAAGCCAGCTTCACGGGATTTTTTCGGTTATTGATATTGTTTCCGAGAGCATAAAGAAGTAGCCTGCCCTAAATAGCAAAAACAAGACTAGTCATTACGAGGAGTGGCCATGCCGTGACGTGGTGATCTCACGCGCCGCCGTGTGTTAAGAACGACACTTCATAAAAAATACTGTATAAACTAACAAATGTATTGACGTTGTGCCGATGCAATAATAAAATTTACGCAGAATTTTATAAAAAAAATAAGGAGTGGAACTATGAAATATACACGGACCGCAATCGGACTTTTATCCAACCAATATAAAAGCGTGTTGAAAAAATGCCTGATGATTAACTTGGGTATTTTTGCATATATGGGAACGGCGAATGCTACCTATAATCTGAACGACGCGGTGGCAGATACGGCCGCGGAAAGAGAATACGTTTTGCAGGAAGATGAAAATGTTGCGGCAACGCTCGGCACTATGGGCGGTACCTCAGCTACGTTGACGATTGACGGCAGTGCAAGCAAATACGGCATTAACGCAGACCCGGCAGCTCCGGCGGCAGTCGGCGGCATTACGGTCGGCGCCGGCAATACGCTTATATTGAAAAACCTCGGTTCGTATACGGTCAGCGGTGAGGGAACCGCAGTTACCGATTATACCGTCAACTCCTCGGTTAACGGGTTTGTTAGCGCTGCCGGCGGTTTTGTGAAAAATAGCGGTACCGCAACGATTTCCGATGTGGTGTTCTATAACAATATCGCCAATACCGATACAGGCGGCGGTGCAATTTTTAACAGCGGAGCAATTACCGAAGTTTCCAATGCCGCATTTATTCAAAATAAGGCAAATACTTCGTGGGCATATGGCGCAGCCATAAACAATGACGGCGGAACTATCGGTAATATCAGCAGTAAATTTATCGGTAACGAAGCAAGTTACGGCGGCGCCATTGGGGTATATAGCTTGGGAGGAGTAATCCAGAACCTCGACGGTCAAATCGGAAACATAAACGGTGATTTTATCGGCAACAGTGCGGCTGCCAGCTATCTTTACGGCGGTGTGATTTATAACGGTGTATATTCTTCTGCCACTCCGGCGATAATGGGCGATATTTCCGGCAGATTTGAGAATAACTCGGCGGTATCCGACTCAACATATTATGCTATTATCGGTAGTGTAATTTCAAATGCCACCGGACAAATGGGGAATGTATCCGCTGATTTCAAAAACAACACGGCAACCGCGGAAAACGGAATCGTGGCGGGAATTTTATCCAACCAAGGGACAATCGGTAATATCAGCGGTAATTTTGAAGGTAACCGGATAACCGCCGGTTCGATGGCTTTGGGCTTTCTTTATAACGATGAAGGTAAACAAATGGGAACCATATCCGCTGATTTCAAGGGTAATACTTTGACCGGAAATACGGTATACGGCGGAGTTATGAATCAAGGAACCATAAATCAGATTGTCGGTTCTACTTTTGAAGGCAATATCTCTCAGGCCACCACGGGTAATGCCGTGGGCGGTGCCCTCATGAATTATAGCGGAAGTGCTATTACCAACGGCTTAGTTAATGTTAAGTTTTTGGATAACGCGGTTATATCCGGTAGTGGTGCCAGCGGCGGTGCAATTTATTCCGCGACAAATTTAGCCGTTATTGCCGACGGCTCCGTCGGTGACGGTGTTTCTACCTTCAAAGGCAATTATTACCAAGTTACGGGTGGAGATAAAATTTATGAAGCCGTCTGGATG
The DNA here is from genome assembly GCA_016283295.1 of Alphaproteobacteria bacterium. GTDB lineage: Bacteria > Pseudomonadota > Alphaproteobacteria > RF32 > CAG-239 > RUG410. Next base: position 24,766 of record JAEEMQ010000029.1, read on the forward strand.
AGCGGTGCTTCCAGAGTTCTGACCTTAGAGGCCAAAAACGGCGGTACGATTAATTTATATGACTATATCAGCGGTTCTGTCGGCTTTGATACGGTAATCACCGGCGATTCTACCGGTACCGTCAATCTGTATAACGACATAAAGAGGTCCGATGTTTCGATTGAAAAAGTAGATGTCAGCACCGCCGACGGCACTTTGCATGATTATCCGTTCAGATCGCTGACCTCCGATGCCGCGGTCAAGTGGAAAATCGATATTGATACCAAAAATCAAGCGGCAGATACTATCGAAACTACCGCGGCTTCTACCGGCACCATAACGCTGAACGAACTCAACTATGTTGACAGTTCAACGGCCGATATCGTCGATGGTTTCAAAGTACAAATCTTAGAAACGCAGGGCGATACAACCGCCGCTGATTTGCAACTGGCGCTTTCCGACGATTTGAAGGAAAAATTTGTGATTTCGCAAACGGAAAATACCCATACCGACGAAGTTACCGCCAGCACCAAGTGGAGCGACGAGTTTAAGAAAACCGGCACTGTTACCACTACCAGCGGACAGTATGGTTTGGCAACCACCGGTACGCTCAATGACTCTATCGGCGCCACCGTTACCACCGATACCGAACAGGTAGATGAAAAAGTCGGCGATACGCTGATGCTCGTCAATCAGGCGGAACTGGCCGATAAAACCTTTACTGCCGATAAGGCTTCCGACGTTTATAAGGCCGAGGACGATTTGGGTGCAACTTCCGGCAACGTTACGATTAAAGGCGTGGCGAGCGGCGATAATAAGTCCACCGTTGATTTGGACGGCCATAACGGCTTTGTTATCGGCGACGGCGCCGGTGTTACCTTAACCGACGTAAAATTGACCGACGGCGCCGGTAAAGCCGGAGTGGAAATCGCTCAAGGT
>JAEEMQ010000030.1 GCA_016283295.1 Alphaproteobacteria bacterium
AATGAAGCACTAAGGGAAACAGTATAACTGTTTTGCACAGTAGTCGCCAAGGCAAAGGTTACAGCGGAGAGCATCGGTATTCTGACAGGAAAGATACCCATGCTCTCTTTTCTTGGAAAAATTCACCAACAATTATTATATATATGAGTACCACAGATTTTGTGACCCTGTCGGGGTTGGATGTGAAGATTGATAATGATCTTCTGTCCGTTGAGAGTGTCTGCCAAAAAGCACAGAAGTATTTTGAGACCGAAGTTGTCTGCACTCCCTGCGTGTTTGCCGGAAGCTACGGAATGAAGTCCGGTAGTGTCGGCTGGAGGATTGACAAGAAGAAGGATTCATCCCTGCTCGGGTTTATGGTTCTTTCTACCGGTTGGATTGCAAATTATCCGCTGGACTTCGGAGCAAAAGTGCTCAAGATGTGTGTTCCTTTTAGCGCCGAGTGGTCCCAGTTCCACTCCTACAAGCTGCGCTATGTTGACGGCATGCTGGAAATCAAAAAGGCGGAATGATGTTTGTTAAAAAAATAGTTTGTCTTGACGACAGACTATTTTTTTTATTTAATAAACGCATATATAAAAGGCAAACGGAGGGAATATGCAAATACTTTCTTTTGACATCGGCGGTAGCAAAATCGCCTACGCTTTGGTTGATGAAAACGGCAAAATATTAAAGCCGGTACAAACCGTGCCGACACCGCAAACGGCGGAGGAAATCGAGCATATTCTGCAAAATGCGACGGCACAGTATGATTATGATGCCTGCGCTTTGGCCACCGCCGGTGTGGTGTTTGAACATAAATTGCAGGGCAAACCGAATAACTTGCCTAAAGGGTATGACGCGATTGACTTCGCAAAGGTGTTTAAAGCGCCGTACATCGTTGAAAACGACGCCAATGCGGCAATGTATACGGAATATAAAATCGGCAACTTACGCGGGGTTAAAAACGGCATTATGCTGACACTCGGCACCGATACCGGCTGCGGAATTATCAGCGACGGCAAGATTTTGCACGGCAAATGCGGCGCCGTCGGCGAGTACAGTTTCCCCTTCTCCGGCCGCAGTTTAAAGCGTCTGGCGGCGGAACACGGCTCGGATTTGAGCGATTGTTTTGCAATTTATGCGGCGGCGCAACGGGGAGAGGCGACAGCACGCGCGGCCTATCACGAGTGGGAAGAAAATCTGATTTCCGGCTTAAAAATGCTCAATGCCCTGCTTGATACCGAAGTGTTTGTGCTCTCCGGAAGTCTTTCCAAAATAGTGGATTATGCAAAAGTTACGACCACGCTGGCGCTGTTGCAACCGCACAATCCGGCCGTCGTAAAGCCGGCAATTTGCGGCACCGATGCCGGTATTATCGGTGCGGCACTATTGGCCGCGGAAAGTTTATGATAAAAAAACACCGCCGACATTAAATCGGCGGCATTCTCTTTATAATTTTGCAATAAATTATAACTTGGCCAGACGAACCGTATCGTGCGCAATCACGGATTCTTCGTCGGTCGGAATGATATAAACCTTAACCTTCGAATCCGGGGTTGAAATCATAATCGTTTCGCCGCGAACACGGTTATTCTTTTCGTCAAGTTTAATGCCTAAATAGCCCAAACGCTCAATCAGTTGTTTGCGCAAAACCCAACCGTTTTCGCCCACGCCGGCGGTAAACACAATCGCGTCAACCCCGCCCAACACGGCAATATAGCCGCCGATGATTTTCAAAAGCGAGTGAACATAACAATCGGTGGCTAAAATGCACTTCTCGTCGCCTTCAAAAATACCATTTTCAACATCTCGGTTATCGGCGCGGCCGCACAAAGCATACATACCGCTCTGCTTGTTGAGCATATCGTTAACCTGGTCAACCGTTAAGCCGTCCTTTTTCATAATATACAGCGGAATATACGGGTCGATATCGCCGCAGCGGGTACCCATAATGGTACCGGCCAGCGGAGTAAAGCCCATGGAAGTATCAACGCATTTGCCGTCTTCAATCGCCGAAAGCGACGCACCGTTACCCAAGTGGCAGGTAATGATTTTGCCCTTTTTGCCGATGAGTTTGGCGCATTCGTCAGCCACGTATTTATGCGAAGTACCGTGAAAACCGTAACGACGAATTTTGTTGCGAACATATTGATCTTCCGGGATGGCATAACGATATGCTTCCGGCTTCATGGTTTGGTGGAAAGAAGTATCAAACACCACCACCTGCGGAATGTTCGGCAAAATTTCTTTAACGGCTTTGAGGCCCAAAACGTGTGCCGGATTATGCAACGGAGCAATATCAGATAAGCTGGCAATATCCTCGATAACTTTATCGGTAACCAACACCGACTCGCTGAAGATATCGCCGCCCTGAGCCACACGGTGACCGACCGCGCTCAACTCATCCATCGAGTTCAAAGCGCCGTTCAAAAGCAGTTTGAACACGTTGCGAATAGCCTCGGAATGCGTCGGCATCGGAATCGGATGCTGTTGCTTCGGCGAATCGCCGTATTGAATTTTAATAACGGAATTATCCGCGCCGATACGCTCGGCAATACCCTTGGAAATCACGGTGTATTCTTCGCCTTCAACGTTATAAAGTTGAAACTTCAAAGAAGACGAACCGCAGTTAATTACGAGAATTTTTTTCATTTGTAAAGTTCCTTATTTTGTTGCTTGTATACAGGTTATGACGATTGCGCCGACCACGTCTTCGGCAAAACAACCGCGAGATAAATCATTTACCGGTGCGTTTAAGCCCTGCAAAATCGGGCCGTAGGCTTCGCAATCGCCCAAACGTTGCAGCAGTTTGTAGCAGATATTACCGGCTTCGAGATTCGGGAAAATCAACACGCGCGCCTTACCGGCAACTTCGCTGCCCGGAGCTTTTTTGGCGGCCACAACGCTGTCGAGTGCGGCATCGGCCTGCAATTCACCGTCGATTTTAATCCCTAAATTTTTATATTCATCGGTCAACAGAGCTTCCTGAGCCATTTTGGTAGCGCGGGTTACTTTATCGACTTCATCGCCTTTGGCCGAGCCTTTGGTAGAAAACGAAAGCATCGCCACATTCGGCTCAATTCCGAGCAATATGGCAGTTTGCGCCGCATTCAGGGCAATATCGGCCAATTCTTTGTCGGTCGGATTGATGATAACGCCGCAATCGGAGAAAATATACGGCTCGTCATGCGAAATCATAATAAAGAAAGACGAAGCGCTGGCACCCTTTTTGGCAGCCTTAATGATTTGCAACGCCGGACGTACCGTGTCGGCCGTGGAGTGATTGGCGCCGGAAACCATACCGTCGGCATGGCCGGACTTAATCATCAACGTACCGAAATAATTGTGGTTGAGCGCCAGCTTATCGGCATCATCACGGCTCAGGCCTTTTTCTTTGCGCAATTCGTACAACAAATCGGCATATTCGCGCAAACGCGGCGATTCTTCCGGATTTATAAACTCAATACCGTCGGTTCTCCAGCCCTTGGCGGCAAAATGCGCTTGCATTTCCGCAACATTGCCCAACACAATCAGTTTAGCCACGCCTTCTTCGCTGACAATATGTGCAGCTTCCAACACGCGCAAATCTTCGCCTTCCGGCAGCACGATGGTTTTAACGTTTTTCTTGGCACGTGCCATCAGCGAATTTATGTATTTACTTTTTACCATTTTATCAATCCTTTAAACCGGTTAAAAAAATTATTACTAATAAACAACGGATATTTTAAAAAGTCCATAAAAAAGTTTTGCTTTTTAGACTCATTTGTAATATGCTTTACGAAAATTTTAGAGGGAAGATTATGAAAAAGTTATTTTTGTTTATCGCTTTGTGGCTTTTGAGTATGCCGGCAGCGGCCAAAATAAATTACAGCACGGTTATTCCGGTTGATACTGAGGCGGAAAATTCCGTTGTAGCCAAAGATAATGCCATGCTTGAGGCACAGCGTCAGGCTTTTTTGGAAATTGCGGGCAAGCTCGTTTCGGCCGAAAATGTAGAAAAATTAAGCAAACTTTCCGATGATTCCATTCAATATTTTATCCGCGCCGTCAGCGTAGATAACGAAAAAGCCGGCGGTACCAAATACAAGGCCGATTTGACGGTACAAATTAACGAACAGTTGTTGAAAGAATATCTGGCCGAAAACGATATGATTAAATTGGAAGCCGAGCAACTGCTGATTATTCCGGTTTTTATGCCGCACAAAAACGCATATCCCATGTTGTGGGAAGAAGATAATTTGTGGCGGCAAAACTGGCGTTCCAAAGGTTTGGTAAAATTCGGCGCCATCGAAATGCGTACCATCGGCGACCAGTTCCGCAACATAGAAGATTTGAGCGCGCAAAATGCGCTGTATATGCCGAACAGCATTTACGAACAAATCATCGCCTTAAGCGAATCGGAAAAAATCTATGTGGTTTATGCCGAAGTGCTGGAAAACGGCGATTTGAAAATCACTCTCAAAAACGAATATAACAAGGCCGAGGACAGCTTTACCGTTTATAACGACGGAAAATCCGATGTTTTTGATAAGGCCATCGAAAAGAGCGTGATGGTTATTTCCAACATGGAAAGAGAATCTAAAAACAATGCCTCCGAAAACACCGAACATATTTTGAATGCGGTGTATATCTATCAGGATATGAAGGACTGGCTGATGAAAAATAAGGTACTCGCCGAACTACCGATGGTTGAAGGGGTTGATACCAAGAGCTTCGGCGGCGGTAAGGTCAATTTTTCCATTCGCTATACCGGCTCGTTGCAAGATTTGTGGAACACCATGCAAGAAAACGGTTTCAGCCACGAAGCATCCGATAATTACTACATTATAAGGTAAAAATCATGAACAAATCCGAAGTAAATACCCAGAGATATATGCTGATATTGGCGGTTCTGCTGATTATCGGCAGTTTAATGTATGCGTTGCGCTCGGTGTTATTGCCGTTTGTTGTCGGTATTGTCGTCGCTTATTTTCTCGACCCGGCGGTCAACCGCCTTACGCGTAATCCCAAAATATCCCGTTCCGCCGCCACCAGCATCGTGTTGGTATCTTTTTTATTGATTCTGTTGCCGATTTTGATTTTGCTGGGCATGATGGCAGTTTCGCAAGTCAGTGATTTTCTGCTTAATTTGCCGGATTATATCGAGAGCTTCGGGGCTAAAATCAAAATATGGATAGCGCAGGTTCAAACTCATTTCCCGTCCGTGATTCCGGATAACCGCGCGGATATTATGCGCAACTTCGGCGAATCGGCCAAACCTCTGGTTAAACTGCTGCAAAAAATCATTTCCAACGGCTTTGCGTTGGTTAACGTTGTTTCGCTGTTGCTGATTTCGCCGATTGTGGCCTTCTATATGTTGCGCGATTGGCATAATTTTACCGGCAAAATTTATGATTTGATACCGCAGAAAAACAAGCAAAACGTTATTGACGGCGCCAAAGCCGTGGACCGGATTATTTCCGGATATTTGCGCGGACAGGCCCTGGTTTGCGTGATTTTGGGCTCGTTTTATTCTTTCGGTTTATGGTTGGTGGATTTGCACTTAGGTATATTGGTCGGCTTTATTGCCGGTCTGATTTCGTTTATCCCTTACGTAGGCTCGATTTCCGGCTTTTTGATGGCCATTGTGCTGGTGGTGACGCAATACGGAACTCTGCCGAAAATATTGGAAGTTGTTGCCGTATTTTTAATCGGACAATTTTTGGAAGGTAATTTTTTAACCCCGAAGTTGGTCGGCGAAAACATCGGTTTGCATCCGGTATGGGTAATGTTTGCCTTGCTGGCCGGCGGAGTTTTGCTCGGACTTTTGGGAATGATTATTGCCGTGCCGGTTGCCGCCATTATCGGCGTATTGTTGCGCTACATGATTGAGCACTACAAAAACAGCCGAATTTATCTGGAAAAATAGCTTTTTATTTATGGCAGATACAGCCGCGGGTTTACCGCTTTTTTACCGTTGCGCACTTCAAAATGCAGTTGCGGAGCGGTTACGCTGCCGGTACTGCCGACGGTGGAAATTTTTTCGCCGCGGACAACTTTCTGGCCTTTTTTAACAAACATTTTATCGTTGTGGGCATAGGCGGTTATCCAGCCGTCATTATGCTTGATTAAAATCAAATTACCGAAGCCTTTGAGCTCGCTTCCCGCATAAGCCACGGTGCCGGCATCGGCCGCTTTTACCGCGGTGCCGAGCGGAGCCTTAATGTTGATGCCGTCATTTTTGCGTCCTTTGCCGAGGTTACCGAATCCGGAAATAACCGTACCTTGTACCGGCCACAAGAATTTAGCCGAGCGATTTTTAGCCGGCGGTGTTGTCGGTACATATACCTGCGGCTGTTTGGCCGAACTTGAGGCAACGGCGGTTTTAGGTGCCGGAGCCGGTGCCGTTTTGCTCGTTGCTGCCGAAGCGGAAGAAACCGACCCCGGAAGCAATAACTTTTGCCCCACGTGTAACGCATACGGGGTGGAAAGATTATTGACTTTGCTCAGCGAAGTCACGTCAACATTATGCATACGCGCAATACTGTATAAACTTTCGCCGCGCTGCACCACGTGATATTGCTTGGTCGGCAACGCTATTTTTTGCCCGACATAAAGGGTATACGGCGAAGATAAGTGATTGATGTTGATTAAGTCTTTTATCGGCACATTGTAGCGGCGCGAAATACTGTATAACGTATCGCCTTTCTGCACGGTTACGCTGCTGCCGGAACCGCCCCACCAGTTGAGGGCGGAACAACCGCACAAACCGCAAAACAATATCAATATGCCCAAAAACTTTTTCACAATGCACTCCGTTTATGCGCCCATTTTAGCCGATAATTATTTATTTTTGATTAAGCGCGAACAAATATGCGGCGACGACGTAAAAAAACAACCCGCTCAGATATGTCCGGCGGGTCGCTTAAAGATTATGTTAATTTCGGTTATTCAAACAAACTTTTGAATGAATCAAAACCGTCTTTAACCATTGACTTGAAGGCGGCTCTGACACCGGAGCGGCATTCGTTGCAGTCATAGCATTGTTGGCCGGCCGCGGATTTATGGCCGTTTTCTTCATAACCGCAACCTCTGCTGATGCAGGCGCTCTCTAAACTGCCGACTTCACATTTGTCGGCTTCGACAGTAACATTGATCGTAATATAATTTTTGCGGCCGTCTTCTTCCGTTTGTTCCAGCTTAATCGTATGACTTTTGACCTCATCGCTCGGATTTTCGTCGCATCTTACGATAACCTTATTCAATGCTTCGGAAACTTGGCAAAAACCGCTCGATGACACCATCGCATAAGGCCATTCTTCAACTTCTGTGCCGATTCGCTGCGATATAATGTTAATCACGTCACCACCGCCGGCCGCCGAATATTGCAAAGAGGTTTCATCGGCCGAAAATTCGTACACATTGTTGACACAGCTGCAAAAATATTTGCCGTTGATTACTTCTTCTTTTTTGTATCTGTCGAATCCGCACGAAACTTCTACCGGTCTGTAGCAGGTTGTTCCGTCGGCGGCTTGTTTGGTTCTGGTTTCGTAGCAGGAGTTATTGTATTTGGAAGAATATTCGCTTTCTCTGATATATCCTAACATATCGTGGCATCTGTAGCAGTTTTTGGCACCGCCGGCGATGGCGTACACGTGTTCGCAAATAAAACATCCCGACGGAATGATTTCCGTTGTGCCGTTAGGGCATGACATTTCGTCAACGTTTTTGCATAAACCGCACTTACTCTCACCTGATTTATGAGTAGCGTTCGTTGCGGCAACCCAGGTATCCGTACCGATACATTCGCTCGGTGTTTTATAGCCGTTTTCACACGGACGCGGCAAGCATTTCCACTTGGTTTTACCTCCCAGTTTGCACGATTCACAATTCCAATCGCTGTTGGAATAACCCTCCGGTAAAGATGCGCTATTGCTTGCGGATTCAAGATTAAAGCCGCGTTCTTCGCAGGTTAAAGGTGCGCAGTTAAATAAATTACAACCCTGAATATATGCTGGAGTGCATCTCATATTTTCCTGTTCTGAGGTATAATATCCTCCGTCTTTCATATAGTCGGCACAAGTTTTTACCGCCATCTTTTTGGCGCTGTTGCCCTGTTCGCATTCTCCGGTCGGCAAAAAACAAACATCTGCCCGAGAAGGCCACGCTGCCGTCAGTATACATAACAATATACCCATTGAAGTTAATCTTCTTATTGTTGTTATCGACATCGGTTTCCTCCTCATTGTGTAAACAGTGCCTTTATGTTAGCATATTCAGTTATTTTGTCAACTTTTTTTGTTGGCAACCGCAAAAAAATTAAGGGCGGATAATTCCACCGCCCTTTTATTTTTAAGTGTTCAACTTAACTTGGTCTCGCGTTGCAAGTACAGCATACATAGTCCGCTGTACTGGACGGAGATGTACAATTCGGTACTCTCTTGCTGTCACCGCAAGCCTTGGTGTATTGAGCCATATTGCTCTTGGCAACTTCCGTCTCACCGCTCGGGCACTTACTTGCAGGTGCCTCGATGACGGTGCCGTTACCTACTCTGCTTATCGGACAACCTTCACCCGCATAGCAGCAATACTCGTCAGTAGAGGTAATTACCCCGTAACTTCCGTAGACATCGCTCTTTGAGCCGCTGGTAGCACAACAGTATCCCATGCTCTCCATGTTACTAACCTGAGTGGTTTGGTAGCACTGTCTGTTAGTACTCATATTATTGCAGTAGTTGTATATGTTGCATACCGTGTTGTATTTACGGCCGTACATATAGGTATTACTGCCGGTAGTGCAACTCTTGATTTCGTAATGATATGAAGGCCATTTATACTTATCCATATATTCACGTGCGGCTGCACTACCTTGGTAATCGGCGCCCAAATACTCCCAACCGGAAGAAGAAGAGTATTGCTTATCGCAATTAGCCTTCTTATCGGTTGAGCTGCCGCCGGTACCGCTGGATACGCATACGGTCTTGCCGTTCGGCTGCTCGGACGGAACTGCGCCGTCTTTACATTTATACTTCTTGGCTTCTCCGCAACCCGGATCACATTCTTCATAGAAGCTGGTTGAGCTCTTGATAAAGTTAGATTCGGTATAAGTATATCCGGAGCAAGCTTTCGGAGTGCAGCTAGAGCTACACGTATAGCACGTGGATCCGGCATCCGTGGTTCCAGCCGCCTTATAAGTGTAATACATGCTTGACGGATCTTGGGTACCGCTTGTTTTGCTGATACTCACGCAATCGTTCGGGTCCTTGGTCTGTCCCGAAGGGCATGTATCATTCTTACATTGATAGCAACTCGAACCGTCCTTTGTTGAAGAGCCGCTGGACACACATTTTTGTGTAGACGTGCACTGGCCGGAACAATTGCTGGAAGCACTGCCTTTATCGCACTGGCAAACTTTGCTGGTGTCGAAATAGGTCCTTCCATCATCCGAAACTTTGGATTCGTTGCATGAACTGTTAGACGTGGTCTGCCATTGGCTACCCCACGGAACACAGTTTTTATAGCGTGTTTGACCGTTACAGGTAATCTTTTCGCAAGTCATCGCTCCGTTCAGCTCGGATTGCAATTTACCTTCGCAGGTTTCGCAAGCGCAAGCCGTGGTATTGGCTTTTTTGCCGGAGCCGCAAGCTTGGTCGCTGATTTTGCAGGTGCAATCATAATAAGCCCATTTTGCACCGAGCTTAATCTTCTGGCAATTTACATACGGATTACCGGTACCATCACCACCGTTACCCGGATTAACCGGAGACGGAGTACATGTTTTGCCGCTCGGACAGGTGTTTTCATCGCAACGCTTACAAGTCTTGTCGCCGGCTTTATCACCGGTATCGGTAATATGGTAGCCGCCATTGGTGCCGGTCGGGCAAACAGCTTCCGACATATCGGTTGATGTACCGGCCGGGCACTCTTTCTTTACCCATTTACAGTTACCAGTATCCAAAGTATAACCGTCTTTGGTGCCGCTCAAGGTACAACGACAGTTGGTTACTTTGTTGTTTTCGCCCAACTTAATGTTTTGGCATTCAACATCCGGATTGTTAGAGCAAGACGAACCGTTCGGACAAATCGGTCCATCGGTACAGGTCTGACCTGTAGGACAGGTTTTCGCCGTACATTTGCCGCAATCCTTATCGCCGGATTTACCCGATTTGCTGAAGTCATATCCGTCAGAACACGAAGTTACTTTCGTATCATATCCGACCGGGCAATCTTCAGCACGACATTGACAACGATTCTTGTCAAATACTTGGCCTTCTTGGCACGAACTTGCGGTAATCTTGCACTCGCAATCGGTATACATTGTTTCCGAACCGAGCTTAATCTTATCGCATTTGATATCCGGGTTCGGCTCGCAATTCGTACCGTCATCGCATTGAATCCACGGCGTGCAGGTTTTGCCGCTCGGACATGTTTCTTTGACGCAACGACCGCAAACTTCATCACCGGATTTGCTGTTCGATGTTTCAAGCTTATAGCCTTCTTCGCACGAAGTTACGCCCTTGTCATAACCGGTTTCGCAATCTTTGGAAGTGCAATTGCAGTTTTCTTCATCCACAACGAAACCGTCGTTGCAGTTAATTGTCGAAGGCTTGCACTTACAATCGAAGTACTTGGTATCATTACCGACTTGTTTGCTGTCGCAATCTACCTTATCCGGACAAACTCTGCCGCTCGGGCAAACCGGATCATCGGTACAATCTTTGCCCGGAGGGCAATCTTCGGAAACACACTTGAAGCATTCGGTGCCGTCACTCTTGGCAGTTTTTTCTTCTCTGTATCCGGCCATACATTCCTGTTTGTTTTCGCTGTAACCGGCAGGGCAGGTTTCCGCATCCGGTTCAATTTCAATTGCTTTGTGGCATTTTGCACCGGATTCGAGCACTTTGACGTCATATCCTTCAGGGGCAGGTGCTTCGCCCGGTGTCCAACCGGCACCGCAATCATTATTGTTACAGTTATAGCAGGTTTGGCCCGCAATCGAAGTTTTGCCGTTCGGCTGAGCAACACACTTGCTGTCGGCACAAGCGGTTGATAACTGGCCGACTTCGCAGCTATCCGGATATACGCGAATACCTACGGTCTTGGTGTCAATACTCGCGTCTTTGCGCGTTTGAACCAGCGTCATGGCACAACCAACGTTGCTTTCGCTCATATTCGGCGGGCAGGTAATCGTAACTTTATCCGCAGCTTTTGCGGCCGAACACGGACAAGCCGGCAAGGATATATCATAATCCCACGGCTCCGATTCGGTACCGATACGAAGCGAAGTTACTTTAAATTCTTTCGAGCCGCCGGCCGCATCAAATGATACCAACTGCGGTTCTACTTCAAACGTATACTTATAGTCGCGGCACTTACACAGGGTTTTGCCGTTTACTTCTTCTTCGGAAAGGTATTGATCACTTTCTTCATTACAGGTTATCTTTACCCCTTTATAGCATAATCCGCCGTCGGCAGCACGCTTTGTTTTAAAGTCGTAGCACGAAGAATCATGAACTGCCAGGAACTCGGCCTCAGGGTAATAGTCAGATCCCATTGATTTACACCTGTAGCACTGGCTGCCGCCGTAGCCGGTATTGCCGGCGTGGGAACATTCATAACATCCCGGAGTGATGCTGGATTCGGTACCTTCCGGACATTGAATCTCCGCATTAGGTACACACGTACCGCACATTTCCACACCGGACTTGTGCGTAGGGGTCTCAGGGTCAACGAAAGTTTCCGTATCTGAGCACTCTTTCGAAGTTACATATCCCGGAGCGCACGGTTCAGGCGTGCACTTCCAGAAAAACTTACTACCCTGGTCGCAACTCTCGCATTTCCAGGCTGCGCTCGAATAACCTAAAGGCAAAATAGTTTTCTTGTTGGTAGGTCCGAGTTTGAAGCCGCTGGCTTCGCAAGATTTCACCGTACATTCATACAAGTTACTACATCCCGGAATATTCGCCAACGAACAACTCATATTTTCTTGTTTTTGGGAGTAATATATTCCTTCTCGAACGTAGTCTTCACAGGTTCTTTTTGCTGATATTTTTGCCGCAGATCCTTGTTCACAGGCACCTGTCGGCAAAAAACAGATGTCTGCCCAAGACGGCGACACGTGAATTATACATGAGAGCATACACACGTACGCACATCTCTTGATTGTTTTAGCTATAGATAACATGACGTCCTCCTTATTCTATAGAATAATGTAGATATAGTGTAACACACTTTTTTTTAAATTTGTGTGACATTTTTGTTAAATTTTCGTGACTCTTCACACATTATTCTTGATTTTTTAATGCATATTGCTATTATGCCCCTACAAAAAAGAGGATTTTATGGCGCAAAAACCGGAAATTACGGACTCCAGCGGTGACAAATACAAATACGGCTTTACTACCGAAATTGAAGCCGATACCGTGCCGTGCGGTTTAAATGAAGATATCATCCGCCTGATTTCCGCCAAAAAAAAGGAGCCGGATTGGCTGTTGGAACGCCGGCTTAAGGCTTATCGTCATTGGTTGACGATGAAAGAGCCGCATTGGGCCAAACTGCAATACGATGCCGTGGATTTTCAAGCCTTAAGCTACTATGCCGCGCCAAAGCAAAAAGTGCGGCCGCAAAGCCTTAAAGAGGTTGATGAAAAATTACTCGAAACCTATAACAAACTCGGAATTCCGCTCAAGGAACAGGAAGCCCTTGCCGGAGTGGTGGCGGTTGATGCGGTTTTTGACAGCGTTTCGGTGGCAACAACATATCGAGCCAAACTGGCCGAACAAGGCATTATTTTCTGCTCAATCTCCGAAGCGGTACAAAATCATCCCGATTTGGTGCAAAAATATTTAGGCTCGGTGGTGCCTTATACAGACAATTTCTATGCCTGCCTCAATTCCGCAGTGTTTACCGACGGTTCGTTTGTATATATCCCTAAAGGCGTCAAAGCACCGATGGAACTTTCGACCTATTTTCGCATTAATGCGCAAAACACCGGACAATTCGAGCGCACGTTGATTGTGGCGGAAGACGACAGTTATGTTTCGTATTTGGAAGGGTGTACCGCGCCGCAACGCGATGAAAATCAGCTCCACGCGGCGATTGTCGAAATTGTGGTAATGAACAATGCCGAAGTTAAGTATTCTACCGTGCAAAACTGGTATCCGGGCGATAAAGACGGCAAAGGCGGCGTATATAACTTTGTAACCAAACGGGCGGCTTGTCGCGGTATTAATTCCAAAATTTCGTGGACACAGGTAGAAACCGGTTCGGCCGTAACCTGGAAATATCCGTCGTGCATTTTGCAGGGTGATAATTCGGTCGGCGAGTTTTATTCGGTGGCAATTACCAATAACCGTCAGCAGGCCGACACCGGTACCAAAATGATTCATTTGGGCAAAAACACGCGTTCCAAAATCATTTCCAAAGGCATTTCCGCGGGTTTTTCCAACCAAACGTATCGCGGTTTGGTTGATATTGCGCAAAATGCCCGGAACGCCCGCAATTATTCGCAATGCGACAGCCTGCTTATCGGTTCGACCTGCGGCTCGCATACGGTGCCGTATATCCGCAATCGCAGCAAATCGGCGGTTTTGGAGCACGAGGCCACCACCTCAAAAATCAGCGCCGAACAGCTGTTTTATTGCCAACAACGCGGTATAAAAGAAGAAGAAGCGGTCGGACTTATCGTGAACGGATTTTGCAAAGAAGTTATGCAAAAACTGCCGATGGAATTTGCCATCGAGGCCGGAAAACTCATTAATATCAGCTTGGAAGGGAGTGTCGGATAATGAAAGAAATCAATGAAGAAGAATTGTATAAACGGGCCTTGCGGGTTTGGGGAAAAGAACCGCAAATGCTCCAGGTTATCGAAGAGATGAGCGAGCTGATTAAAGAGATTTTGAAAAACGTCAACCGCAAAAAGGACAATATTGATGAAATTATTGAAGAAGCGGCCGATGTGGAAATTATGCTCGGACAGCTTAAATGTTGCTACGGAATCAGCGATAAAATCCGCGCTTATAAGGCCGAAAAACTGAAAGTTATCGAACAACGGCTCGATGATTGGGAACAAAAGGAAAAGAAAAATGACGGAAAAGTTGCTTGAAATAAAGGGTTTATGCGCCGGTGTCGCCGAGGGCGGCAAAGAAATCATCAAAGGCCTTGATTTAAGCGTTAAGGCCGGCGAAACTCATGCGATTATGGGGCCGAACGGTGCCGGAAAATCTACCCTTTCGTATGTTTTGACCGGCAAACCTGATTATGTCGTTACCGGCGGCACCATGCACTTTTGCGGGCATGATTTGACCTCGCTCAAGCCGGAAGAACGCGCCGCGCTCGGTATTTTTTTGAGTATGCAGGCACCGGTGGAAATTCCGGGAGTTACCACCCAGAATTTTTTGAAGCACGCCGTTAATGCCGTGCGCAAATACAATAATCTGCCGGAGTTGGATGCCGCCGAGTTTTTGAAGCTGTTACGCACAAAAGCCAAAGAGTTTGAAGTAAGTGCCGAAATGCTCAAGCGCGAAATCAACGTCGGTTTTTCCGGCGGCGAAAAAAAGCGCCTGGAAATCTTGCAGCTCAGCCTGTTGCAACCGAAATTGGCAATTTTGGATGAAGCGGATTCGGGGCTCGATATCGACGCACTCAAAATCGTGGCAAACGGCGTCAATCAATGGCGCGCCGCCGATAACGCGCTTTTGATTATTACACACCATATCGATTTGTTGCGGCAGATTAAGCCGGATTTCGTGCATATTTACGCGGACGGACGCATTGTCAAAACCGGCGATATGGCATTAGCCGAAGAACTGGAAACCGGCGGCTACAAAAATTATCTGGACGAGGCCCAATGAGTTTTTTCAAGCAAAACATAACGTTGTTCGGCGCGGATATTCCGTGGCTTGAGGGCTTGCGGGAAAAAGCTCGCGCCGCTTTTGAGCGTTGCGGTTTACCGAATGCCAAAACCGAGGCTTGGAAATACTCTTATTTTAAAGAAGAAGAACTCGGCGCACCGCAAATTGACGACACTCCGCATGAATGCGACGGGCATTGCGGCGAATCGGAGAATTTACCGTTTGCGGCGATTGAGATAAAATATTGCAACGGCAAGCTGACGCATATTGCCCGCGATTTGCCGCGCGGCGTGATAATTCGCCCGCTGTATGAAGCAATTACCGACGGTGAAATCAAACCTTATCTCAATAAATCTTTTGATTTGAACGAATTTCCGTTTGCCGCACTCAATACGGCATTTTTGGACGAAGGTCTGCTTATTATAATTACCGCTGACACAATGGCGAACATGCCGATTTATCTGCATTATCATCAGCACGCCGGGATGAATCGCCTGTGTAACATCCGCAACGTCATTGTTTGCGAAAAAGGGGCAAAAGCCACGATTATCGAGCATTTTGACGGCGAAAGCAACGCACAATATTTTAATAATATCGTCAACGAAATTTATGTCGGCACCGGCGCGATTTTACGACATTATAAGCGGCAAGACGAGGCGTCAAAAGCGCACCATACTGCCTTAAACAGCGTACAAGTTAAGGCCGGCGGGCACTACAACAGCCTTATTGTTCACGGCGAATGTGCCCTGGCACGCAGCGAAAGTTATGTGCGTTTACTGCAGGAAAACGCAGGTGCTGAAATCAACGGCGCGTATCGTTTGACGCACAACGGCGTGAGCGATATTACCACCAACATCCGCCACCTGGCGCAGCACACCGCTTCCGACCAGCTGGTTAAGGGAGTGCTTGACGGTGCGGCCAAAGGCGTATTTCAGGGGCAGATTCATATTGCGCCGGATGCCCAGCAAACCACGGGCTACCAGCTTCATCGCGCGCTGGTGTTGAGTGATGCGGCCGAGGTCGATTGCAAGCCGGAGCTGGAAATTTTTGCCGATGACGTTAAATGTTCGCACGGTGCCGCCAGCGGCGACTTGGATGCCGAGCAACTGTTTTATATGCAAGCGCGCGGCATACCGCTGGACGAAGCGCGCCAAATTTTGATAGAAGCTTATTTGAACGAAGTTTTTGCAAAAACAGAGGATTCCGCCGTTGCCGGGTGGCTGTCCGAGAATATTTGCCCAAGCCGATAACTTACCGTCCGCCGGATTTGTAACAGTTAATCACGTCGGCAATCAGTTTTTTGCCGTTTTCTTTCATTTTTTTGAAAATTTCGCGCAGTTTGCCGTTATAGCCGCGGAATTTTTCGGCATCGCGCCCCGTATCGTGATACAAAATCAACTCTTCAATCGGCGGCAACGGCGTAAATTTTTCCTTATTAGCCTGCGAATTTACGACCCCACCGACCAAAACATTGCGTGCAAGCATCATTAACCCCTTGCCGTCGTCGGTTTGTTGCGGACCGCCGTAAGCCAAATCGCCGTGTTCCGCCGGATTTGCCATAAACGGACCGTCTTCTTCGTTGACCCACGGATGTTTTTGCTTAATCAGAAACAGGCGTTTTTTCTCCAAATAAGTTGCCGGCAGCTCAAACCAGCGATTTTGCTCGATTTTGGCTCGGTCGGCCGCTTGTTCTCCGGCAAAACGCATTCTTTCTTCACGCTTGCGGCGGCGGATATAATCCGGAAGCAGATTCCAGCCGGTATCCCCCTCCCCGTCATAAGCCGAGCGAAACGCATAAAACGACGATTGTTGCACACCGAGCGGACAGGCCGGCGCGTGTGCCACCACCAACATTTGCGATAAAATGTTTTTGCGCTCGGCCAAAGAATAGCCTAAATCTTTGAGCTGTGCTTTCATTCTTTGTTCCAACCCGTAGGCCACATAACCGCCGTGACAGTGCGATATAAAGGTAATTTTGCGAATGTTTTGCGCAATTTCCTCCGCCGAAAAACGAATACCCTTTTGCGCCGAAACCACACGCGGCTCCACAATATTTTTATATAACTTATCGATATAGGTCTCGTCCGGATTTTCCTCAGCGGCATCGCTTATGATTCGCTGCGCTCTTTTTTCCGGCAATAAAGTCGCCGCGCGGTGCTTTAAAAACTGCAGTTTTCGCGCCAAATCCGTATCCGCCTCGCCAAAGTCGTAAGTTGCACCATATACGGGAACACCGTGTCCTAACGCTTGAGTAATGTCTTTTTCGGCAATTTTGGTGTAGCCGTTGGCCTCTTTGTCGGTCACGGAGCCGTCGCCACCCAAATAAACCACGCACACTTCATCGGCCGGAACGGCATCAACCTTTTTCCAGCCGTGGGGATATTGCTCCGATTTTTGGCACCTCAAGCCGATTTGCACATCAGTCATAATCTTACCTCTGTGCGGATTATACTATACATTTGCCGATTTGTAAACTTTTTATTCAGCCGGCATAAACGTAGGTTCTGACACCCCAGACGACCACCGCCGCCAACAAACCGGCGCAAACATCGTCCATCATCACCCCGACGGCATTTTTCATTTTGGAATCGAACCACTTAACCGGTCCCATTTTCTTAATATCAAAAAAGCGAAAAGCGGCCAAACCGACAAGATACAACCACCAATCGGTCGTATTACCCCGCAGAGCATCGGCCACAAACAAAAAGGCCAGCAACTGTCCGACAACTTCGTCCACCACCACTTTACCCGGGTCCTTTTCTTCTTTATCGCGAATCAGCACATCGGTAGCATAAATACCGACAATCGCAATCGGAATCGCCGCAACGATAATCCCCGGTGTACCGAAGAAATAACATAACAAAAAAGCCAGCGGCAAAGTGCCGATTGAACCGACCGTCCCCGGAGCTTTCGGCGACAATCCCAAGCCAAAATAGGTGGCAATAATCAACGCAAGTTTTTCCGACATTTTTTAATCCTTTCAGTATGAAATATTTATAACCAAGGTTGTATCGGCGCGCAACGATATTATATTTTTTTACACAAAGTTAAACTTTGCACGCTATACTGCGGTCATGATAAAATTAAGGAGAACAAAAAAATGGCTTTGAAAAGAATCGCATTGTTTTTGGCACTGCTCGGCGGTATTAACTGGGGCCTGGTCGGTGCGTTCAGATTTGATTTGGTGACTTTCGTATTCGGATTTTTCCCGATTTTGGTGCCGATTATACAAATCATTATCGGCATTGCCGCTTGCTACGCTTTATTTACGTATATGATAAAATAGACAGATATTCATAAGCTTTGGGCGCCGCGGATTATTTTTCTGCGGCGTCTTTATTTTGCATGCGTTCCAAAGCGCGATACAGGGCCGGACGCATAAACTTACCGCGCCAGATTCCGCGTTTGTGTTCTTTGGCGTTTTGCTCGTCGGCAATGTATTTGTCGCTGCGATAAGTTACGGCATAGCCGGTAAAAATCATCGTTTTGTTCAGCGAAACGTCATCGGCAAAACATTCGCAAATTTCGCGGTCGTATTTATCTTTATTTTCCAGGCAATCACACCTGACTTCGGCATCTTTGAGCAAATTTTCGAGATAATGCAAAGCATCGACCCCGCACGGATATTCCCGATTATCGGCATCGTAGCAGACCTGCACAAACTCCGGTGCGTCTATGCCGTCCAATCTGATACGTCTTTCGCCTTGCGCCAGCGAATCGCCGTCAACAGCCGTATATGCCGACGATGCGGCCAAAACATCGGTTGCCGCAAACAAAAGTCCCGTAAACATACAAAATACTTTGATCTTTTTCATGTTCTTCATATTAACGCATAATTTTTTTTTGTTCAATCATAAATTTATTTACTTTTCGTTCATATTATCCTGTTATTGTAGCCTAAAGAACTATAAGCTTATTTTGATAAAGGTATCGCGATGTTAAAACAAATAGGATTCCTCTCAATGTTCGGTCTGTTCGCGTTTGGCGCACGGGCAGTTTCGGCGCAGACTTATGTTGATCCGACGATGGATATGCAATATGCGCAGCCGCAGCAATACGCACAGCCGCAACCGAATGCACAACAAAATCAAAAGACGCAGCCAAAGGTGCAAATGCCGTCTTCAATCATTGTTTGTCGTTCCAAACAATGCGCTCCGGCCAAGTTGTCGCAATCAAAAGAATATATTTTCAACACCCTTCTGCACATGTTTGACAGCAACGCCAGACAAAAAGCACTGGCTTGCGAGGGAAATTCGCAAACTCACGCTTGCACCGAAGAATATGTTTCCGTGCCGATTACGGTGGGCGTAACACCGGCGTATATGTATATCGACAGCGTAAAAATTACCGATGTTTCGATAAATCCGCAAAATACCATGGCCCTGAACCTGGTTTTGAGTTGGAATGTTACTTATAACGGACAAACTCCTACCTGCCGTCCGAGCAAAACCCTGCTTCATGTCAAAAACGTAAACAATGTTCTGATTCAGGATAACGGCTATACCTGCCGCATGACCACCATCGGCACCACCACGATTCAAACGGTGTTTGCCGTTGATTATATTGATATGGACTACGGCTATATCGGCGGATTTTATTCCATCGGCTTATCCGGTCCGGCTTTCGGCGGCGGCAACGGCTATATGATGTTGCGTTTGCCGAATGATGTGACGATTGAGGCTAAAGATTTTCCGGTGACAACTCCGGCCGAAGACAATAATCCGTTTGCGCCGCAAGCGGTTGCTCCGGCAGTCAGTATGCCGCAATTAACCGCTCCGGCTCCGCAACCGGTCGCTCCGACTCCGCAGCCGCAGGCGGCAATGGGACAATACATATATAATGCGTACACCGGACAGTTTATCCCGCTGCCGACCGCACCGTATACAACTCCGACGGCTGCTCCGATGATACCGACGGCCCAGATGATGCCAGCAACAGCTCCGGTAATTGATCCGAATCATGTTCCGGCTCCGAATGTTAAGTCGATAATCAAATATAATCATCCGGCCAAACAGTACGACGAGGCGCAGGAATTGGCTCGCATCAGAGCGGAAAAAGACGCCAAAACCAAAGAACACATGCGTCACGAGCTGGAAAGAAGAAAGAAAATGGAACAGGAAGCCATTGATTTCGGCGGTGCCAAAGTGTTCCCTCTGCCGTCGGGTAAGAAAGTTGACAAAACAGCTCCGAGCGACCCGAACAGCCTGAGTGATTATGCACCGGCGGAAAGTCGTCGCTTCGAATAGATTTTGCTTAATATCAGCCACAAAAAACGTCCGATTGATTTTGGACGTTTTTTTGTATAAAATTTTGCTTGCAAATTAGTAAAAGTTATGTTAATATCAGTTTTGCAAAATTACCTATTAAGATATTATTTAGAGAAGAAGTGCTTATTTTACTTCTTTTCGCAGGTGATTTTATGTTCGTTTTTTCCTAAAACAACCACGTTGTTTTACGGCTCTAGATATTAGCAAACAAAAAAATCATACATCAAACAAAAAATTTCAAGTCATGGAAAAGAATGGTTTAACAAGAGCATTCCGTTGGATGGTGGCATTATTCGCCGCTGTCATGTTTTTCACTGCTTGCGAGAAACTCGAAAGCAATGTTTCAACCAAGTCCGAAGACGAGCCGGTCATACCCGTCGGAGGAATTACGTACGAGAACTCCTTGGCTCATTCCATCGATACAGCCTTGAAGGTCAAGGTCAGCGACCACATGACCGCCGGGCTGACGATTTGGAGAACCGAGGACGGACAGAAGGCCGAAAAGCTGTTCGACAACAAGGAGTACCCCTTGATGGAAGCCTACTCCCATCTGGCACGTGAGGACTATAACATCACGCGCGCTCAGTTGGACATCCGTCCCTCATCCGAGAACATTTCTCGCGACGAGGGCAGAGACAACGATGGTAATAGACTGGAGCTGGACACCGTCTGGCACTACTATCCGGACATGCAGATTGCAAGTTATCCGGTAAAGATTACCAGCAAGACCGTTGAGTACGATAATGTGGTGTACTACTACCCGTCGGTGACATTGGAAAGGGCTGAGTTTGTTTGGTTGAAGAACAAGGAGATTAACTCTAAGGCACGCACCCGTGCGTCTTATGTTGCAGGTGTTTATAACACCGAATACAAGATTAATCTCTATCTTCGCGAAACCAAAGTGAACGATCCCAAAACCTTCGTACTGCCGTTGTATGCGAACACTACGAGAAGCGTACTTGATGAGGATGCCATTGAGAAAGTGGTGGCCGAGAACAAGACCCGCGAGCTGCTCGACAGCTTAAGGGAAAGATGCTCGTTTGAGAGAGTCACAACTTGGAAATCGGGTGAAACGACTCGGGAGAAGATTGAAATCATCCTTCAGCACAAGGTGGACAAGATTGCCCCGTATAAGAAGGACGTCAAGAATTTCAACTATCAGCTGGCACAGGTGAACGGCATCAAGCCGGGCAGCGAAGCAGAAAACCGCACCGAGGGCTACTGGAAGGTATGGCGCAAAACCGATACCTATTCAGCTGACCACTCAAACGGTGTAGCTGCCGACAAGATTACTACCGACTATTCTCTTATGCACGAGCGTACAATCTATAAAGATGACTATCTTGAGGTTGAGTTCGACTATGAGGATTATCGCGTGGATGAGCTTGCTACCAATGTGACTCCGATGAATTCCGACCGCCAAGGCTACACCGAGGCTTTGTTCGATAACCGCATCAACACGACCTATATCAGCTACAAGCAACAGGTCAATGAGCAGGTTTATCTCTACAAGGCTGACAAGAAGGCTGACGACTACAAGTTTGAAAATCCGAAAGTAACGGTCTATAACGACTCCGTAACCGCCGATATTGATTTCATCATTATCTACGATGACGGCACCAAGGACAAGATTCACGACCACATCAAGGCCGCACGTTCTTTGAGATGTCTTACCAACTGGGAATCTTCTCAGAAGATGGCATCACAGATTACAAGCGACGATGTAAGAGTTAATCTGCTCTCAGGCGACGAAGTTAAGAACGGCTACTGGAAGTACACCAAGCAGACCAGGAAGCTTGCTTCCGATGCTACGTTGTACGACGGCTCGGTTATGCCAAACGAGTGGGAAGCCGTTGTACCAAACGGATTTGTTTATACCCGCGAGGGTAAGACTTATACGTTTGACAACATCGCTTTCAACGTCAAGCAGATGGGTGGCTCACTCACTGCAGCCGGCGAGAAGGACGGTTTCTCTTTGCATAAGTACGGCGACGCCATCGACGTGATTTACGGAAACAATACTCAGCGCTCCGTTGCACCCGGATTGATAAAAATCAGCAATAACACTGTTGAAGGTTATGAAATCCGCAACAAGCAGTTGAGCATTACTCCGACCAAAGTCGTGGTTTCTCTCGACTTTATCACGAAGTTCGTCAACGGTACCGAGAGCAAGGATCCCGTCACCAAGGAATTCCCACGTAGCCTCATCGTTACGACTAACTGGACCGCAAACGAGAACGCAGCTACCGAAAGCACCGCAGCTCCGACCTTTACGTTGGCTTCAACCAACAATAAGGAAGAAGGCGAGTGGAAGTGGAAGGAGGAAACACGCAACATTACGGCTAAGGTTACGTTGGCTTCAAGCCAGCAGACCAACGGCTGGACAAGCGTGGATCCGAATAACATCGTGTTCACCCGTCAGGGCATCACGGCAGACTTCGGTACATTAACGTTCACGACCAACAAGGTATCAAGTGCAGCTACTCTGAAGGAGAGCACCGCTCAGACGGAAACCTACGATTACGCCAATATCATCAGCGTACGTTACGGTAACTCGGCGACAAGCGACCTCCAGAACAGCACCGCACCGGGTAAGATTATCGTGCAGAAGGCAAGAACCATTACCGGACATGAGTTCCGCGATCCATCCCTCACCGTTGAAAATGACTATGTACTCGCTAAGATTACTTATGTCACCAAGTTCAGCGATGGCACAGAGGAGAAGGAAACTTCAAATCTGAAGGTGAATCGTATTCTCAACCCGTACACTTCTTGGACATCAAGTGAGACCAACGCCAACGAAACCACCGGTTCCGCCAACGTAAACCTCACCAACTCCGAGAACAAGACGGACGGTTATTGGAGCTTTGTTGCCGAAACACGTGACATCACGACCAAGGCTAAGTTAGCCGGCAGTGAGCAGACCAACGGTTGGACCTCGGTTGATCCCAACAGCTTTGTATACACCCGCGACGGTGAGCAGTACAAGTTTAATAAGATTAACTTCAGTGCCTTAGAGGCAGGTCATTCCGTGAATCTCTCCGGCGAGACGGCAACGTCTTCTACCTATGCTTACAGCGATAAGATCAACGTAACTTACGGTAGCAACACCAAGTCGTCATCGGCACCGGGTACCATCACGGTCAAGAAGGAGGTAACGATTACCGACTACGAGATTACCGACCCGAAGATTACCGTCAATCAGAATGATGTGACCACGTCGCTGACATGGGTTACCAAGTATTCTGACGGAACTAAGAAGACTGAGGCAGTGAACAAGTCGTTCCCGCGCAGCTTCAAGGTTTTGAGCAACTGGTCTTCTAAGGAGGATGATAACACGCAGTCGACATCCGCAGCCAGCGTCAAGCTCAACGGCTCCGAGAGCAAGACAGACGGCAACTGGAGCTATGTTAAGGAAACCCGAAACATCAGCACCACAGCTCGTCTTAAGGGCTCAAGCCAGGAGAACAAGTGGGAAAGCGTTGACCCGAACAAGATTGTGTACTCCCGCGAGGGTAAGTCACACGACTTCGGTACGCTGAATTTCTCCGCCACCGAGACCGGCGCCAACGTGCAGCAGAAGAGTTCGAGTGCAACCGAGACCGTTTACGGATATACCGATAACATTTCGGTTTCCTACGGTTCCAACAGCTTCAACTCATCGGCACCCGGTACCATCACGGTGAAGAAGGAAGTGACCGTTACCGACTATGCGATTGAGAATCCGCAGATTACCGTTAATCGGGATAATGTGACCACGTCTCTGACATGGGTTATCAAGTATTCCGACGGAACTCAGAAGACTGAGGCAGTGAACAAGTCGTTCCCGCGCAGCTTCAAGGTTTTGAGCAACTGGTCTTCTCGTGAGGATGACAATTCGCAGACTACCGGCTCGGCAAGCGTGAACCTCTCCGGTTCCGAGAGCAAGACGGACGGATACTGGAGCTATGTCAAGGAAACCCGAGACATCAGCACCACAGCTCGTCTTAAGAGCTCAAGCCAGGAGAACAAGTGGCAATCGGTTGACCCGAACAAGATTGTGTACAGCCGTGAAGGTAAGACACATGACTTCGGTACGCTGAATTTCTCCGCCACCGAGACCGGTGCCAACGTGAAGAAGACCAGTTCGACCGACGCCGAAACAGTTTACGGTTATACCGACAACATTTCGGTTTCTTACGGTTCGGACAGCTTCAACTCATCGGCACCCGGTAAGATTACGGTATCTACTCCTTGGACTCCCGACATCAATGTCAAGTTCACCGATGCAAAGGTAACCGCCACCATGGATGAGAACCATAAGACTTGGATGTATGCAGTGAGTGTACATTGTACCGACGGCACCTTCCCCATTCTGATTCGTCAGAATGCAAGTGCTCCGGATGCAATCAACATGA
The DNA here is from genome assembly GCA_016283295.1 of Alphaproteobacteria bacterium. Classification (GTDB taxonomy): domain Bacteria; phylum Pseudomonadota; class Alphaproteobacteria; order RF32; family CAG-239; genus RUG410. Next base: position 24,478 of record JAEEMQ010000030.1, read on the forward strand.
GCTACAAGACATCGTCTACCAATTCGAATCTGAATGGTGCTTACTACATCAACGGTACTTGGCATAACGCTGTTGCCAGCGATGAGTCAAAGCACATGGCTTGGAGGGATGCAAATGGCGAGACCATGGGTATCCTGATCTATTCAACCGCTACCATGTGGGGCTGGGATGATGGTCATACGTCCGGCGGACATCCGACTGTCTTCACAGAGAAAATATCGGTAGAGCTGAATAGCGACAAGAGTGTATTGACGATCTACCGCGATGGTAGAAAGTTGGCTAGCTATAAGGGCAAAAAGTAATTACCTGCATATTAAAAGAACAGCGTCTTCTTGATTGAAGACGCTGTTTTTTTTTGCGTTTATTTTTTTATTTGCCTTTGGCTGTCGGCTGTGTTATGCTTGAAAAACAAGTAAAGGAGTAAATCGATGACAGATGATGAGTTGATGGCTGCCTTTGGCGAAGGTGCAGCTCCGGAAGATAAACAGGCAGAGGCCCCGCAAAATACGGCCGATGCACAACTTGCCGCACAACTTGGCCAAGCGGTTGAGTTAAAAGACGGAGATATGGAAACTATCGACACTTTTGTTAACAAAAGCAGAGTCGGTTGTTTAAAGCGTATGGCTACGATGTCACTTTCCAAAGAAGACGTAAAAGCAAACATAATCAAGCCGGATATAACTCAACCTAAGGATTTACTTAAACCGGGAATGATATCCGAAGCTAAACCCGGAGATAAAGATTATTCCCCAAACGCATTAGCTTACTGTTCGTCAAAGGACGGAAAGATTGTTCTTCAAGATTATCAAGGAGAGCTCCGTGATGATGATTTGTTGGGTAAAGAATATCAAAAGGGTAATACGATAGCCAAGCTTTCGGTTGCCTACCACGAGTTGACTCACTACAAACATTTTGAATATGACAACAGCGACGATTTCAAACATCCGGTTGATATAATCAAAGGCAGTCGGTTGAGTGAAAAAGTGGCTACGGCGGTACAATACAATAATGCCGCTCAACTCTACACCATTCTGAAAGACCAAAATGTAACCCAAATTTCCGTAAATGGTGAAACCAAGCCGATTGAAAGCATTTTAGAACCTTTTGAAGGCTTAAAAGAATACGTGACGCAAAACGGTTATTCGCCGAACAACAAAAAAGACGTGCGGGCCGTTACCGAGATTGCCAGTAATTGGTGGAATGAAAAGCGCGAACAGGGATATACGTCACAACATTTGATATCCTCCGTAACCAGAAACGGTGCGGCAAATATTTTTGATGCGCTGAAATCGGATGAAAAAGTGTATGATGCCACCGCCAAAAGTATGTTGAAAGACGTATACATCGGCAACAATACCAATATCGATTTATCGCATTGCCGCGATTTGTTGGATGACATGACAAACGAACAGGCTTTGGAGCTTACGGGAAATCAGCTGACGAGCTATCAATCCGGTGTAACGTTTAAAAATGCCGAAAAAATTTCTGCTTATTTGGAAACCAAAGGCCTGAAAACGGATGAAGAAAAATTGGCGTACCTGCAGGAAAATTTTGATAAAATGGTACTTCGCAACGGAGAATACGATAAAGATTTGAAAGAGCTTTTACTCAATCTCGAATCGCCTGACAAAGGCACTATTGTTTATGCCGACGGGTTGGAAGAACATCGCGGTGCCGACGGAAGTTATTCTCTCAAAAAAATCGGAGCCAAGCAACAACAAAACGCCGGAGACGGCACGGAGCTGGGTGTCAATACGACAACGAACACCGGCGTATCCGCAGCCGGTCCGGCGGAAATACCCGCCGATGATAAAGCGAAAATCGCTGCCTTGAGCGGCAGAAGCGGTCGCTACCAAAGCCCGGAATCGTTGCAGGCCGAAGCTTTGCAAGCCGAGCAGACCATTGACGCGCCGACCGTTGCTCCGGCTTCTCAGGAAGTAACACAACAAGCGCAAACCGCTCAGCCGCAACAAGCACAACCGGCACCGCAACAAGCGGTTGCCGAGGCTCAACCTGCCGGCAAAAAAGTAAAAGATATGTCGCCGCAGGAAAAGCATGAATTTATAAACGAAAATTTGCGCATGGGTAATAACCCGAATCTGAGCGGCGAATCGAAAAAATCCCGCAAAAAGACCAAGACTAAAGCGCGAACCGTCGACAATACCGTGGCACAGGCGCAAACTCTCCAAGCCGGCCGCTGATTGCTACATACATTTATACCGCAAATACCGTTATTTTGACTTGCAATTTTGCGATTAATTTCGTATACTTTGGACATAAATTATAACTATTAATCCTCTTATTATGGAAAAATTCGAAATTTTGCTGATTGTCGCGGTAGTCGAAGTCGGCAACTTGAGAGATTTTGATTTGGAAGAACTTTCCGAATTGTGGGCCGCGTTGACGGTTTGTATGGACGACGAGTACTTTTTTGCCACCTTTGATGAAGATCAGAAGGCCGCAGTTAAGGAAGCCCTGCAAAGCGTTGAGGACGAATTGAAACACCGCGGCAGCAAACCGCTGAACTTCTTCAAAATGATGCAGGAAAATCCGGCTAAGGTCGAGTATTACCTGAAACAGTTTGACCTGCCGAAGCTGATGGATTTGGCTAAAGACCTGGAAGACTTCAAGAGCTCGCAGATTGTTGCCGATTTTTTGAAGCTCGTCAACAAACAAATTTATCAACGGATTCCGGTTGCATAAAAAAAAGGGGGAACATTGACTTGTTCCCTCTTTTTTTAATCTGAAATTAACTCATGTCATATATCATTTTTCGTAATTGACGGATAGTATATATTCTGCTATATTTAGTGAAAAGTAACTGCAAGGAGATTTATCATGAAAACAAACGAAACCGGTCGTTCAATGATTGAAATGCTCGGCGTGTTGGCCATTATCGGGGTTTTATCGGTAGGCGGCATTGCCGGATATTCCAAGGCTATGAACGTATATCGGGTGAATAAGTCCGTAGACCAACTGATGCAAATTGTGGCCAGCACGCGGTCGCTGTTTGCCGGACACAAATTATACACCTCTTTAACCAAAAGCAATAAGCCGAATATGGATCTGATTAAAAAGGCTCATTTGGTGCCTGACGATATGATTAATGGCAACACTATAGAAAATGTTTACGGCGGTGAGGTATTGCTCAATAAGGCAAACAAAGGAAGCCGCACGGATAAGGCCTTTTCCGTTTATTTTGCGATGATACCGCAATCATCTTGCATTGAGTTGGCAACCAAAGAATGGGGCCAGGGCAAAACTTCGGGATTGTATTCCATCAGCATTAACGGCACGGTGGTTCATCAGGCAGATGCCACTGATGATAAAAAGAATCCGGTGGGTATTGCCAAGGCGGCAACTAACTGTAACAGCGCCACAGATAATAAGATTCTTTGGGTGTTCTATTAATTATATTTTGATTTATCAAAAAACGCCGCCTCATAATGAAGCGGCGCTTTTTTATATTGCATTTATGTATTTGTCAAAAAAATCTTGACTTTGTCCATAAAAATGTTACAATGAGCGCAGAAAAGAATTATATATAAGTTATTTTTGGAGGTCAGGAAGAAATTAAGCCTCGTTAAAAATCCTGTTTATTATGAGCAAGGACGCTATATTTGCATTGTTTATATTAGTGTTCATGGTGATAGTAGCTTATTGCGCTTTTCAGTGTACTCCGAAACCTCGCCATTATCATCCGACCAAACAGAAAACTGAGTACGATAATTATCGCCCCAGTTCTCACAAGATGCCGAGTACGAGTAGTACTTATCATATGTAAATTATATCAAAAAAAGGCTGCCCCTCACAAGGCAACCTTTTTTTTATTTGATTTTGTTTGAATTATTTGTTCTTCAAAATCGACTTACCGGCATAAACAGCCATATCGCCGAGTTCTTCCTCAATGCGAATCAGCTGATTGTATTTAGCCATACGGTCGGTACGGGACATTGAACCGGTCTTGATTTGGCCGCAGTTGGTAGCCACCGCAATATCGGCAATGGTAGTATCCTCGGTTTCGCCGGAACGGTGCGACAATACAGCCGTATAACCGTGACGTTGAGCCATATCAACCGCCTTCATGGTTTCGGTTAAGGTGCCGATTTGGTTAACCTTAATCAAAATCGAGTTGGCAATACCTTTGTCAAAGCCCATCTGCAAACGAGCCGGATTGGTAACAAACAAGTCATCGCCGACGAGTTGAATTTTGCCGCCCAAAGCGTCGGTCAACAACTTCCAACCTTCAAAGTCATCTTCGGCCATACCGTCTTCAATCGAGAAAATCGGGAACTTATCGCACAAACCTTTGTAATATTCAACCATCTGTGCATTAGTATAAGACTTGCCCTCGCCTTCCATTTCGTACTTACCGTTCTTATAGAATTCGGAAGAAGCGGCATCAAGAGCCAAAACAACGTCTTCACCCGGTTTATATCCGGCATCTTTGATGGCATTAACGATGAAAGTCAGAGCCTCATCGGCAGATTGCAAATTCGGAGCAAAACCGCCTTCATCACCAACGTTGGTGTTCTGACCGGCAGCCTTCAGATTTTTCTTCAAAACCTGGAAGATTTCGGCGCCCATACGAATCGCCTCGCGAATCGAGTTTGCGGATACCGGCATAATCATAAATTCTTGAATATCAATCGGATTATCGGCATGTTTACCGCCGTTCAAAATATTCATCATCGGAACCGGCAAAGTGCGAGCCATGGTGCCGCCCAAATAGCGATAGAGCGGTAAAGCGGCTTCCTCAGCCTGAGCCTTAGCTACGGCCAAAGAAACGGAAAGGATGGCGTTTGCGCCGAGCTTACCCTTGTTTTCGGTGCCGTCGAGTTCAATCATTTTGGTATCGATATCAATTTGATCTTCGGCTTCATAACCGACCAAAGCATCAAAAATTTCTTCATTAACGTTTTCAACGGCCTTCAAAACGCCCTTGCCGCCAAAACGGGATTTATCACCGTCACGCAGTTCAACCGCTTCGTGTACACCGGTGGAAGCACCGCTCGGAACGGCAGCTCTGCCAAAAGCTCCGGATTGTAAAACAACTTCGGCTTCAACCGTCGGCGTACCGCGCGAATCTAAAATTTCTCTTGCATGAATATCAACAATAGCACTCATTTTTTTCTCCTATGTAATATATTAAGTGTTGGCTATAACTTAATTAATTTTTAACGATTGTCAAGCTAAATCACGGCTTATCGCCACAAAGAAAAACAAAATTATCGCATAAAAAAAGACGCCTTGCTCATTTCAAGCAAGACGTCCGACGATAGTCTCAAATTTCTAGAAACCTTCGGTATCTAAGCGCTTACGCATTTGTTTGCGAGCACGACGTACTGCCTCAGCCTTACGACGAGCTTTTTTCTCGCAATTCTTTTCATGACAACGGCGCAACTTCATTTCGCGGAAAACGCCTTCTCTTTGCATTTTCTTCTTCAAGATTTTCAAAGATTGGTTTACATCGTTGCCGATAACCGTAACCTGAACCACTTAAATCACCCCTTTCGGTTTAGTATATTGTTAAATTGTGCTTTTGTGTAGCACATGATTTTTTATTTTGCAAGCAAAAAATATTTTTTTGTTATGCAATAATGTTCGGATTGATACTGGATTCCACTTTATTTATCTTTTTAGCTAATCCGCTTTTTTGAGAGCTTAAACGGCGCGCCTGAAAAAAATCGATGGTTTTTCCTTGTTTGAGCAAACGGGACATATCCGTATTAACATGGCGTTGCTCTAACTTCAATTCGCAAAGCAAGAGCTGTAATTTAGCCGTTTTATCGTTCATAGTCATCGGGTCGTTAGTCCTTTCTTTAAAATAAAGTTGTCATAAACTTTACTTTTTTAGTGGAAATTTTATATCAAAGTTGTAAAGAGTATACATCATTTTTAGTATAAATGCAACTACAAAAAACGGAGAGAGTTGATGAAAAAAATTAAAAAGATAGGTATTTTGACCAGCGGCGGCGACTGCGCCGGACTGAATGCCGTGATTTTTTCGGTTGTCAATGCGGCAACCCGTTTCGGCTGGGAAGTATACGGAATTCATGACGGTACCGACGGTTTAACCAACCGCCCGCTTTCTTATGAAGTTCTGACCGAATCGAATTTTTCGAACTCTCCGTGGCCGCGTCTTTCCGGCTCTTATCTCGGTTCGCTTAATACCGGGGTCAAAGAAGCTCCGGAAGTGCTTGCCAAACGCTTCGGCGAAGGGGTTAAGGAGCTGGGGCTGGACGCAATTTTGGTTGTGGGCGGCGACGGCAGTATGAATATCGTCAGCAACTATTGCAAAATGGCCGGTGTAAAGATGATCGGTATTCCGAAGACCATTGATAACGATACGCCGCTGACCGAGTTCTCCGTCGGCTTTAACACGGCTTGTCAGGCTTGTACCAACGCTCTCGACGATTTGCTCTTAACCGCTCGTTCGCATCATCGGGCGCTGATTTTGGAAGTTATGGGCCGCGATGCCGGACACTTGGCTATTCACGCCGCGGTTGCCGGATTCGCCGATATTTGCCTGGTGCCGGAAATTCCGTATACCTTGCAGGGTATTATCAATAAATTGGAAGAAATCAAAAAAAGCGGCCGCCGCCATGCGCTGATTGTGGTATCCGAGGGGGTTAAAACCGAAAACGGCGAAGCGGTAACCGATGCGGTTAATATGGTCGGCGAAAAAATCAACGGCGGTATCGGCGAATATTTGAGCAAGCTGATTAATGCCAATTATAAAGGTTTTCAGACCCGTGTTACCAAGCTCGGACACGTTCAACGCTCGGGTAACCCGACGATGTTTGACCGCAGTTTGGGCGTAATTCTCGGTTCGGAAGCGGTGCGTCTGCTCTCTGAAGGGCATACCGACAGAATGGTGGCGCTTTCCGGCGGCAAGGTTACCTCGTTTGCTTTGGAGGAAGTTGTAGCGGCCGGGACCACCGGTTTGGACGCGCACAGCCCGTATGTAAAAGCCGCGCACAATATCGGAATGTATGTTGGCGAAGAATAATCTGATAAAATATAATGCAATAAAAAAACCGTTCTTAAGTGAACGGCTTTTTTATTAGCTTTTAAGCAAAAATATTATTTATGTGATTGAATCCAATCCTGAATAGTGGATTGAGTATTCAGGCCGACTTTGAAATCAACCTGTTTTCCGTCCTTAAACAGATACATGGTCGGAATACTGCGAATCCCGAGCTGTCCGGCAATTTCCGGCGAATCGTCTACGTTCATTTTATAGATTTTCACATCGCTGCCGATTTCATTATCAATCGCTTCCAAAATCGGGCCGAGCTGACGGCATGGTCCGCACCATTCCGCCCAAAAATCCACCAATACCAAACCTTTGGCTTTTAATACGTTCTCATCGAACTGGCTGTCTGTTAAAGGTTGAGTCATATTTTTCTCCTCATGTTATTAATTGTGCCGTAAATATAATCTGTTTGCTTTCATATTAAAGATAAACAAAATAATTACAACACTTTTTTTACGCAATCCGCATCAACCGCGTTTCGTTGGTCCATAAAATATAGGTTTCAATCGGTTTATCCGGATAAATCAGCGCCACCAGCTTGGCATACGTATCGAGCTGATTGAGATATACGCTCGGCGTTTGCTCAACGCTTTTATAGGCCGGACGGTTGGTTTTGAAGTCAACGATTTTTATTTTATCCGGCAGCACCACCAGGCGGTCGATTTGCGCCGAGATAATCTTGCCTTCAACCACGCCCATAACCGGCACTTCTGCCCGGGAAAACGGACCGAAAATTTCGGCGAATTCCGAAGTTTTTATCAGGCGAATAACCTCCGATTTTATCTGTTGACATTCCGCGGCGGAAAAGTCTGTTGCATATTTTTGCAGATAAATATCGACGGCCTCTTCCTGATTGCCGGCATTATGCGGCAAAAATTGCAACAAACGGTGAATCAGCGTACCGCGGCGATAGAATTTTTCGTTATCAGCCAACGGAGAAGCCGAATCCGGCTCCTCGTCGGTTTCTTCCTTAGACGGCGTATACGGCTTGGCTAAGGCTTTTTCCGGTTCCAGATTTGCTTCTATCCACGGCGCAAAAGCAAATTCTCCGATAGAGAGAACATCCTTCTTCTTTTGCTCTTTTGCCACGTATTCCTCCGAGATTTCCTCTATCTCGACATTCTTTCTGCTGTCGTCGGTATCAAAAGCTCTGCGGCATATTTCATACCACGAATCGGCATTGCGCTCGCCGTAAGCTCCGATGTAAAGCTCGTCTTCGGCGCGAGTTAAGGCCACATACAACAAGCGATGGTATTCCTGAGCCGATTTGACGGCTCTTTCCTGATTGAGCTCGTTGCAATATTCGTCAAAATAACTCGCATTCAACGGATAATAACCGAGTTTTTCATCTTGCAAAAAGGTATTTCCTTTGGAAACTTTCGGCAAGGTACCTGTATCAGGCAAAAACACTATCGGCGCTTGCAAACCTTTAGAATGGTGCACGGTGAACAGCCGCACCGCATCGGTTTCCGGGTCGTCGCTTTCGCGTTTAATGACACGGTTGCTTTGTTCAAACCAGGAAATAAATCCCTGCAAACTCGGAATCTGGTGCTGTTCATAATCCAGCGCCAAATTCAAGAATTCATCCAAAGCATCTTCAACCTCTTGCCCCATGCGCGAAACAAATTTGCGGCGACCGCCCATGGTTGAAAGTACAAAATTGAACAGTTCAAACGGACGAATATAATCCAAATTATTCAACAATGTTACCAGCCGGCCGTAAATTTCGGCACAACGCGGCTCATGCCCCATTCTGTCCCACAACGTTTCGCCCTTTTCGCGGCCGTAGCATAAATCTTCAAGCAGTTTTTCATCAATGGAGAACAGCGGAGAAGTCAGAACTTCGGCCAAAGACAGGTTATCTTGCGGAAACAGCAAAAATTTGCCGAGTGACACCAAATCCTGAATGGCAATTTGCTCGGAAAGCACCATTTTATCGGCACCGGAAACCGCCACATTTTCTTTTTCGCAGGCACGTATAAATTCTTCCACAAAATCGTTGCGAGTGCGCACCAAAACCATAATATCGCGATAATGCAGCGGCTTATCGGTTTTGGCACGGGCATCCATCAGCTGCCGAATCCGCCGCGCCGTAGCTTCGGCCATTTTGGTAACCAGCGCGGTTTTATAAACCCGTTCCGTCGGCGGCCGCAGATATTCGTCCTCTTTATGGATATCCTCCCCTTCTTCCGGCTCCATCAGCGGCATAATCGTTACCTTGGCAAATTGTCCGACACGGCTGGGCTTATGTTCGACTTTTTCATCGTCAATAACCACCCCGTCGGCGGCCTTATCGGTAGCAAATATTTTATTGACCGAATCCATAATTGCCGGAGCCGAGCGGAAAGAAATATCCAAATTCACTTTTTGGAATTTTTTATGCGCTATGGCAGCTTTTTCTTTGAACTTTTTTGCCATTTTATCAAATTTATCCGGGTCTGCTCCCTGAAAACTGAAAATCGATTGCTTACGATCGCCGACCACAAACAGCGTACGATTAACTTCGCTTTGTCCTTCGCCGCTGAAAAAATCTTCGCTCAGATGGGCGATGATATCCCATTGTTCCGGCGATGTATCCTGCGCTTCATCCACCAAAATATGGTCAATGCCGCCGTCCAATTTATACAGCACCCATTGGCGGGAGCCCGAATCATTCAACAAATTGCGCGTGTGATAAATCAAATCATCAAAATCCATACACGCCTGCGCTTGTTTATATGCCTCGTAGCGGCTATTGATTTCTTCTGCCAAAATAAAGGCCGCTTTGGTGGATTGATAAAGTTTTTGGCGCAGCAATTTTTCTTCGGTCTGTTGCAACAAATCACCTTCAAAATATAATCGGTCCAAAAGCAACGGGTCAAATTCTTTGGCATCGTTGGTGGCTAAACTTCTACCCTGATTCAATGCATTTGTGGTTTTAGCAAAATAACAGCTTTTATAGTCATCATAATCTTGACCGATAAAACCTCTTTCCAACAGCTTTTGTAATTTATCGGCCTTGGCTACGTCTGACGGAGCGCCGTGTCCCCATGCTTCAATAATGGCTTTAATCTCATTAATTCGAGCCCGAACCGCATCCATAAATTCGGCTTTCAAACTTTCTTGCGTATCGCTGTCTTTTATTCCCAATTTGGCGGAGAGTTTTTCCAAAAAGCCGTTTAACCCGCCGCAATCGGTCATAATTTTTGCCATTTTGCGCCGATTGCCGATAATTTTTTGCACCGTACCGCTAAATGTAAACTCCGTCGCGTTATTTATCAGATAAGCACGGGCAAACGTCAACGACGGATTATCGTCCGGACCGTCATCCTGCACGATTTCCGCCTTGATTTGCTTTAAGGCCTTTTGCACCTCCTCATCTTCCAAAACGGTAAAATACGGCGAAACACCGGCTTCAAGCGGAAAACGCTTCAAAACATCGGTACAAAAACTGTGCAGAGTCTGCACTTTTATGCCACCGGGAGTGTCCAACAGTTTGGCAAACAAAGTACGGGCTTTTTGCCGATAACGACGTGCCGCATCGACCGAGTTATATTCGTCTCCGAGCAGTTTGGCCAGTTTTTCTTCCAACTTACTTTCTTCTTCCACCGCCCACTCGCTCAACCGCTGCGAGATACGCGTCAGCATTTCCACCGCCGCCGCTTTGGTATAAGTCAGACATAATAAGCGAGCCGGATTAACCTCATTTAACAGCAACCGCAAAACCCGGTCGGTAAGCACCTGAGTTTTGCCGGTACCGGCCGAAGCTTCAACCCATACCGATTGCTCCGGATTTGCGGCATCACGCTGTTGCTCGGTAGCCATTTTTTCCAATTTTTCTTTTTCCGATACAAAATCCGTCATAGCCTATTCCTCCGCCTTATTGTTAACGTGAACACACCACTCGTCCAAGCGCGACAGATGGTCATAATCCGAGCTGTTGCCGACATCGGAAGGACGCGGCTTTACCAGATACGGATGTTTTTCATCGGCATACGCATTAATAAGATTCTGCACGATTTCCCTGGTAACCGCCAACGCTCCGGCGCTGTCGGCACCTTTAATGCCTTTGACTTGCTCGTCTTTAAACGCCCAATACTGCATACCGCTCACCGTGGCCGCCGCCACGTCTTTGAAACCGCCGGCCTCGGCAATCAGCCCCTCTACCGGCAGCTGCGGAGCCTTACCGGCTTTGATTTCTTTAAGCGAACGCGCGGCGCCGGTTTTATAATCAACAATGTTCAACGTACCGTCTTTCAATTCTTCAATACGGTCGGCCGAAGAAAAGATTTTAAATTTTCCGAGCGGACTCGGCAAATAGGTTTCGCCGTCCGTCTCGTTATACAACTGTTTGATTGCGGCGCGGCGTTTTTGCTCCTCGGCAACGACCCATTCGATTTGTTTTACGTAATTGGGCCACCAAAAAGCCAATTTTTCCGGCGGGACACCCGCATTGTTAAACGCCGTACGCCCGCGTTCCAGCAGCATGGAGCGTGCCTCGTCTGCCGGCGGGTAAAAATCCTTATTGTATTCGTTGTTAAAATCTTTCAAAATTTCGTGCACGATAATGCCGTAATCATACGATTGTTTTTCCGCATCCAAAGCCTCCAGCGGGCGCAGACCCAAAATATATTTGGCATAAATTTCATACGGGTTGCGCATTAATTTTTCGATGTTGGTGGCAGATAAATTATCCGGCCGCCGCGACACCTTCGGACACGGATGCGGCGCCGTAATCGGATGATATCCGCCGGTACGGTCCGCCGTTTTGGCCCAATAAGCATACGGCTGAGTATAAATAAAGGCCCGCTTGGCAAGCTCGGTACCGAAATTGGCCTCGAGCACGGTTTCAAAGCGCAACCACCACCGCGATTTGCTGGTCGGGTCTTTTCCTACTTTTTTGGAGCGGGTGATATATACCTCGGGCGCATTCATCAGGTGCGCAAAGTCCGCGGCCGCCACCCCGATTTGTCTTTCCGGTTGCGACAACCCGAATTCTTTTTTCATCGGCCGCGACATCCACATATCGGCTTCCGGAATTTTCGGCCACGTACCTTCGTTTGCACCGCCGATTATCGTCACATCATACTGTGTCAATCTGGCTTCAATCGGGCCCAAAATTTTGACGCGCGGATGAGTGCCGTAACGCGCACGCACGCTCTGCTCGGCCAGCAGCGTCGCCAAAAATGCCGCATACTCCGCGGTTTTTATCGTCCCCATATTGCCGCTTTTGGCTGCAAAATCGCTTACCCATCCGGCGGCAACCTTACCGGCATCGTTTTTCCAAATTATCTGTGCGCCGGTTTTAAGGTCGGTATCGGCCAAATTTTCGGCCACAACGATATGGGTACGGAAAATCGTTTGCAAATCAACCGCCGGCTGCTCGTATAAATCACGCAACGGCCGAATTCGCTCACAAAAATCATCATAAAAAGCTTGGGTATCATCATCAAAATCCCACCCTTTGCGCAAAGCATACTCCAGCGATTTTATGCGCCGGTGAAAGGTAGAAGTATCCAACCCGCACGAAGTAAACGGGTGTTTCAACAAAGTAATCAAAGCCGTATCGGTGGCGCTGCTCACATATTCGCAAATAAGTTGCAGATAAATTCCCGGCGGGGTCAAACTCAGCGGTTTTCCGGCCGAATCGTCGGCGGCAATATTCCATTTTTGCAACTCCGATACCACTCGGCGCGACAGGTTACGGTCCATGGTTACCAACGCGGCCGTTTTGCCCGGAGTTTCCAAAGTATGGCGCATAATCAGGGCAACAGCCTGAGCCTCCTGCCGCATATCGTCGCAACTTATCAGCTTGATTTGCGCAAAGGCATCTTCGGGCAAAGGATGCGCGGTTAAATCGCGCCACGCGGCAGATGTTTCGGCCGGACGGAAAGTTTCCGCCACGATTTTTTCCCGCACGGAGAACACTTCCGTGCCGATATTTTTGACCGAATCGCGGGAAATTTGCAAATAATCCAAAAGCTCTTTCAGCTCGTATTGCGGATGATTCTCGTCGATTTTTGCCCATTCGTCATCGCTTAAATATCGATCCAGACCGTATAAATAAACTTCGCCGTGCGGCAACTCCGTAACCGTTTTAACCAACTCTTTCAAAATCGGGAAAGCCGCCGTGGTTCCGGCCACCACGATATGTTGCTCGGTTTGTGTTTTTTTCCAAAATTCGATTTCGCCCCTTAACAACAAATTGCGGCGTTCGGCTTCGTCTATTTTCCCCTGGTCGGCCAAAATCTGCGGCCAATATTCGGTTATGATTTCAAGCAATTTAATGGTTTGTTGCCAATGTTCCGCATATTCCGACGACACCAAATCAGCGATTTTATCAAAACTCAGGCCCTCGTTATAAACCATATCCCTGAGCGCCGAAAGATTGCGGGCCAAAGCATAAGCCTGTGCCAACGATATCGAATCCAGCCCCAAACTCGTTTTTTTCAAAATCATTTTGGTAAATTGCATAATTTTATCGGTATCATCAATCGCCGGCGGCAAATCTTTCAGTACCGACGCATCGGAAGTGAGCAATACCTCGTCTTCGTCCGCCTCCGCCAACGGTTTCATTTGCGGCAGAATCGTCGGAGTTAACCCGCGCTTACGCACGAATGCATCGGCCAAACTTTGGCAGGCTCGACGGTTAGGCAATAAAAACAAAACCCGTGCCAAACCTTCCGGATTTGTTTCGTAGAGTTCCAAGTAACGCGCGGCCAACACATCAACAAACGAATCGCCGGCGCTGATGTTGAAAATTTTTTGTTGCATGGCAAACTCCTTATAATGAAGTCAGATATTCTTTGAATTTTTGCATGGCGCGGCCGCGATGAGATATTTTGTTTTTATCGGCCTTGGCCATTTGCGCAAAACTGATGTCGTACCCGTCGGGAATAAACAGCGGATCATAACCGAAGCCTTCGGCACCTTCCGTTTTTTGTTCGGCAATCGTGCCGTCAACCCGCCCTTCAAACAACTCGTATTTACCGTCCGGAAAAGATAAAGATACAACACACGAAAAATGTGCTTTGCGACTTTTATTGTTGCTTTGCGCCATAGCCTGTAGCAATTTATCCATCCCTTTATCAAAATCGCGATTAGGAGCATAGCGCGCCGAATATACCCCCGGAGCACCGTCAAGCGCATCGACACACAGTCCCGAATCGTCGGCAATACACGGAATTCCCGCCGCCTTTGCCATTGTCTGCGATTTCAGCAACGAATTTTCGGCAAAGGTCGTACCGGTTTCTTCCACATCTGGTAAATTCATATCTTCCGCCGTTTTTACAGCGATTCCCAGCGGCTCCAGCATTTGCCTGATTTCCTTGATTTTTCCGGCATTATGACTGGCAAACAAAATTTCGCTGATTTTCATTTATTCCTCCAAAACTTTTTTCTGCGCGCGGATAATTTGGTGAATTCCCGATTTTGCCAAACGCAGCAATTCGTTAAATTCCGCCTCGCTGAAAGTTGCACCCTCGGCAGTGGCCTGAATTTCAATAATCCGGCCGCTTTCGGTCAGCACAAAATTGGTATCGGCATCGGCATGCGAATCTTCGGCATATTCCAAATCGAGAATCGGCTCGCCCTCGTATATTCCACAAGAAACGGCCGCGGCATATTCGCGAATCGGGTTGCGCGGCAACTCACCGTCCTTTACCAGCTTTTGCATCGCTTTATATAAAGCCACAAATGCGCCGGAAATTGACGCAGTTCGTGTTCCGCCGTCCGCTTGCAACACATCGCAATCTATTTGCACACAAATTTCCGGCATTGCCGTCAGGTCGGTAACCGCCCTGAGTGAACGGCCGATGAGGCGTTGAATTTCGTGAGTGCGACCGCCCACCCCTTTGGTTTCGCGAGAAACTCTTGTTTGCGTTGCCCGCGGCAACAAAGAATATTCGGCGGTAATCCAGCCGCGATTTTGTCCTTTGAGCCAGGCCGGCACGTTGCGGTCAATGCTGGCGGTGCACATAACATGGGTGTTCCCCGCCTTGATTAAGCAAGAACCTTCGGCGTACGCGTTAACGTCGGTAATGATTTCCAACGGACGCATCTGTTCGGCCGTACGATTATTCGGACGCATTCTCTTTCCTTTGTTGTTTGGTTTGTTTATAAAATCTGTTGATGGCCGCAATCACGTGACGCACGGTATTTTCCACCCGTTCATCGCGCGTTTCGACTACAATATCGGCTTCGGAATAATACGGATATTCCTCGGTTATATATTCCTGAAGTTTGTTTTTAACCGTTTCGTTATCGCCGAGCAAAAACGGACGACGCGTACGGCCGGCGGTGCGATGATACAGCGTATTTATATCGGCCTTAAGCCAGATGGTCAGAGCGTATTCCTTAGCCAATTCGCGGGTTGTTTCCGCCACAAACGAACCGCCGCCGGAAGCCAACACGCACGGCGCGCCTTTGAGCAAACGCTTCATCACCCGTTCTTCGCCGGCGCGATATTCTTTTTCGCCGAAGCATTTCAGCACGTCAACCAACGAAAGTCCGGCAGCTTTTTCGATTTCCTGGTCGCCGTCGACAAACGGCAAAGACAATCGGCGCGCCAATCGCTTGCCCACGCTCGTTTTTCCGCTTCCCATCAACCCGACCAATAATATTATTTTATTAATTTTAGGCATTTTCATTTCTTTGTATTCTTAACTATTGACCTCAGCATATAACCTTGTTAATATATAATCAATATCTTTTAACACTTATGGGAAAAAATAAAATGAGAAGCTCTTATTCCAAACAAAATAACTCAAAAATCATTGTTTATGCCGTGTTGTTCGCGCTTGTTATCGGTATCGGCGTTGTGGCCATGCAGGATATTCAGGCACCGACGGAACATGTTTCGCAAGATGTTGAATTGAAACTCGAAAAATAAAGATGCTCGGCCGCGAAGTTGATAATTTTTTGCAAATGATGGCGGCGGAAAAGGGTTCTGCCCAAAATTCCATCAGCGCCTACGAAAGCGATTTGCAACAGTTCATTATATTCGGTAACTTTACCGAAGCCGTCGATATCAGCAAACAGGCGGTAGAATCATTTTTGCAAGACTTACATTCGCGGCATTTCGCGCCCAAAACAATCGCCCGCAAACTCTCGGTAATTAAAGAATTTTGCAAGTTTTTGTATTCGGAAAAAGTTATTAACGACAATCCGGCGCAAAATATTTTAACGCCTAAACAGGAAAAACCGTTGCCGAAATTTTTGAGCGCCGAAGAAATAAACAATTTAATCGAAACAGCGGCAGCCAGTGAAGATTACCGAATCCAGCGAATCGCCGTAATGATTGAGTTGATGTATGCAACCGGAATGCGGGTTTCCGAGTTGGTGGCGCTACCGGTAACGGCCGTAAATTTTGATAAGAATCAGGTGACGATTTTCGGTAAAGGCAGTAAGGAGCGCATCGTGCCGATGGCCGAACGCGCCGGCAAAACTCTGCAGAAATATGCCGAGTTGCGGCAGGAATTTATAAAAAAGAATGCTCATTCCAATTATCTGTTCCCTTCGCTGACGGCGGTTGACGGGCATTTAACCCGCGATGCCTTTTTTAAGGATTTGAAAAAACTGGCGGCGGAATGCGGCATTTATCCGTCGCGCATTTCACCGCACGTTCTGCGCCACTCGTTTGCCACGCATTTATTAAATAACGATGCCGATTTGCGCTCGGTGCAAAAAATGCTCGGCCACGAAAATATTACCACAACGGAGATATATACTCACATAACATCGCAAAAACTTCTCGACACCGTGTGTCAAAAACATCCGTTGGCAAAATACGCAAACAAAGATGAGGGGTAAAATGGCACGCGGCTTAAAAATCAATAAAGAACACACGCTGAACGGGCTGACCGGTATTGCCCAGACCGCCTTGCCGTTGGCGCAACAGCTTTTGGGACAACACGGGTTTACGCATATCGAGTTACTCTCGTCGTGGGAAACGATTGTCGGGAAAAATCTGGCCCAATACAGCCTGCCGCAAAAACTGGTTTTTCCGAAAAACGAACGCAGCAACGGCTGTTTGACGATTATGGTGCCGACCGGCGCCTTTGCCATGGAAATCAAGCAAAACGAAGCCAAAATCATAACGCAAATCAATACTTTTTTCGGCTATCCGGCGGTAACCAAAATCAAAATTTTGCAAAACGGCAACAGCGAAGACTTTTTAATCAAGAAAAAACCGATTAATAAAGTTAAAAAAACTGTTGTATCTGCCGAGGAAGAATCTTATATTACGGAGTTAGTTAAAGATATCGAGCGTGACGATCTTCGAGAAGCCGTCGAAAGATTGGGACGTGCCGTATATGCAGATAATAACCGTCAGGAGTGATATTAGTGGATGAAATAATAAAGAAAATAAGCAACGCGCTCTCGTTGATTGTAATGTTTTGTTTTTCGGCCGTAATTTATTTTAATTATAAAGGCTTTGTTTATGAAAACGGCAAAATCTATTTGCGCGAACAAACGGCGGTTGCGGCCGAATATAACGGAATTGCCACCGTTTTGCCGGCAGATATAGCGATTAACGCTTCGCAAAAATATGCCGTCGGTTCCGCCAAGGCGCCGTTAACTTTGTTTGAATATTCGTCGCTTACCTGTCCGCATTGTGCCGACTTTCATCTCGATACCATGCCGTTGATTGAGCACGAATATGTTGCAACGGGGTTGTTGCGCGTGGTTTTTGTTAATTACCCGCTGGATAAAAATGCCATGAAAGCCGCGCTGTTGTCGGAATGTATGACTTATGATAATTATGCGCCTTTCATCAATAAATTGTTTTATGAGCAGCGTTCGTGGTGGATGGATAAAGGCTCAGAGCGTCTTCTTCGCTATGCGGCGGAGTTCGGCGTGGACTACGACGAAGCGATTTCCTGCCTGAAAGACAAGAAAAAAGCAACCGATATCGCCACCACCAGATACGAAGCATTCAAACAGCTTGATATCAAAGGTACACCGGCCTTTTTGGTGGTCGGTCCGGACGGCAATGAAATTGTTTACGGCGTTGTAACTTATTCTTCGTTCAAAGAATATTTGGACAGCCGTTTGGCACGGTTGCAACATTAAGGATCGGAAAAATGAATAAGCTGCCGTCGGACATTCGCGATATGGATTTGAGAATCCGTAAAATGCAGAATAAAAGGGCGGCGACGCAACATAAAAGTCGGTCGCGGCTACGTATTTTTATGGAATATGCCTTTCGGATGGCAGCCGAGTTTGCCGCACCGGTAATCATCGGTTTGTGCATCGGTTATGTTTTGGACAGACTGTTGCACACCAAGCCGATAATTATGTTGGTTTTGGCGATTTTCGGGGTTGCCGCCGGAACGTTGAATTTGTATCGGGCCGCGCAACAGATTGATAAAGATATGGATAAGGAGTAATCGGGATGGAAAATCCTTTGGAACAATTTGAAATTAAAAAGATATTGCCGCTGGACATCAACGGGATTGATATATCTTTTACCAATTCGTCCTTATGTATGGTTATCACGGTTGTTGTGGTTTTTCTCGGTTTGTGCTTAAGTTTAAGAAAGTGCGGCATTATCCCGACCATGGGGCAGGCTTTTGCGGAATCGATTTATGAATTTGTGCAGGACATAATCGGCGAAACTTTGGGTAAAGAGGGCTTCAAATTCGTGGCCTTTGTGTTTACGCTGTTCGTATTTGTGTCTTTCGGTAACTTGCTCGGCCTGTTTCCGTACAGCTTTACCTTTACGTCGCATATTGCCGCCGTGGGCACGCTCTCGCTGTTCTGCTTTATATTGAACATCATTTTGGGGATTAAGCACCGCGGTCTTTCTTATTTTCATACTTTCTGCCCGGAGGGGTTGCCGATATTTATGGCGCCGCTGATTATACCGGTAGAAACGCTGTCTTTGCTGGCAAAACCGTTCAGCCTGACCTTGCGTTTGGCCATCAATATGTCGGTCGGACACATTATGTTAAAAGTTTTGGGTACATTTATTATTGCAATGCAATTTTTCGGTTTTATCCCGTTAGTTGCGGATATGTGTATCATTATGTTTGAAATGTTTATCGCTTTATTGCAAGCTTACATCTATACGATTTTAAGTTGCGTATACCTAAGTCAGGCGATAAGTAACGAAGAATAAAATTAACTTAAATCTACGAAAGGATAAAAAAATGGAAAACGAAATCTTACAAGACAAATCTTTAGCTTTTATTGCTGCCGGTATCTGCGCTCTTGGCATGAGCGTTGCCGCTTGGGGTTTGACCAAGTTGTGGACCTCTTTGATTGAAACGGTCGGCCGCAATCCGCAAGTTAAGAAAGATGTTACGGTATTCGGTTTCCTTGGTATGGGTACCATCGAATCCATCGCTTTGTATATTCTGGTTATCGCATTGTTGATGATTCTGTAATAACAAATCGGGGAACAGGTTATGCCGCAATTAGATACGTCGTCATACTTTTCTCAACTGTTTTGGATGCTCGTTTGCTTTTGTTGCTTATGGGCGTTGCTTTCGACGTTTGTGATTCCGAAAATCGCCGACGCCATGGAGCAGCGTAAGCGCAAAATCGACGAGTATATTCAAAAAGCCGATGCACTCAATCAGCAGGCCAAAGAATCGATTGATAAATATCATGCGATTTTAAATGAGGCCGAGCAAACATCGCAGGCCGAAATTCAAAAGGGCCGCGATGAATTGCAGAAATATCTGAAAAACACCGAGGCCGATTTATCCAAAAAGCTGAATCGAAAAATTGCCGACAATGAATTTACGCTGGCCAAAGAAAAGAAAGACACCATGCAACAAATCGAAACGATTGCCGTTGATTTGGCGTATGAAATCGTGCAAAAACTCGGCTTTAAGCAAATCAGCAGAAAAGATGTTTCTGCCTTGGCCGTAAAGGAAAAAGCGCATGAATGAAGAACTTATGATGGAAACGCAAGACGCCGCAACCGCCGCCACTTCTGCCGGTCAGGAGATAATCGATGCAACGCAGAATATGATTATGGGTGCGGCGGAGAACGTGTCTGAGGTGATTGCCGCCGGCAAAACCGCGGCAACCGAAATTCACGAAGTGCCGTTCTATTCCGAGGTGGAATTCTGGATTGCCGTGGCTTTTGTGCTGTCCGTCTGCATTTTGCTTAAACCGCTGACAAGTGCCATTCTTTCGGGCCTGCATAAGCGAATCGATAAAGTGGTGCAAGATATCGACGATGCCGCTAAGTTGCGGGATGATGCCCAAGTTCTGTTGGCTGACTATGAGCGCAAGTATGTTGACGCGCAAAAAGAAGCCTCGCAGATTATGCAGAAGGCCAAAAACACTCTGGAAAATCTGAAAAAGCGCGAGTTAAGCAACTTGAAAAACGATTTGAAAGATAAAGAAAAAGAAGCGGAACGCCGTATCAGAGCCTCAACGCAAAAGGCGCAGGATGAAATCAATCTTTCGGCCAGTAAGGCTTCGGTTGAATTGGCGCAAAAAACCATTAATCGTTATTTGCAAAAAACCGACAAGAGTGCGCTTATTGATGAAGCCATCGCCGAATTGGATAAATTTGCGTCATAATTGATAAACACAAAAAATAAAACCCGCCGAAGCAATTCGACGGGTTTTTTCATTATAACAACGATTAAATTTCGCCGGCAGCGTAACGCTTAGCCATATCCGAAAGCTTAATCGGCTTAATTTTATCGCCGTAGCCGGCCGCACCGAAGGCAATATAACGCTCTTCGCAAACCTTTTGCATTTCTTCGATTGCCGGTTTCAAATATTTACGCGGGTCAAATTCCGACGGTTTTTCGGCATAAACCTTACGAATCGCACCGGTAATTGCCATGCGCGAATCGGTATCAACGTTTACTTTTCTCACGCCCGATTTAATGCCGCGAACGATTTCCTCCATCGGTACGCCGTAAGTCTGCGGAATTTGGCCGCCATACGCGTTAATCAGATCCTGTAATTCCTGCGGAACCGATGAAGAACCGTGCATCACCAGGTGGGTATTCGGCAACTTGGCATGAATTTTTTCAATCACATCAATCGCCAGAATTTCACCGTCCGGCTTGCGCGTAAATTTGTAAGCACCGTGCGAAGTACCGACAGCCACCGCCAAAGCGTCAAGATGAGTAAGAGCCACAAATTCGGCCGCCTCATCCGGATCGGTTACCAAACGCTTGCGGTCGAGCTTACCTTCAGCACCGATACCGTCTTCTTTATCTGCTTTACCGGTTTCGAGCGAACCGATAACACCGAGCTCGCCTTCCACCGAAGCGCCGACGGCGTGTGCACGAGCAACAACTTCTTGAGTTACGCGAACGTTATATTCAAAAGAAGCCGGTGTTTTACCGTCAGTTTCAAGTGAACCGTCCATCATAACAGACGAATAACCGTTAACGATTGCCGATTGGCAGATATCGACCGATGTGCCGTGATCTTGGTGAACGCATACCGGAATATTCGGAAACATTTCAATAGCTGCAGCCATCATATGACGAATCATCGGGTCGCCGGCATATTTGCGCGCACCGGTCGAAGTTTGCATAATCACCGGAGCGTTTACTTTTTGCGCCGCCTGCATTACGGCGATAATTTGCTCCATATTATTGATATTAAATGCCGGAACACCGTAATTGTGCTCGGCCGCATCGTCAAGAATCTGACGCATAGAAACTAAAGCCATTTTTATCTCCCATAAAAATTAAAATTTATCTGGCTTGAATATATGCCATTTGACTTTTTTTGCAAGCATTATTTAAGATTTAGTACATCAGCCCGAATTACGGCCAATAAAAAAGCCCTCGGATGAGGGCCTTTGTTTTACAACCATTTAACTTGCAAAATTTCGTACGAACGTTTGCCTGACGGTGCCAGATATTCGGCAATATCGCCGATTTCTTTGCCGATTAAGGCTTTAGCGAGCGGCGAAGACAGCGAAATTTTGTTCTTTTCGATATCGGCCTCATAATCGCCGACAATCTGATATTCGCGTTCTTCATCGGTATCGATATTGGCCAACAAAACCGTGGCGCCGAAACGGACGATATTACCGCTCATCTGTGTCGGATCAATCACTTGAGCGCGGCTGATAACCGCCTCCAGTTCCTGAATGCGTCCTTCGTTAAAACTCTGTTTTTCTTTGGCCGCGGAATATTCGGCATTCTCCGACAAATCGCCTTTAGCGCGTGCTTCGGCAATTTCTTCGATAATGCTCGGGCGATCTTCGCCTTTACGTCTTTTCAATTCCTGCTCCAACATGGCGTAGCCTGTCTTCGTCAACGGAAACTTTTCCATTTCATCCTCCAAAAAATCAAACAAAAAACACCTATACTTACGATATAGGTATATTTTTTAAGGTTAAAAAAGCCGACTGCAGAATCACTTCGCAGCCGCAACATATTGAGCCTATAATATGCAATTTGTCGCAAAAATCAAGTGTTTTTTATTTTATTTGTTCAAACTTTGAATACGATAAAATTCGTAATAGGCGCCCTCGCGCTTCAACAATTCGTCATGACTGCCCTCTTCGACGATTTTACCGTTATCCATAACCGTCAACCTGTCCATCTCACGCAAAGTAGAAAGCCGGTGGGCAATAGCGATTACGGTCTTGCCTTTCATCAGTTTTTTGAGCGACTTTTGAATATATTGTTCGCTTTCGCTGTCGAGCGCCGAGGTTGCCTCGTCCAAAATCAGAATCGGCGCGTCTTTCAAAATGGCCCGGGCAATAGCGATGCGCTGCCTCTCGCCGCCGGAAAGCATAACCCCGCGTTCCCCGACTTTGCTCTCATAACCGTTCGGAAGCTGTCGGATAAATTCATCGGCATAGGCGGCTTTGGCGGCAGCTATCACTTCCTCATCGGTGGCTTTAACGTTGCCGTAGCGGATATTCTCCATAATGGTACGATTAAACAGCGTCGTATCTTGCGGAATTACGGCAATTTGCGCGCGCAGGCTGTTTTGCCGCACATCGGCAATATTTTCGCCGCCGATGGTAATTTTGCCGCCGTCAACGTCATAATAGCGTACCAGCAGCTTAATCAAAGTAGATTTACCGCTACCAGAATGGCCGACCAGCCCGACTTTCTCGCCGGATTTAATCCGCAAATTGAACTTATCGAACAGATTTCCTTTGCCCTCGTAATGATAAACAATATCCTTGAAGTTGATGGCACTACCGCGCATTTTGATATTGTGTGCGTTTTCTTTATCTTTTACCTGATACGGCTTAAACACGAGCGTCAGACCGTCCTTAACCTGTCCGTAAGCCTGCGCAAATTCGCCGGCAAAAAAGCCGATGCTGTTGACTTCCATCATCAAACCGTGCATCAGCGAGGTGCACATTACCACATCCGCCAGTTCCAAGCGTCCCAGATACCAAAAATAAAACACGCAGACACATGACGACAAATACATCAGATAAAACACAATCCGCCCCTGCAAATCAAACCATGCGTCTTTGGTACGCTCCTCCTGCTCGGAGCGTACGGCCGTGCGCAACACCCGATAAAATTTGCTTTTTTCATAAAAATAATTGGCAAAGCTCTTTACCAAATCGGAGTTGGTTACCGTATCGATAAACACCCCGTCGGTTTCGGCCTTAAAACGCGCCCGTTTTTCGGCAAACGAACCGATACGGCGCCGAATAAAAATAATCGCCGCCATAAAAAGCAAATTAAACAGCGTAATACAAAAGCCCATCAGCAAGTCGGCGCGACAAATCAGGAACAAGCTGACCAGTATGCCGCTGATAGGACGGATCAGGCCGAACACCACCTGAAAATAAATTTCCTGAATGCCGGAAACAATATTTTTGGTTTTTGAGGCCACTTTGCCGGACATTTCCACATTAAAAAAACTGACAGACTGGTGATGAACCGCCGCAAAAATATCTCTGTATACCAAACTGGAAAAATACGGCATGAACTTACCGCCCATGTAGCGCCAGATATAAGTGGATATACCCTCAAATACCAAAAATGCCGCCAAAAGTACGATATAGAAAATTATTTTATTCAATATTGCCTTATCTCCGGCATATTGCGGCAATAAACCGATTACCTGCGCCATAGAATAAACTTCGCCGCGGTCGGCTACGCTGCGAGCGATAATCGCAAACAAAATCACTCCGGCCATAACCTTGGTTTTGCGCAAATATTTCAGGATAAAGGCAAATACGTTCATTCCATCATCTCTTTCCGGCGTTTTTTCAAGGCGGCCAGTTTTTCGCTGACAACACCGGTATCGCGTCCGGCCTGCGCCAAACGGTTATACATTTTTTCGATTTCGTTTTCAAAATAGGCGGTGCGAACCTCGTCTTGCAACACCTGTCGGTCAAAATCGCTGCCGTGTTCTTTGATAAAATCCATCCGCTCGGCGCAAACTTCAACATCCATGTTGTAATTTTCTTTTTGTTTGCTGTAATAAGGCAGTTCATAAATCAGCTTACGCGACATTACAAACACCTCTTTACTGCTGCTGTAATCAATCTTTTTCAGCTTCAGCCAGCGGAAAGCGATTTCCAGTTCTTCAGGGTTATCCACCACAATAAACGGTACCGGGTCGGCGAATCCTTCCTGCGCAATATGTTTCAAAAATTCAAGCAAATGGTGGAAAAAGCCGTTGATGTTATAAATGATGAAAGGCTTTATCGGCAACATTTCGTCCTGCATGGCCACGCAGTCATAAGCCAGTTCGTCCAACGTGCCGACACCGCCCGGCGTAAACACCACAAAATCGGCTTTCAATAATTTACGTTTACGTTCCTCAAGTGTGCGCGCCACCACAATATCCATTTTGCGAATCAGCTCGTCGTCGCTCGGATATAAATCAAAATATTTTTTAGTGGTAATACCCTGAATCGGGAACTCGCCTTTTCCCTCCTGTTTGTCGTTCCAACCGTCGATAACACCGCGAGCCACCGCGCCCATAATGCCTCTGTTGGAGAGTCCGAAGTCGAGTTTAAACTCCATTTCGATAATTTTGCGCCCCAAAATATATGCCTCTTGCGCATATTGCTTTTCGTTGCCGGAACGCGAACCGCCGGCCACAAAAACTCTGATACCCGCTTTTTTGTTTTCCTTTTTAAAGCTTTCCAAAACTTTATCGTTAACTTCGGCTTCTTTGCTCATATTAAAGCTCCTCTATGTCTCCGCGTTTCTGGTCTTCGTAAAACTGTGCAACAAACGCATCCAATGTGTCATTTTTTATGGCATTACGCAAGCCCTGCATCAGGCGTTCATAATATCTGATATTGTGCCAGGTTAACAGCATAACACCTAAAATTTCGTTACATTTATGCAAATGGTGGAGATAGGCGCGCGAATAATGCGCGCAAAGCGGACAATCGCAACCTTCTTCCAACGGTCGATAATCTTCGCGATGACGGGCATTGCGTACGTTAATCGCTCCGTATTTGGTAAAGGCCTGTGCCGTACGACCGGAACGAGTCGGCATCACGCAATCGAACATATCAACCCCGCGCAACACCGCGCCGACAATATCATCAGGACGCCCTACTCCCATTAAATAACGCGGTTTGTCTTCCGGCAACATATCCGGCGCATAGTCCAGAACTTCAAACATTTTTTCCTGTCCTTCGCCGATGGCCAGCCCGCCGATGGCATAACCGTCGAATCCGATTTTTTTCAACGCTTCGGCAGATTCCTCACGCAAATCTTTAAACACATTCCCCTGCTGAATACCGAAAATGCCGTAACCGTCGCGGTCGATAAACGCGTCTTTACTGCGTTTGGCCCAGCGCATCGACATCCGCATCGATTTGGCGCTGTCTTCGTATGTTGACGGATACGGAGTGCATTCATCCAAGCACATGGTGATATTCGAATCGAGCTTGTGCTGGATTTTCATGGATTCTTCCGGGCTCAAGAAAAACTGCTTGCCGTCAACGTGCGAACGGAAAGTAACGCCTTCTTCCTTCAATTTGCGCAACCCGCTCAGACTCATAACCTGAAAACCGCCGGAATCGGTCAAAATCGGCTTATCCCAGTTCATAAATTTATGCAATCCGCCCATTTTTTCAACCAAATCGGCGCCCGGACGCAACATCAGATGATAAGTGTTGCCGAGCAAAATTTCGGCACCGGTTGCCGCCACGCTCTCCGGCATCATCGCTTTTACCGTGGCGCAAGTTCCCACCGGCATAAACGCCGGCGTGTTTACCGTGCCGTGTTTGGTAATTAATCTGCCCAAACGGCTTTTACCTGATTTTTTATCTATTTCGAATTTTAATCCCATTGTTACCCCTTATAAACACTGCTTCCTTCCGGAACCGGATTTCCGAAGCCTTCCCGTAAATCTTTGTTGCGGATATATCCTATTATACCATCGTCCAAAATAATTTGATACCATTTTTTATCAACCGTATAGCCGGTAATACGTACCGTCTGTCCCTTAACTCCTTTACGCAACGGCGAATAACGGGTATCCGGCCCGTAATAAATAACGCTGTCCGCTGCCAGATGAGCGATGGCATCCTTATCTTGCGGCGTGCTGTCGTTTTTCATGATACGCGCCTCAATCATATCGGACGGCACCAAATTATCGCCGATTTTACGCACTTCGTAATAACTGTTATCTTGTGCACCTCCGCCCGAAAAAACGCCGTTACGGGCCAGCACGGCCACCCCGATAAGCACCGCAATCAAAAGCGCCGTCAGCGGAAAAAGCTGTTGTTTCCGCTTCAGTTCTGCCGCGTTCCAATATGGCAAAACCACCTTCTTTTCCGGATGAAAATCCAGCATCTCGATAAAGCGTCGCAGATATTCTGCGGTATGTTCGTCGGCAACTTCCATCAACTCGGCCTGCTTGGCATAAATCCACGCCATTTCTTTGTTATTTTCCTGTTCATAAGCCACGGCATTATGTATCAGCAGTTTTAAGTTATCGGCATCGTCGGCATAGATATTTTCCATATTGAAGCGAATGGCCGACAGAGTGCGATTGAATCCGTCTTTTTGCCACCAACCTTTCAACCAGTTGGAAATTGCGGTTGAGAGTACCATATTGCCGGCCTCGCGGATATTGCAGACATCTTTGCTTTCGCGCACGCCTTTGTTGGTGCAAAGCCGTTGTTTTAATACCCGCAGCGCCTTATCGTCTTTATTGGACTGATTTTTATATATCTTCAACGAACCCATCGGCGGAAAATCTCTGCTCTCATAAACGCACGACAGCAGGTCATAAATCAGCCGGGTGCGCGGATTTTGCATAACACCGTAGGCAATCGACGTTGTTTGAAACATATCCTGCGCTTCGGGACGAGTGTTATGGTCCGGATGCCAGTATTTGGCTTTTTGATAATACTGGCGCTTTATCTGAGAAATATCCGCTTCGGGATGAACCTCCAAAATTGCATAATATCCGAGAGAGTCGTATTTAGGCATTATTCTTCTCCTTTTTGCAAAATTTTGCGGGCAATTTGCATAATATCTTCCGCTGCTTCCGAATTGGGATAGCGATTAAGAAGTAAAAAGCGGTTGCGAATGGCGTCACGCACTCTGGTATCGCGCCGCACCACCCCCAGCAACGCCGGTGTTTTGGTAATATATTCTTCACAGGCGTGGCGCAAGGTGTTATAGGTTTGCAACCCTTCTTCATACGATTGCGCGTGATTTACCACGATCTGCATATTTTTATAGCGCTCGGTGGCGGCCGTATCCTGTAAGAATCTATAGGTAGAAACCAAATTTGACGGTTCGTTGGTACAAACCAAAATCAAATTGCACTCGTCGGGCAAAATATTGAGCGAAATTTTCTCCGAAGCCGGCAAATCTATCAACAGATAATCATAATCCTGAGCCGTCAGCAACAAATCATCGCGCAATATCTGCAGACGGCCGACCGGAGTGCTTTCCAAAATATTGCTGCCGGTGGCGCCGAAAATCGTATCAAATTTGCGCCGATTAAGCGGCGTTACGACCTGATTGAGCGTAATATCCGAAGTTAAAACATCATTGAGCGAGTACAAAGACGAAACATCCGTTTGTGCCGCAACATTTAACAACCCGTTATCGGCATCAAACAACAACACCGATTGTTGCAAAATATTCAAAGCATGCGACAACGTAAGCGTCAACCAAGTTTTACCCATGCTGCCGACACCCGACGTTATGGCAATGATATTGCTGTTTCGTTGCAAAAATAAGTTTTTATTTATATTTACCATCTTGTACTTTTCAATTTTCTTTTGTAATATGTTACAGAATTATTGCTTTTATGCAATCGGTTAAAATCTTTTTAACACAATTTATTTATGCTTGATATGATAAATAACGGCATTGACGGCATAAGAAAACGGGATATAAAGCTATGAGACTTTTGCGGATTTTTGTATTTTTTTGGGCATTAGGCATCGCTGCTTCTTATGCGGCCGAAGATTCTACCAGTATGGTTGATGTGGAAAATTATTTCGACACCCCTCTTAACACCGTGGGATGGATTGATTATCCGCCGTTTTCCCGCTATGTGCCTTCACAAAAAGTCGGCAAAAAGAATCTGATGGAGTTGGAGAGTGCATTTCTGAAGCCGACGATGGACGTTATGGGCAAACACGGTATAAACCTTGTTCCGGTGGAACTTTTCAGCAACGAGTTGGATTTGAAACTAATGTTGCTCGACGTCAGAAGCGGCAAGCATAAAGTGTTTATCGGCGCATATTCAAACACCCAGCTTTACAGCGGCTTACAAATGATTTTTCCGGCCAGCGTTTCTAACCCGATTCACGTGATTACTTCTGCGGACAGCATGACGCAAATCTCCAGCTTCGACGATTTGAAAAATATGCGCGGGGTTATGTCAAAAACCGAGCTCTTAAGCGACTTTATCGTCCGCAAAGTTGCCGAAATGGGTGTAGAATTTTTGGATACGCCGTATGAATGTTACGAAAAACTTATATTGGGAAAAGCCGATTATATGGTAGGCGGGCTGTATTATAACCGCATGATATCAAGCCATTACGGCGTGAGCAGTTTCCTGTCTTATTCGCAAAAACCGCTGTTTAAAATCCCGGTATTTATTGCTATATCTAAAGTTACACCGCGACTTTCGCAATATATGGAAGTTTTCCAGGAAGAATTTGCCAAGCCGGAGTATGCCACCGCGGTTAAAGAAGAAATTATCCGTATTGTCAGCGAAGAAGAACGGCGCTACGAAGGTACGGTGCCGCCGTCGTTTGTACAATACGATACCGAAGACGAGCCGAAAGACTTTTTGGAAGTTGAAGATGATTTAACCGACAAAGGCGGTCATGTGATTGAACAAAAAGTCGAGGAAAAATCGATAGACGAGGTTATTGAGGGAATTTATTAGGAGGTTTTATGGTTCTTTTGGTACATAGCAATATTTTACCGCAATGCCGCAAGATTCGGATATTAATGGCCGAAAAGAGAATGCTGTATGTTTTGAAAGAAGAAACTCCATGGGCCTTGTCTACGGATATCAAAAAAATCAATCCGGCCGGAGAACTGCCGGTGTTTATCTTTGACGGCAACATTATTGCCGGCAATTATGCCATTACCGAATTTTTGGAAGAAACCTATACCCAGAATCGCCTGATTAACGGCAACAATAAAGAGCGTGCCGAAACCCGCCGGTTGGTTGATTGGTTTGATAATAAGTTCCATCGGGAAGTTTATCAATACATCGTCGGCGAAAAAATATATAAAAGGTTTGCCCTGCATCAACCGCCGGAATCCAAACGCATTCAGACCGGTATAAACAATTTGCGCTTTCATCTGGAATATATCGATTGGATGGTCGAGCGCAACAATTATCTGGTCAGCGGCGGATTTTCCATGGCCGATATCAGCGCGGCGGCACAACTTTCCATTATAGATTATTTGGGCGATGTGCCGTGGGAAGATTTTAAAAATGCCAAACAGTGGTATTCGCAAATCAAGTCGCGGCCGAGCTTTAAAGAAATTTTAAACGACCGTATCAAAAATATATATCCGTCAACCCATTATACCAATTTGGATTTTTAACATGAGATATTTATTGTTTTTATTCAGTTTGTTTTTAGGCGCCTGCTCTTCCACTTACGGAGGCAAGGGACAGGTGATTTATCACTGGGAGAGGGAAAATACCGGTGTGGCAAAATTCTCGCGCGACCATTCGGAGTGCTTAAAACAGGCTGAAGGCTGGTTCCATTGGCCTAATTTTACCAACTGGTTCTATTCCGAAGAATATCGCTACAATATTCATGTCGATTGGCATAAAGAAAAAGGTATTTGGGCGAGTTACGTACCGTATCGCGGTGCTTCGCCGCTGTTGGTAAATTCTATTCGCGACTCAGCCGAATCTAATCCGAAAGACTATCGTCTGTGTATGGAAAAGAAGGGATATTGGCATCGCAAATACAATATTCCGACCGTGACCAACGTATTCGTGTATACGCCGCAAAAACCGTCCGACCGCATACCGTTTGAAGATTTGAACTATTAATAAACCGCAATTATACCGGTGCGCCGATTGCTTTATAAAAAGCAATGAGGTTTTGTATGGTTTGCGCCACGGCCGCAACATATTCCCGCTGTGCCGCCACCAGATTTTGCTGTGTGCGCATTACATCGGCAAATTCCGCCAAGCCTTGAGCATATTTTTTCTGAGTTAACTCCGCCGCGGTTTGCATATTGTGCCACGCCGCGTATTGATTACGCGCCACGGTTTTGCTCGCTTCATAAGCCGTTTGAGCATTGCGAATCTCGGTTATGGCATTCAACACCGCCTGCTTATAATTTTCCAAAGTTTCGCGGCGAGCCGATTCCTGCAATTTTACGTTATTTTGCAGCTTATTCCAATCCAACAGCGGCAGAGTCAGCAGCGGCGCATAATTATAATTTCGATTGCTTGAGCGAAGCAGTTTGCCGCCGCTTGACGCCGCATAGCCCCACAAACCGCTGATACTGACATCGGGATAAAGCTCCGCCACCGCCGCCCCGACCAGTGCATTTTGCGCCGCCAGCTTTTGTTCGGCCGCCGCCACATCGGGCCGCAACCGCACCACACACAGCGGGAAATCAAACAATTCCGCCTCAGCCACCGCCGGCAACGATAATTTTTGCGGCAACTTTACCGTATCCGATTCCGCCGGCAATATGCCGATAATTGCGGCCAACGCGTTTTTATATTTTTCAATCTCCGCCCGATATTGCGGAATTTGCGCCCGCGTATTTTCCAGCAGATATTGTGCTTCGCGATAGCTTGTTTCGTTACTCAATCCGCTTTTATATTTGGCACTTACCGTAGCAAAAATTTCTTGTTGCAAGCGGGCATTTTGTTCGGCAAAGCGCAGATTTTCCGTGTTTTGCAACAAGCCGATATAATCGGCGGCAATTTCGGCGGCAATCACGTTACGGACATCTTGCAAAGTGTATTCGGCCGCCAAGGCGGCAGCTTCGTCCGCCTCGGTTTGTCGCCGGCCTTTGCCCCACAAATCAAGCTCCCACGAAGCGTCAAATCCGGCGGAATAATAATGCGAATCGACGGCATCGCTGTTTTTGCCGTATTTTTCATAATCATACCCGCCCTTGAAACCGACTTGCGGCAAGTATTCGGCTTGATTTATGCGCAAGGCGGCGCGAGCCCGATAGAGCCGCTCGATTGCCGCATGAATGTCGGTGTTGTTTTGCAAGCCTTTTTCCACCAAATCGTCGAGTTGCAAATATCCGAGCCGACGATACCATTTTTCGGGCAAAGGACGATTTTCTTTAAGATGCAACTCCCGCGCCATTGTCGCTTCGTCATAAAAATCCGGCCGCACGTAATCGGGCCCGACATTACAGGCGACGCAAAGCAAAATCAATATGCAACCTGAAATATTACGCATTTGCTTTCTCCTTGGCCGGCGGCTGAAAATGCTCTTTAAGAGTCTCAAAAATCGCAAACAGCGCCGGAATAAATACTATGCCGATGACGGTGGCAAAAATCATACCGAAAAACACCGCCGAGCCGATGGCAATTTGCGAACCGGCGCCCGCGCCTTTGGCGATAATCATCGGAAACACTCCCAAAATAAAGGTAAATGCCGTCATCAACACCGCGCGATACCGCTCCGCGGCACCCTTTGCGGCGGCTTCAACAATACTGAAACCCTGCTCGCGATACATTTTGGTAAATTCCACAATCAGAATTGCGTTTTTGGCCGCCAATCCGATAAGCATAACCAGACCGAGCTGCGCATAAATACTCAGCGACTCGCCCATAAAAAACAGGCCGATTAATGCGCCCGATATGGCAAATACCGTTGAAAAAATTACCGACAGAGCCAAACACCAGCTTTCGTACAATGCCACCAAAAACAAATAGCAAAATACTGCCGCCAAAGCGATGAGAAAGCCGGCAACCCCTCGGTTTTCAACCTCTTGCAGACTTAATCCGGTCCACGAAACGGCGAAATCTTTGCCGGCTTCCCGTTGCAATTCTTCCAGCTCATCCAGGGCCGTACCGCTACTGACGCCCTCGCGCGACATAGCCGTGACTCCGGCCGCAGTATATTGATTAAAGCGATAAACGGTTTTCGGCGAAAGTTCGGTCTGCACTTTAGCAAAACTGTCAAGGCGAATCAGCTTGCCGTCTTGCGAGCGCACCTGCAAACGACCAATATCTTCAATGTTGCCGCGATACGCATAATCGGCCTGCAAAATAACTTTGTTTACCTGCCCGCTCAAGGTAATATTGTTAATATAGCGTGAGCCCAGATTATTTTGCAATACCGCAAACAAATCAGCCACATTAACCTTATAATATTCGGCTTTGCGGCGATCGATATCCAAATATACATGCGGCGTATCGGCGGTAAAATTAGAAAAAGCATAACTGAAATCCGGCGATTGATTCACTTTAAGCAGATATTTGTTGAGAGAAGCGGCCAATTCCGAAGCCGATATTCGATTGTCGGTTGCCAGATATTCAAACGAAATGCCGTTGCTTTGTCCCACCCCGACAATAGCCGGCGGCGCAAAAAAGTTAATTTCGGCCTCATTAAAATCGGCAAATTTTTGACTTAAAGTCTGACGAATCGCCTCAACCGACAAATTTTTGGCGTCACGCTCATCCCACGGCTCCAACCCGATAACCCCGAAGGCCACGTTTTCGCCACCGCCGCCGAGCATACTGTATCCGGCAACCGTCATAAAATATTTGACTCCCGGCGTCGGCAAAATCCGCTTATTCATTTCGCTGATAACTTCGTTGGTGCGATTTATGCCGGAAATATCGGAGAGCTGCACATCGGCAAACAAAATCCCCTGGTCTTCTTCCGGCAAAAACGAGGTCGGAGTTCGCCAAAACATCAGACCGATGGCTACCGTCACAGCCGCAATAATCAGCGCCGTCAGTCGCAAACGCTCGGCAAAATAGCCGACAAAGCGCAGATAATGTTTTTGGCTCCAGGCCAGCAACTCGTCAAACTTTTGAAAGAATATGCCGACTTTTTGCGTTTTTTCGTCTTTGAGAAAAATAGCGCACAAGGCCGGGCTTAAGCTCAGCGCGTTTATGGAAGAAAAGCTTACCGCCGTGGCAATGGTAACGGCAAACTGCTGATAGATTTTACCGGTTATGCCGGCCATCATACCAACCGGAATAAAAATTGCCAGCAACACAAAAGTCGTGGCCACAACCGCACTGCCGATTTCGCGCATCGCCGTTAGCGCGGCCTCGTGCGCATTCATATTGTTTTTGCCGATTAAATATTGCACCCGTTCCACCACGATAATCGCGTCGTCAACCACCAAACCGATGGCTAAAATCATCGCAAACAAAGTCAGAATATTGATGTTATATCCCAGCACATAAATCACGGCAAAAGTGGCAATCAACGAAACGGGAATGGTCAGCAACGGTATCAAAGTGGTGGTGATTTTTTGCAAAAACACATAAGTTACCAAAACCACCAAAATAAACGTTATCAGGAGCGTATCCAAAATGCCTTTGATGGAGGCCCGCACATAATCGGTAGAATCGTATAAAACGCGAAACTCCGTATCAGCCGGCAATTTTGCCGTCATTTCCGCCATTTTTTTGCGAATGTCTTTCATAATTTGCAGCGAGTTGGTATTCGGCGTTTGATTAACGGCCATTATCAGAGCCGGCGAATCGTTATAGGCCGATTTTAAGTTATAAGTATCGGCACCGAGCTCAATATGCGCCACGTCTTTGAGATAGACAATACCTCCGCCGGCAGAAGAAGTGATTACGATAT
Organism: Alphaproteobacteria bacterium; assembly: GCA_016283295.1. GTDB lineage: Bacteria > Pseudomonadota > Alphaproteobacteria > RF32 > CAG-239 > RUG410. The sequence continues at coordinate 58,689 of JAEEMQ010000030.1, forward strand.
TTTCAAAATCTTCCACCGTTTGCAACAAACCCTTAGCGGTCAACGCAAGCACTATTTTGTTGGTGCGATCACTCGGTGCCGCCCCGATGCTGCCGACCGAGGCTTGTACGTTTTGGTTTTTAACCGCATTCATCACATCGGTCGCCGTCAGCCCCATCGAATACAGCTTGTCGCTGTTGAGCCAGATTCGCATACTGTATTGCGGGCCGAATATTTGCACATCGCCCACCCCTTTGACGCGGGAAAGCTCGTTTTTCAGGTTGGTATAGGCATAGTTGCTCAAAAATAAATCGTCGTGCGTATGGTTCGGCGAGCGCAACACCAACATCGCCAAAATATTGGAATTCTGCGTTTTGACGTCCATTCCGTATTGCGTAACTTCCTGCGGCAATTCCGACATTACCTGTTGCAAGCGGTTTTGCACCTTAACCTGAGCAATATCGGCATCGGTTCCCACCTCAAAAGTTACCGTCAGTTTATACGAGCCGTTGTCATCGGAAGAAGACGACATATAAAGCATATTATCGACGCCGTTGACTTCGTTTTCTACCGGCACCGCCACCGTATCGGCCAAAACTTCGGCATTGGCGCCGATATAGGTGGTAGAAACAACAATTTGCGGCGGGGTAATTTCCGGATATTGCGCCACCGGCAACACCGCCACCGCCAAAAGCCCGAGCATAACCATTACAACGGAGACCACAATGGCAAAACGCGGCCGATTGATAAAAAATGCCGAAAACATCAATCTTGCTCCGCCTGCGGGGTTTTGACCGTAACTTTTTGATTAATGAGGCGCGGCTCAACGCTTTCGCTGACTAAATAAGTATCGGCGGAAAATTCGTCGCCGATGACATATTGATTGTTATGCGTGCCGTATATCCGGATTTTTTGCGTTTGCAACACCCCGTTTTGCACCACGTTTATATAATCTCCGTCCGGCCGCATATCCACATAGTTTTTGGGCCAAAGCAACACCTTGTCGTAAGTTCGCTCCAGCAAAACCTCTACAAAAGCATTGGGCATCAGCTTGCGGTCGGGGTTGGCAAATTCGGCATACACCGCCACCGAGCCGGTCTGCTCGTTTACGATGTTAGCGGCATATTCGATATTGCCGGTTTGTTCAAACATTTCGCCGTTGGCCAGTTTAAGCCTTATGACCAAATTCTGCGGCTCGAAATTTTTGAAATGATTTAAATATTCCTTGTCAGATACGGAAAATACCACGCGAATCGGGTTATATTGCACGATTTCCATCAAGTTACGGCTCTGCGGCGACACATATTCGCCGACCGATACGTTGATATTGCCCAAAACCCCGTCAAAAGGTGCGGTCAGATAGGTATAATCATACTCGGTTTGCGCGGTTTCCCGTCCGGCCAGCGCCTTTTTTAAGGCGGCAACCGCCGTCAGATAATCGGCCTCGGCACTATCCATTTCTGCCGGTGAAACAGCCTTGTCCCCGGCTTTTTGCATGCGCTCGTATTTGGTTTTGGCATTAAATAAATCGGCGCGCGCGGCCGATACGTCGGCTTCGGCCTGAGCCAGTGCGGCAATATATTGCTCCTGCTTGATGGTAGCCAGAACTTCGCCTTTTTGCACAAATTTACCGCCCTCGGCGACGACGCTGACAACGTATCCGCTGATATACGGCACAATCTGCGCCTGATTTATGGCATCTACCTGCCCGATATAGTTGTCGGTTACGGTAATTTCGCGCGCCTGCGGTTTGACTGCATTTATCTGCGGCAAATCTTCCGCCTTGATTGTTATGGGCGAATGGCGGTGATGATACAGCCAATAGCCGCCGTTGAGCCCGAGCACAAGCAATATAACCGCCGCAACACGTCCGATTATTTTTTTATGGTTTTCTTTCATGATATCCTCCGGATTGTCATCTGCTAAAATATGCCGCAAAACCGTGTTTTCAAGAGCCGGCTATTGCATTACTTCCACGGCTTTGGCAATTTTGCGAATCGAGTTAAGCTCAATTTGGCGCACTCGTTCTTTTGAAATGTGGTAAGTACGACTCAAATCATCCAAAGTAATATTTTCTTCGCTCAGGCGGCGTTTGTATAAAATATCTTTTTCGCGCGGGTTCAAAACCGTGATGGCTCGGTTAAACAGCTTGCGGCGATAATTCATGGTTTCGCGGTAGGCTAATTGTTCTTCCTGATTAGGTTTGGTGTCATAGATAAAATCTATCCATTCGGCCCCGCCGTCCGAGCTTTGATTATCTATCACGATATTAAGCGAACCGTCATGCGCCTTCAGCCGCGTATTCATATCGGTAACCTCTTGAGCGCTGACATCAAGCGAATCGGCAATATCCTGTATTATGCGGTCGGAAAGCTCGCGGTCGTCGGTTAAGTTCAGGCTGTTTTTTATTTTGCGCAGATTGAAAAACAGCTTTTTCTGCGCGGCGGTCGTGCCGAGTTTGACCAGCGACCACGAATTGAGGATGTATTTTTGCACCGCGGCCTTAATCCACCACAAAGCATAAGTAGAAAAACGAAACCCTTTATCCGGCTCAAATTTGTTGATAGCATACAATAAACCTATGTTACCTTCCGAAATCATCTCGTTTATCGGTAAACCGTAACCTTTATATTTTGAAACAACTTTAATAACCAGACGCAAATGCGAGGTTATCAATTTATAGGCAATATCTTTATCCTGTGTTTGTTTATATTTTACCGCCAGCTCGTATTCTTCTTCCTGCGAGAGCAACGGGTATTTGCGAATGTTCTGCAAATAGCGCGACAAATTGGTGTCGGGCGAAAAGTCCAGTCCGGTAAGAGCAGTTTCCATGTCGTCCTCCTTTCTGTTGACCGTTCCAAATGATAAGAACGAACCGAAAGTTTCACAACCTGAACTTTAGATTTAAAAACATATAAAGGGTTATATTAATTTAAGAAATCGCCGCCAATTTTGCCAATAATTCCGCCATATCCGCCGGCAACTCCGAATCGAACTGCATAAATTGTTTGCTGCGCGGATGAACAAAGCCCAAACTCTTGGCATGCAACGCTTGCCGCGGAAAAGTGTTGACATAGTTTTTTAAATCGGTCGGTAATGCCAATTCGGATTTTTTGCTTTTAACATAAACCTTGTCGCCGATAAGCGCATTACCTTTGCTGCTTAAGTGTACGCGAATCTGATGAGTGCGACCGGTTTCAAGATTACACTGCACCAAGGACGCCGCCTTGCCGAATGCTTGCAGGGTTTTGTAATTGGTGGCGGCAAATTTTCCGCCGCTTTCCACTAAGGCCATTTTCTTGCGGTCGAATTTGCTGCGACCGATGTTGCCCTCTATCCGCCCGCTCAAAGGATTAAGCACTCCGTAAACCACCGCCAGATACGTGCGCTCGATGGAGTGTTCGGCAAATTGTTCGCTCAAAAAATTATGAGCGTAATCATTTTTGGCGGCAACCAACAAACCGCTGGTTTCTTTATCTATGCGGTGCACAATACCGGGACGCTTGACCCCGCCGATTCCCGATAAATTATCGCGACAATGGTACAAAAGCGCATTAACCAATGTCCCGCTGTATGCGCCGGCCGCCGGATGCACCGTCATTCCGGCCGGCTTGTTTATCACGATTAAGTCATCATCTTCAAAGACCACATCTAATGCAATATTCTCGGCAACCGGCTCGGCCTCTTGCGGCGGCGGTAGGGTAACCTGAAACGAATCTCCCGCCCGCACCGCAAAAGAATTATCGGTAATAATTACATCTTCGCAAGTTACCATGCCGGTTGCGATTAATTTTTGGATTCGCGAGCGCGATATATCCGGCATTTGCTGCGCCAGATATTTATCCAAGCGCATTTTGGCTTCTGCCGCACCGACTTCCGGCGTTATAATCAGGTTTTCCGTATCCATTTTAAGCTTTTTTTATTATATTTTACGATTTTACTTTTCTTTTATAATAAGGGTTGATATACTTAATTGCAAGAAAAGTTTAAAGGGAGTGCTGATTTTATGAGCGATGAAGATACTTTTAGCGACGGCGACGATTTTGAAAGACTCTTGAACAGCTTCATCAATTCCAAAGTAGATGACTTTGATGATGACGACGATGACGATAAAAAAGATGCTAAAAACCCGAAAGATGACGACGATAAGGAAGATTTTCCGCCAGTTGAGGATGAGGATGAAAATGAAGACGAGCTGCAACTGAGCCCGCAGGGACAAAGCGAAAACGAAGAAGCGGCCGAAGAATTTGAAAAAGAAGTTGCCGAAACTTTTGATGCCGCGCGCACCGCAATTGAAGAAGAGGACCAAAGTCCGGAATTAAAGGGAGAAGAATCGGAACTGGCTCAGGCTTTCATAAATTATAAAAGCTCCATAGATAAAATTTGCAAAAACAAGCAGATTCCTCCGTATAACTGGCAGTTTGAAATCGATTATCTGTACCCTAATTACAAGCCGAGCGTAGGGCATTTGCTGGCCGGAGATTTGATTGCCGGCTGGAACATTTTGCAAGAAATTTTCCCGGATACCATCGGACGCTTCCGGGTTTCGTCAACGGATGAGGAGTTTTTGAACTTTGCCGAAACGTTGCGCGACCAAAACCTACAGCTGGCGGTTATTTCTTATGTGGAAATTCTGATAGATATGGAAAGTTGCGAACTGACTTATCAAGCAAAACTGCTGAAATATCAGGAAAAACACATCAAACGCCTGTTGTATGAAGAATATTTGGAGCGCAAAGAGCGCCAAAAACGCTTTGTCGAGGCGGTTAAAAAGAAGAATTTTCCGATTGATGCCGAGCGCTTAATCAGCAACTATTTCCGGGTGGCGCAAAAAGATATTGACGGTGCATTTACGGCACTTACGACTAATCCGGCAATTTTTGCGCCGATTGATTTTGCCAAAATCAAACCGCGCTTTTTCGGGTTGGTAAAAGTTACGCCTAAAGACGGTATTCGCGTCAATATGGAAATCGGCAAATTTATGAAAAAGGTAAAGGTTTAGGCAAAAAAAATAAATGTGGACAAAAATGTTTTTTTATGATATTATCATATTAAATTGAATTGCTTTAGAGGAGATATTCTGATGGCTGATACTATTGATGCGGATTTTAAGGCTTTTTGCAGCGAATTGAAAAAATCGTCGCCGGACCCTGATAAAATCAAGGCCGGTATAATGAAGTACGGCTTTTCGCAACTGAGTGATTCGCAAAAAGCGATGTTTCAGGCAGCGATATTTCCGAAGCCGACTCCGCGCGGCAAGAAAGACTCCGAAAAGCTCGGGTTCAAAAATCTGGATAAAATCAATCACACTCTGCACATTATGCAGGATTTGTATGCCGGCGGAGCCATCAGCAAAGAAGATATGTCAGCCTTTTTAACCGAACCGCAACGGATTGAGCACAAAGATGAAAACGGAGAAATCAGCTATCGCTACGGCAAAACACTGTTGGCCGAAGTTGCGCTGAACACGTATGCCATAGAGTTCAAAGATGCCCGATTTGACAAGAAGTTGAAAGAAGAAGGCATCAGCGATGATTTGCGCAGCGATTTAACTAAATTACGCGAGAAATTATATAAAAATTCCGAAACGGCAATGGAAATTCAAAATACTCTCGGCAAACTTGACGGAGAGCTGTTGTATGAAGTGTTCAACAAAGAAGATAACCATACCGGCAGAAACTTTAAGTACAGCGATTTGGCCAAAAAGTCGTTTATGATGAAGGACGCTTTTGAAAAAGCCGAGCGCTATGCCGCTCAGCATCAGGCCGAACCGGAGCGCACGCAAACGGAAAATACTCCGGCGGAAGAACCGGTCCGTTTCGGCGGTATGCCGGAAAATTCGGATACGCTGACCTTTTCGGCGCAACCTAATAATTTGAACGTTTCGACCAATACCCCGCCTCCTCCGCCGCCACAAAACACGGAAGGCGATACTCAGGAAAATCCGGCTCAGTTGGAAGACTCCAAGAGAGATTCCAAGCGCGGCAAATCACAGTTTGATTTTAAGCCGGTATCCGAACAGGATTTGATTAAATATCTCTACAACGTTTGGTTCCTGGGCCTGATTAACTGGACGCTTAAAAAGACATTTCAGGGGCTTGACGGCGCCATCGATTATCTGTGCGGTGACAGCGGCAAGGCACCGGTAAGATCCGCCATCGCAACGCGCAATCAGGCAAACGGAGCCCAGCAAACACCACCTGCGGGGCCGAATAACGGCGGTCGCAACGGTTTTGAGTTTAGTCCGGAAGCGATGAAGTTCAACAAGCAAATGGCTCGCATGATTGATCTGGCCAGAGATAACAATCTCAACGAATTCAGCAAGGTTATGAAAGATGCTAAGACGCTCAAGGCCGTTCTTGAGTGCATTCAGAACAATATCGGCAAAGGTGTGCACCTGTGGACAGCGGTTGACGGATTTAATCCGCATAATCATTTGGAATTTGCGGCAAGTCTGAATAAATCGTTTTTTGCCAACAAAGCCCTGTTCCGCGGCAATTTAGCGACCTTGATGAAAAATCCGAAAATTTTATCCGAACTTTTCTCCAAAGATAAACTCAGAATGTGTGCGGCTTTAGCCACCATCGACTATATTCGGAAACATCCGGGCAAAGAATTGGACGGCAATGCCGAAGCGGCGGAAAAAATCCGTAAAGACACGTTGATCAAGTTCAAAGATATGACGGAAACCGCCGCGCATATTCTCCACGAAGAAGAAATAAAGTTCAAGCACAACAACAATTTGCGTCCGGATGCCGAGCTTTCTAAGGAACAGTTAAAGACCGTTGCCGAGAATGCTTCCGTTGAAATGAAGGGCTATTTTGAAAAAATGTGTCGCGCCGGCGGCGATTTGACGCTACAGCTGTGTGAACATCACGCCGCGACCGATGCCACCCAGAAAAAACTGCTGGAGCAGGAAATTCGCATAAAGGCGGCCGAATTTGATAAGATTTACAACAAATATCGTTCGCCGGATGATGATGTGCAGCCTACCGAAACCCGCAAAAAGGCCAAAACCGGACCGATGGATATAGTGGAAGCGGCTAATGCCGAACAGGCCGGTGAGAGAAAGCAGCAAACTTGGGAAGGCGATATCGGTGCCAAAAAAGCGCAGAACGAGGCCGAAAGAGGCAAAAATGCTCAACGCAAAGTAAAAGTAAAAGACTTTAAGCGGCGCATGGAAGGCAAATATCAGACGAAACAGGCCAGGATGCAGAAAAATCAGGGATCACGTGAATGATTAAAAAGTTTTTCCACTACGTTTGCGTGATTATCGCTTCCGGCTTATGGGTTGCTTTGCTGGCCGGTTTGGTATCGTATGCCATTATGCTGATATATCATACCACACCGTTGATATTTTATCAAAAACTGGCTCTTTTCTGGGACCAGGGTAATATCATTCACGGTCGGGATTTAATTTTTATTACGACAATTATACTGTTGGTACCGCTCTGTTTTTACGGGGTGTACCGCCTCTATCATTTTAAGTATATGAAGTTGCTGACGGTGCCGCTGAACAAAATCTTCAACAGCGGATTCAATAATTACGTTGCGCCGGACGTAAACATCAAGAACTTAAAGATTGAGGAAAAGAAAACCCTGGATCAGTTTATTAAAGAACGGCTCGATGTGGAAAAGAAGAAAACACAAACCGCCGGCGCAACTGATTTCAGGAAAGAAATTATTGAAAAAATACAAAAGTCAGAAAAATAAAAAAATATATTCACTTTTTTAACATTTACATGTTATTAATATTGTGGGTACGTTTATAAGATTACGGAGTGCACGGTTGAAATCGGTATTGGTATTTCTCAGAATTTTGATTGTCGGTTGCCTGTGGGGTATTGTCTTCACCGAGGGCATCCGCGTTATCATGCTGTGCAACTGGCATTTTGATATTTTCTGGCCTGATCACTGGCATCAGTTTGCAACCGCCTGGAGAGCCGGTTGGTTCCCGCGAGCGCCGAAAGAATGGGCCTTTATTATGCTGATTATCGTTTTCTTCCCAATGTTGATTACCGGCTGGTGGACTTTGTGCATGGTCGCCTGGGAAGAAATTATTTGGAAAATATTGAAATTGCCGTATACGCTGTATACCAAATACATCAGCAAATCCGCTCCGACCCCGATTGCCGCAAACAACCGCTACGGTGTGGTTAAACGCAAGTCTTATAAGCTGATTCGCCCGGCAGGAATCAATACTCTGCGCGTACCGATTTCCGATTACGGCAGCTCAAGCTCCTCCGCTCCGTTGGCGCCGACCGCCGGTTCTTCCTATTCTTCGCCGTATTCCGCTCCGGCCGCGTCTGCCGCTCCGGCACCGGCTACGGCTAAGAAAAAGACCGATGTTGCCGCCACAATCGACCACGCATTATTCAAATTTGACGATGACGACGATGACGATTTCGATTTGGATATAGATTCGTTTGAAAAAGCCGATTTAAGCAAGAAAAAGAGTAGCGAAAGCAAGGCCAAAAAACGCTCATTCGACGATGACGATGACGAGGAGTTTACACGTTCCAAACGGGCTAAACCGAAGTATGATTTTGACGACGACGATGATGAAGATGATGAGACCGAGGCTAAATTTGAAAAGCCGGTATCAAGTCGCCGTGAAAGCAAGGAAAAAGAAAGCCGCAAATCTTCCCGTAAATCCGAGGATACTCCTAAACGCAGTACCCGCTCGCAACGCAATACCGAAGATGAGGGAGAGGGCAGCCGCCGCGGCAGAACAAGCGAAAACAGAGCATCCGAGGCATCTCAGGGCCCGGTATACGATGCTTTGGCTCAGAAGAATTATGAAATTATCAGTAACGTTACGGTCAATAATACCGTTATCGACTTTGTCGGTGTTTCGGAAAACGATATTTATCTGTGTTTGGTTGATAAAGAAAGCGGCGATTGGCTTGCCGACGAAGAAATGTTTAACGGTGAAGAGCCGCTGTGGTTCTCGGAAAGCAGCCACCGCGTTTCTCCGGTATGCAAATTAAACAGCGTTAAAAAGCAGATTGAAAGCGCGTTGGATGACGGCGGATTCGAGCAAAAAATCATTCCGTGTGTGATTATTCAGATGGCGAACATCATCAATGCCGACGATATGTTTGACATCTGGAATGAAATGGGGATAGAAGTCACCCGCATCAATCGGGGCGCGCCGAAGGAAATCAAACTGTTCTCCAAGCTTTTGAATGAGGCCGACGGCAAGGTTTCTAAGAGAGAATTGGATAATTTACGTAAATTATTGAAAAACATAAAATAACTTATGAGGTGATAAAAAATGGCAAATGATCGTGGCGAGGAATGGAAAGAATATGACAAAGCCGTCAGGTGGATGCTGATTACGCTGCTTATCTGCGTTGTATTGAGCGTCATCTTCTTTGTTTTCAGCCTGCCGTTGTCATACATTGTCGGACACGGCGTATCCAAATCGTCAACTACCGTGGTGCAAAAGTTTTTATCGTTGGTATGGCAGCATCCTGACCATTTGTTTACCATGTACGGCAAATGGTGGCGACAGTTATGGAACCACCGTGGTCCGTTTTCGCTCAGTTTGTGGATTCCGATATTGCCGTTTATTACCATACCGCTCGGCATTATAATCAGCGCATTGTTCAGCCCGTATAAATTCCAGGTCAACTATCAAGGTCAGGCCAAAATTGCCGATTTGCGCGATATTAAACACATGCCGTTGTTGGGTTTTGACGGTTTCTGCCAAGTGGTAGGAAAATTTGACGGCAAGTTCCTGTTGTTGAAAGAAACGCTGGCAACCCTGTGCTGCGCACCTCCTGGTACCGGTAAAACCGTGGGTGTGGTGATGCCGACGATTTTCCACTCCGATGGTCTGAGTTTGGTGATTAATGACCCGAAACCGGAACTTTGTTATAAAACTTCCGGTGCACGCGCGAAAGTGGGACCGGTGTTCATTATTAACTGGGGTGCGGAAGATAACCCGAGCGAAGGTATTTATTATCCGAGTTGGAACCCGTTGTCACCGAACTGTATTCCGGAACAAGGTCCGGATCGCGACATGTATGTTGACTCCATGTGCAATATTTTGGTGGAAGACCCGAAAGGCGGCGCCGACCCGCACTGGTCGCAAACCGGCCGTGCCGCATTAACCGGATTTATTCAATTTGTGGTTTCAAAGTGTGACCGCGCCCGTGCCAACGACTATTTCATCGGCCGTATTTATGAAGGCAAACTCGATGAAAAAGATAAGGAAGTTCTGGAGGGTTATTATCAGGATATGCGTGATCCGGGAGCTCCGCGCGCCATCCAAAACCTTAAAAACGGCACTTTAACCATGGAAAACTATCTGCCTATCGGTACTTGGAATTTGTTGCCAGCACGGTGGATGGGGCGTGAAGCCTGTATTGCCATGATTATGGAATGGATTACCGAGGCGCAAATCAACGCCGCACAAGAAATTCAGCGTCGTCTGGATGAGGGCGACCAAATGGCAGCGATGGCCGACCCGACCCACGATATGTTGGAAGAAGCCATTAAAGAAGCACGTAATTACGGATATGCTCAGCGTTGCGTTACCGAATTGAGTACCTTGAGTAATACCCCGGATAAAGAGCGCGGTTCCATTCTTTCTACCGCATTCGCCGGTATTAACATATTTAAGAACCAAGCGGTTAAAGCACGTACCAGTTTTTCCGATTTGCAGTTTAAGGATTTGCGCGGTATGAAAGACCCGATTACCGGCGAATGGAAGCCAATTTCGGTTTATTTGTCGGTTAACCAGGTTGATGCGCGCGCTCTGGGCGTTATCAGTTCGACCTTTATTGAGTTGATGAGTTCTTACCTGATTTCCAACCCGCCTAACCACGTCAACCGTACCGACGGCAAGATGGGGCCTTTCCCTGCCCTGTTCGTGCTCGACGAGTTTCCGCAAATGCCGAAGATGAAAGCTATTATTGACGGAACGGCCGTAGGTCGTGGTCAAAAAGTGTCGTACCTCCTTATCGGACAAGACTTGGGCCAAATTTCCGGTAAATACGGTAAAGATGACTTGGAAACGGTGATTTCTACTACCGCCTGCAAAGTTATTCTGTCGCAAAACAACGAGGTTACGGCACAACGTTTCTCCAAGATGATCGGTAACAAAACGGTACGTATTTCTTCGTTCTCACGTACGGAAGGTTCTTTGGGTAAAGACTTTAACCCGCTGGCTAAAAACGTTAACTACCAACTGCAAGGTATTCCGGTTATCAGCTCGACCCAGCTGTTGAGTTTGCCGATGTTAAAGCAAGTGGTATTGATGCAAAGCCATATCGACCGTCCGATTATTGCCGACTCACCGCGTTGGTATTTGGATAAGGGAATGACCAAGTTGGCTAAGCTCCCGCCGTGCGCCAACGTGCCGGATTGGGTGGTGGCACAACGTGAAGACATCAATGACGATATGCTGGCCAAATTGGGCATTGAATACAACGCCGAGGAGGATGACAGCGAAGGTTTTGAGATGGACGCTCCACAGGCTTAAAAACCGCTTTATTTATGATAAAAGCCTCGCTTATGACGAGGCTTTTCTTTTATTTTGATATCAACCGGCGCAATTATGGGAAATACTGCCGACAATCATGGTTAAATTGGAAGTAAACAGCTTAACCGAGATTGAAAGCAAGATAATGCCAAAGGCCTTCTGAAAGATGCAAATAACGCCCGGGGACAATATTTTTTCAAGCTTTTGCGATGATTTTAGCGCAAAATAAACAATGATTACGTTTGCCAACACCGCCAACAAAATATTAAAATCCGAATACTGCGAACGAATCGATAATAAGGTCGTAAAAGAACCGGCACCTGCTATCAGCGGAAACACCACCGGTGTAAAGGTAGCATCGTTTCCGGTAGCATTATTGGAACGAAAAATCTCCAAGTCCAACACCATCTCCATCGCAATCACAAAAATGATTATAGAACCGGCAACCGCAAATGAAGATAAATCAAGGCTGAACAACCCCAAAAAGGCTTCACCCATATACATAAACCCGACAAATAAAACAAACGATATGATACTGGCGCGAGGGGCGCTGACAATGCGGCCGTTGCGTTGCAAATTCATCACAATCGGCAAAGTGCCGATAATATCGATAATGGCAAACAAAACAATAAACGCACCGGTAAATTGCGTTATGTTAAAGGTTTTTATAAAATCCCAAAACATTGTATATCTCCCCAAAAAAACAGCGGCATTGAAACAATGCCGCCGTTCTAACAAACTAAAACGAATTAGTCAATAACTTAATCCATTTTTTTGGCTTCAATGCGCATAGCGTAGAAAGAACGCCATACAAATACCAAACCGATGGCTAAGAAGGTGCAGGCAATGCCCAGGGCAAGGTTCGGATTTTCTTCCGATACTTTTGCCGACATTTCCGCAGCGAGCAAACCGAACAGAGTGGTAAATTTAATAATCGGGTTCAAGGCAACCGAAGCCGTATCTTTGTACGGATCGCCCACCGTGTCGCCGACAACCGAAGCATCATGCAAAGCCGTACCTTTTTCGTTTAAGTCAACTTCAACCACCTTCTTGGCGTTATCCCAAGCACCGCCGGCATTAGCCATATACAATGCCTGATACAAGCCGAAAATGGCGATGGAAACCAGATAGCTGGCGAACAATTCCGGACCGAAGAAAGCAAACGCGATTGCGAACGAGAAAATCACGATAAAGATATTGAACATACCTTTTTGCGCATATTGTGTGCAAATCTTCACCACCGTCTTGGAATCTTCAACCGAAGCAGCTTTCTTGGTATCAAGCTTAATGTGCTCTTTAATGTAGTTTACGGCACGATAAGCACCGGTGGAAACGGCTTGAATCGCCGCACCGGAGAACCAATAAATCACAGCGCCGCCCAAAATCATACCGATTAATACGCGCGCGTCAATCAGGTTCAACTGCAGATTCAACAACAAAATGATTGAGAAAATCATGGTGGTTGCACCGATTACGGCCGTACCGATTAATACCGGCTTGGAAGTTGCCTTAAAGGTATTACCGGCCGAATCGTTGGCTTCGAGCAAGTGTTTACCGTGTTCAAAGTCCGGCTCAAAATCATAATCCTTCTTGATTTCTTTTTTGATGCCTTTGATGCTCTCAATCTGCGACAATTCAAATACCGATTGCGCATTGTCGGTAACCGGACCGTAGCTGTCTACGGCAATCGTCACCGGGCCCATGCCGAGCATACCGAAAGCAACCAAACCGAAGGCAAATACCGTCGGATAAATCATGATTGCGCCGATGTGAGCTTGCGGCAAAATCTCGTAACCGAGCCAGATGCTCAACCATTCGGCAACATGGCCGGAGGCAGTAGCATAAGCCAAAGCCATCAAACCGGCGATAACCACACCCTGCCAGAAACCGGAGAAGTTACCGGATACGATACCGGACAGAATGTTCAACGAAGCACCGGCTTCGCGACTGGCATTTACAACTTCTTGTACGTGCTTAGACTTGGAAGATGTAAAGATTTTGGTAAATTCCGGAATAATCGCCGCAGCCAAAGTACCGCAGCTGATGATTACCGACATTTCCCACCAGATGTACGGACCGAAGTTCTTTGGCGGCAACATCAGATAAGAAGCACCGAAGGTAACGGCAATCGAAATCAGCGACGTAATCCAAATCAGGCTGGTCAACGGTTTTTCAAAGTCAAATTCTCTGGACTTGCCGTAAATTAATTTGGCGAAGAATCCGTTAATGGCATAAGAGAATACCGAAGTGATAATCATCAAAATACGCATTACGAAAATCCAGGCAATCAAACGAGCCTGCAGTTGCGGAGCATTGATGTCGGCAGCCAAAGAACCGTCAGCCGTAAAGAAGTGGCCGGCAGCCAAAACAATGAAGCTGATTAAGGCAACACCGGTAACGCCGTAGGTTTCAAAACCGTCGGCGGTCGGGCCGCAGGAATCGCCGGCATTGTCGCCGGTGCAGTCGGCAATAACGCCCGGATTACGTGCGTCGTCTTCGTCAATTTTGAAGATAATCTTCATCAGGTCGGCACCGATATCGGCGATTTTGGTAAAGATACCGCCGCAAATACGCAGGGCCGAAGCGCCCAAGGATTCACCGATGGCAAAGCCGATAAAGCAAGCGCCGGCGGTTTCACGCGGAACAAACACCAAAATGAACATCATCATAATCAATTCAACGCAAATCAGCAATACACCGATGGACATACCGGAGCGCAGCGGCAGGTGCATAACCGGATAAGCATTACCCTTAAGCGAGGCAAAAGAAGTGCGAGAGTTGGCATAAGTGTTAATACGCATACCGAACCATGCTACCGTAAACGAACCCAAAATACCCAGGATCGACCACAACAGAATAATGGCAACCTGCGGCAACGGAGTAGCGTTTAAGCCTGCGAAATAATAAACGATGCACGCACCGATAAACAGTTCCAAAACAAACAACAGTTTGGCTTGCTGTTTCATATATGTAGTGCAGGTGGCGTAAATGGTTTCCGATACCTTGAGCATTGCGTCGTGAGCCGGCATTTTCTTAATGCTCAAAAATTCCCACAAACCGAAAATCATACCCAAGAGGCAGATACCCATACCGCACAAAAGTAACAAATTGCCGGTGATAGGATAGCCGAAAATCGTATCATGACCGAAAATGCTATAAGTCGCAACGCCCAGATCAGGAATAACCAAATCCAGTTCCGAGGCGGATGCAACGTTTATAGCAGAAAACAATATAGTCAAGGCTGATAATGCAACCTTACAAATCTTTGCTTTGCTAAACATTTTTCCTTCCTTTTTAAAATTAAACTTTGGCCAAAGTAATCTTATTACCCTGACCGGTTGAGTGTATACTAAAGCATAAAAAAATACTTTTCACTATCTTTATGATAAAATTTTACATATCGTGGATAATTTCTTCGGGCTGCAGGTCTTTTTTCTCGGCTTCGATGTATGTTTTGCCGTTAACGTCGGTATGATAAACGTCGGCGCCGGCGGCAATAAGCTGCAACGAAATGTCGGAATTACCGTAGGCTTCGGCATAAAACAAAGCGGTGCGGCCGTTTTGATCTTCCTGGTTTACGTCGGCACCGGCCTCAAGCAAAATAGCTACAATCTCGCCGTTCCACGCATTAGTGGCGGCCTTCATCAGCGGAGTACCGAGCGGAGTTTCCTGGTTTATATCCGCGCCCAAATCTATGAGCAAACGCACCGTTTCCACGGCATATTTCATTTCTTTGGCCGCGGCTTTTTTGAAGTCGTCCGCCATTTTTTCACGGTCGCGCGGTGACAGTTCGCCGATAAAAACTCTCGCGGCCTCGACCTGTATGCGATCCGCCGCCGTAACGGCATAAATCAACGGAGTTTCTCCGGTCGGCGGCACCGGCGTATTCAAATCGGCCCCGTTATCCGCCAAAAAACGCAACACCTGCGGCACACGCGCCGAAGTAAGCGCAAAATAAAACAACGGCCGATTATGCGAATCATGCATATTCACATCAAGCCCTTCCGCCGTCATTTTTTCCAGCGCGGCCACATCGTTCTTTTTTACGGCGGCTTCAACGTCGGCAACGCTCGGAGCGGCAACGCTGACGGATACCGGCCATAAAAGCAAACCGAACAATATCGAAATTATGTACTTCACTTACTTGATTTCCTCTTGGTTGCAGGTGCGGACACCTTAGATGATTTACGTTGGTTCTTTTTCTTTTTGGCGGCTTTGGCGGTCAGATTTGCAGGTGTTTCCTCCGCCTCCGCCGGAATTTCTCTTTCCAAATGAGCATTAATTTCGGCCGCGGCAAGCTCCCGATGCAGTTGCTCCGTTTCTTCCATACGAATATATTGCGCCTGCGCAAACAGATAAAACACCGTTACGATTATCAGTTTAAGCAGATTGTCGGCAAAATCGGTTGCCACCGCCGTCGTAAGAGTGTCGTATTCGAAGGCAACACGGCTGAAAAATCCGTAAGCGTTCATGCTTATAATCAACAACATTATCGCCAGCAGCAAGAACATCATCACGCTGATATACGAACGACCGCTCGTATGGTTATACACCTTACCCAAAGCAAAACCGCCGGTATTCATATAATAAGCAAAACACGCCGCGCACCGTATCATCATCAACGGTATCATCAGCAATACGAACACTATCAGAAAATATCCGAACTCAATTTCAAAATCCGGTTCGGCCGGACGCTGAATGATATAATATGCCACCAGCAAAGAAATTGCCGCCCCCACAAAAAATCCGGCCAGAATTACGGTTATATTGAGTTTTTGTTTGCTGACGGCAAACACGTCCCGCGATTTAAATACACTGTTCTTGAACAACGCATTATGCAAATCCGTCGTAAATGCGCAAATAAGATAAGTCAGCAACAAATAAAATATGCACATGGCAACAATTACCACATATTTGTTGTCAGGCAAAGTAACACACCAGAATTCCGGTTCGTCGCCGCGGCAAGAATAAGACCAGTTCCCGAACAGCGCATCCGTAATCGTTATTACGGCGGCATAGGCTCCGAAAATTCTCCACTGGCGGCAAGCGCGCACCAACAGTTGTCCCCACGTTTGCAAAACTCCGAAAAATGTATACTTGTTTTTACGCATTTTACAATTCCTTTACCAAGGTTACGCCGGAAACCGCGCGGATATTGGTCATCAGCTTGCCGTTATCCAGCGCATAACTGTTTTTCAGCTGAATTCTGACATCCCAATCCGGCAATTCCGGCTCTATATATATTTTATACGGTCCGTAATCTTCGTGCGACAGCATTTCTCTGATTGGACGCACCGCCGCCACATCGGATATACCGATTACCAAACCTTTGGAGTTAAAGGTAATCTGTTCGTCGAGC
The DNA here is from genome assembly GCA_016283295.1 of Alphaproteobacteria bacterium. Classification (GTDB taxonomy): domain Bacteria; phylum Pseudomonadota; class Alphaproteobacteria; order RF32; family CAG-239; genus RUG410. The sequence continues at coordinate 75,518 of JAEEMQ010000030.1, forward strand.
GTACGCACAACATCAAAATTTATGCGCAGCGAATCATCATCTTTTTTCTCGATTTTGGCGCTCAAAAACAGCGGAACACCTTGTGCCACCGCCTCTTTTGCCGCCGGTAGCATATCGCTCCACACAAAGCCGTCAAACGCCGAAGAAGTATCACTTACCCGCAATATTCCGTATTCTTTGCCGGTTTTGCCGATGCGCTTTTGCAAACTCTGTACGCATCCGGCCAAGTTAACCAGAACTTTATCGCCGTTTTTAATACCTTTAATTGCATCCATATATTTTTTGATACCCAATCTTTCAACGCTGTCTTTATAAACATCGAGCGGATGTGCCGACAAGTAGAATCCGACGGCCTCCGCCTCATATTGCAGTTTTTCCAAATCCGACCAACCGCCGGCATTTTCCAACTTAACTTCCGCTGCCAGTTCCTGATTTCCGAACAACGAAGTTTGTGCGCTGTTTTTGGTTTCGCACGCCGCAGCAATATGGCGTAAAACCGTTTCAATATTATTATACAGTTTAGCGCGATTAGGCTCTAAACCGTCAAAGGCTCCGGCCTTGACTAATTGTTCCATCTGCCGACGGTTGATTTGTTTGATATCAACCCGATGAATAAAATCGGAAAGGCTTTTAAATACACCGTTCTTTTCCCGTTCTTCCACAATGGCATTCATATTGGCCTCGCCCACATTCTTAACGCCGGCCAGGGCAAAGCGGATATTGCCGTTTTCCACCTTGAACAAAGCGTCGGAATGGTTGATATCCGGCGGCAAAACTTTAAATCCCATCTTGCGCACTTCGTCGGTATAGAACGATATTTTATCGGTGTTGGTAATATCAAAATCCATCACCGCGCACATAAATTCCACCGGATAATGCGCCTTTAAATATGCCGTTTGATATGAAATCAGCGAATATGCGGCGGCGTGAGATTTGTTGAAACCGTATTCGGCAAACTTAGCCATCTGGTCAAAAATCGCACCGGAAATTTTTGGGTCAATGCCTTTTTTGGTAGCGCCTTCGGTAAACATTTCACGCTGATGCGGAATTTCCGCCACCATTTTCTTACCCATAACCTTACGCAGTTTATCGGCACCGCCGAGCGTATATCCGCCGAGCACCTGCGCAATTTTCATAACCTGTTCCTGATACACCATAATACCGTAGGTTTCATCAAGAATCGGTGCCAAATCCGGATGCAGATACTCGATTTTTTCCAAGCCGTGCTTGCGGTTGATAAAGGTCGGAATGTTGGCCATCGGCCCCGGTCGATAAAGCGAAATAACCGCGATTAAATCTTCAAAACGGTCCGGCTTGATTTGTTTCATCACATCGCGCATACCGGCGGATTCAAACTGAAACACCGCGCTGGTATTGCCTTCCTGCAGAATTTTGTATGTTTCGGCATCATCCAACGGCACCTCGGCCATTTTGAGTTCAACCCCGTGAATCTTTTTGACCCACTCAACCGCCCGTTCAATCACAGTCAGCGTTTTCAAGCCCAAAAAGTCGAACTTAATCAGGCCGGTTTCTTCCACATACTTCATATCATATTGGGTTACCGGCATATCGGCGCGCGGATCTTTATACAGCGGCACCAGTTCATCCAGCGGACGGTCGCCGATAACCACGCCGGCCGCATGCATGCCGGAGTTGCGATACAACCCCTCGAGTTTTATGGCAATTTCAAACAACTTATTGATTTGCGGGTCGGTATCGCGCATTTCACGCAATTCCGGTACCATTTCCAACGATTGCGGCAAGGTCGGATTTTTGCCGCCGGAGCCCGGAGGTATCATTTTGGAGATTTTATCGGCCTGGCTGTACGGCATTTGCAGAACACGCGCCACATCGCGAATCACCGCCTTGGATTGCAATTTGCCGTAAGTTATGATTTGCGCCACTTTTTCGTGGCCGTATTTTTCTTGCACATATTCAATGGTTTTATGGCGATTTTCCTGGCATAAGTCAACGTCGAAATCCGGCATGTTGACACGTTCCGGATTCAAGAAACGCTCAAACAGCAAATCCAGCCGAATCGGGTCCAAGTCGGTAATTTTAAGTGACCAGGCCACAATCGAGCCGGCACCCGAACCGCGCCCCGGCCCAATCGGAACGCCGTGCGTTTTGGACCAACGAATGAAGTCCGACACGATAAGAAAATAGCCGGGAAATCCCATCTTTTTAATAACACTAAGCTCATACTCCAGCCGCGCATAATATTCTTCATCAATCGCCAACCGCTCTTCCGGCGTCATTTCCGGCGTATAAACCTGGGCTATCATGCGTTCATGCAGTCCCTTATAAGCCTCCTCGGTAATAAATTCATCCTGAGTTTTGTTATCCGGACAGATAAATATCGGCAACAGCGGCTCGACTTTTTGCGATAAATAATTACATCTTTCAGCAATTTTTACTGTATTTTCAATAGCTTCCGGAATATCGGCAAACAATTCCGCCATTTCTTTTTCGCTGCGCCAACGGTTTGTCGGCAAATATTTGCGGCGCGTGTCGTCGGCAA
>JAEEMQ010000031.1 GCA_016283295.1 Alphaproteobacteria bacterium
ATGAATAATTCCCTCGCCTTTGCGCCGAAATTCTTTTTTATTCATATCGTACGAGCAATCGCCCATTTTCAGCACGGAAGCATTATCGGACTTAACTTCCGGCACCCGGCGCAGAATATTGTTTATGCGCAAAACCAGCTCTTTGGGTTCAAACGGCTTAGGCAAATAATCGTCGGCACCGGCTTCCAAACCGCTGATTCGGTCTTCGGTCGTTCCCATTGCCGTCAACACAATGGCCGGTATATCGCTGTCGCGGCGCAATTTTTGCAAAAACTCGATACCGCTCTCGTTCGGCATCATCACGTCAACAATCAAAAGATTAAACTGATATTGTTGCAAAAACATCCGCGCATTTTCGGCATCACAGGCACCGGTTACGATAAAACCGTTTTCCTGCAAATAGCGTTGCAACAAACTGCGCAAACGCAAGTCATCGTCAACCACCAAAATATGCGCACATTCTTTTTGCATATCTTTTGCCTGTTATTTTGCAGCTTTTGCCTTTGACGAAGCTGTTTTCTTTACGGTTTTGCCGGCGGTGCTTTTACGTGCCGGAGCCTTTTTGGCAGGCTTTTTCGGGGCTTTGGCCGGAGCCTGAGCCGGAACTTCTGCCATAGCGGCTGCGGAAGCCTTTTCCTTTTTAACCGCGGCAATTTTCTTGGCGGCGGTTTTCTTGCCGGCTGCAACCACGGCTTTGGAAGTGTTTACCACTTTTGCGGCTACCGCTTTCAGGGCTGCCATAACTTTTTGGGCTTCTTCAGCCTTAACATAATCCAAACTCTTTTGGAAGTATTGATAGCCGGTGATGAAGGTCAGCACGGCGGCCGCCCACAACAAAATTTCGCCCAGGTATCCCCAAAACAGCGAAAGTTCGCAGAACATCATCATCGAAAGAGCCGTCATTTGAAAGGCGGTTTTCCATTTTGCCAGCTTGGTAACCGGCAGGCCGACATTGACTTCGCGCAAAAATTCACGCAGGCCGGAAACCAAAATTTCGCGACACAAAATCACAAACGCGGCAAAGATGGTGCCGTTCCAAATGTAGTAATGATGCAAAATTCCGTCGTCATCATAATAGGTTTTGGTAATGATTACCACCAGCGCCGTTGCCACCAACAATTTATCGGCAATCGGGTCCAACAGACGGCCGAAAGATGACGTTTCGTTGCGGGCACGCGCCAAATAACCGTCGAGATAATCGGTTATGGATGCGGCGATAAACAAGGCGCCGGCAAACATGGCCCACAAAAACGAATGAATGTAAATCGAAACAAAAATCAGCGGAATAACCGCAATCCGCGATAAAGTTAAAATATTCGGTAAGTTATACACGAGAGTACCCCCATTGAAATATAAAAATTAACGTTAATATTATGGTTAACTATAAACAATTTTTTTAATTATGAAAGTATTTATATATGTTTTCCGCCGTTTTTTTGCTGATTCCGTCGACTTTTTGCAAATCGGTGACGGATGCGGCTTTGATTTGTTCGACCGAGCCGAAGAAATTGAGCAAATCGCGTTTGCGCTTGGCCCCTATTCCCTCGATCTCGTCTATGGCCGATTTAAACATTGATTTGGCGCGTTTTTTACGATGCGTTCCGATAGCAAAACGGTGTGCTTCGTCGCGAATATTTTGCATATAAAACGCAATCGGTGAGGCAAAAGGTAAATCAAAACTTTCGCGCCCCAAAATATGATAAAATTCCTTACCGGCGTTGCGTTCCGGCCCCTTAGAAATCGCAATAATCGTAATTCCCGTCAAGTCGTAGCCGCTTAAAGCCTCGTGCACGGCATGCAACTGTCCTAAACCGCCGTCGAGCAAAATCACGTCCGGACGATTTTCCGCGCTCATCCGCTCAAAGCGGCGCAACAAAACCTCCTTCATCATGGCAAAATCGTCATTGGTATTTTCGGTATATTTGATGTTAAAGGTGCGGTACGATTTTTTATCGAATCCTTCCGGAGTTGCCACAATCATTGCCCCCACCGCATAACTGCCCTGATTGTGCGAGTTGTCGTATACCTCAATACGTTGCGGAATCCGCGGCAAACCGAAATATTTTTGCATCTCCGTCAAATTAGCTTCAACAGTCGCACTCTCCGCCAACTTACGTTCGATTGCCGCCGTCGCGTTTTCGCGGGCACGTTCAATCAGCTTGGCTTTGTTGCCTTTTTGATAGCGATTGATTTTACAGCCGATGGCCTTTTCCAAAAACTCTTTATTTTCCAAATCGTGCGACACATAAATTTCTTTCGGTGGCAGATGTTCGGCATAAAAAGTGCTCAAAAATCCCTCCAAAATTTCTTCTTCGCTCAGCGGCATCGCCTGTTTCGGGAAATACGGAGTATTGCCGCAATTTTGCCCCGAGCGGATAAAGAAAACCTGGATGCAAACCATATTTTTATGCTTGACCGCCGCCACCGCATCGGCCGACATAATATCGGCATATTCCACATTATAGCCGCCCTGAATGTTGCTGAGAGTACGAATCCGATCGCGCAAAATCAGCGCGGTTTCAAAGTCCTCGGCATCGCTGGCCGCCTGCATTTGCGCCGACCATTTTTCCTTCAGTTCGATGTTGCGACCTTCCAAAAAAGCCACCACTTCGTCAACCGTTTTGTGGTATTCTTCGCGGCTGATTTTGCCGACGCACGGCGCACTGCAACGCTTGATTTGATACAGCATGCACGGCCGTTCGCGATTGTTGAAAACGCTGTCGCGACACGAACGCAGCCGAAAAGTTTTTTGAATGATGTCCATCACGTTATTAACCGCGGTTGCGCTGGCAAACGGCCCGAAATATTTACACTTGTCGCGACGAGTGCCGCGACTTTTGCGCAAGGCCGGAAAATCTTCCGCCGGATTTATCATCAGGTGCGGAAACGTTTTATCATCTTTAAGTAAAATATTATATTTCGGTTCCAAGCGCTTGATTAAATCGTTTTCCATCAACAAAGCTTTGGCTTCGTTTTCAACGATGATAAACTCCATTTTTTCGACTTCCGCCACCATGCGTTTAATGTGGTCGGGCAGCCGCTCGAAATGCGTATATGCCGTAATGCGTTTTTTGATATTTTTGGCCTTACCGACGTACAAAACCTTGTTGTCGGCATCGAGCATACGATAAACTCCGGGGTTGACCGGAGCGATTTTAACATAGTTTTTGATAACTTCGGTACCGTGTTTAATTCCCGCCATCTATGCACCTATCAAAACTTTGGCCGCGGCTCTTGCCTCGTCGCTGATTACTTCGCCGGAGAGCATGCGGGCGATTTCTTCGCGTTTTTCGGCGGCGGAAAGCAGACGAACGCTCGTTAAAGTTATTCCGTCAACGCTTGCTTTTTCTACCTTAAAGTGATTACTGCCGAATGCGGCCACCTGCGGCGAGTGAGTTACCACCAACACCTGTTTGTTTTGACCGAGTGCGGCCAGTTTTTCGCCGACCGCCTGCGCCGTAGCCCCGCCGATACCGGTATCAACCTCGTCGAAAATCATGGTTTCGACCGCACCGACCCGGCCCAGGTTAACCTTAAGTGCCAACATAAAACGCGCCAGTTCGCCGCCGGAAGCGATTTTGCTCAAATTACCGAGCGGCGTCCCCGCGTTGGTAGAAACCAAAAAGCACACCTCGTCGCCGCCGCTTTCGTTCCATTTGCTTTCTTCCTTAACCATAATCTGAGTTTTGAATTGCGCCTTTTCCATTTTGAGTGCCGGCAACTCCGCCATAACTCCGGCATCGAGTTTTTGTGCCGCCGCCATACGCAACTCGTGAAGCTCCCGCGAGATTCTCATATACGCATCCCGCGTTTGCATTTCGTTTTTGCGCAACACTTCCAAATCGTCGCGGCCATGTTCCAAATGCGCGATTTTTGCTTCCATATCCAGCCATACCGCCGGCAAATCGTCAACCGTAACATGATGTTTGCGGGCCAAATCTTTCAAGGTAAACAGGCGTTCTTCCAGTCTGTCGGCATCGTTTTGATTGACGTCGATTTCGTTCAAAGCCCCCTCGATTTCCGTATCGGCTTCCTCAACATTAACCAATGCCGTATCCAGCATTTCGTAAATGCCGCCGTATTTTTCGTCGGTTACGGCATTAACCCGCGCGATTGCCGCCTGTGCCTGTCGCAAGGCCTCGCGCACGCCGATATTCTGCTGATACAGCGAATTATGCGCCGTTTGCAAACCGTCGACGATTTTTTCGGCATTCATCATATAGCGCCGCTTTTGTTCCAACTCTGCCAACTCCCCGGCCTGCGGCTTTACTTGAGCAAATTCTTTGAGCCAATGCGTTAAATTTTCTTCTTCCGCCATTGTTGCCGCCAGTTCGTCTTCCGCCTGTTGTCGCAGATGTTGCGCGTTTTTGTAGGTGTTGTATGCCTGCCGCACCAAATCAAGCGTTTCGGCATAATTTCCGTATGCGTCCAACACGCTGAGGTGAGTTTCCGCATTGAGCAAGCCCTGATTATCGAATTGCCCGTGCACTTCAACCAGACAGTTACCTATTTCTCTGAGCAAGCGTTGCGTTATCGGATAATCGTTGAAAAATATTTTACCGCGTCCGTCGGCGGCAAGCGAGCGGCTGATTATTATTTCGCTATCATATTCCAAATCGTGTTCTTCGCATAATTTTTGCAAAGCCTCGTTAGGACCCCGGCATTCAAACACGGCGCTGACACTGAGTTTGTCGCAACCGTGTCTTATCATCGAAGCTTCGGCGCGGCGCCCCAAAACCAACCCCAGCGAATCCAACAAAATTGACTTACCGGCACCGGTTTCACCGCTCAAAACCGTAAAACCGGAAGATAAGTCCAAGTCTAACTTATCAATCAAAACAACATTTCTAATTGATAAGGATTTCAGCATTATTCGGCACCTTCCTCGCTGTCTACCAAAGTGCCGCCGCTAAACCAACCTTTGAACCAGCCTTTCTTTTCTTCGGCTTTTTCTTCGGTTTCAGCCACGACTTCCTCGACTTCTTCTTTAGTTTCGACTATTTCTTCCGGCTCGGCGGCTTTTTTATCGGAGCCGAACCAACCGCTGAACCAACCTTTCTTTTCTTCGGCTTTTTCTTCGGTCTCAGCCACGACTTCCTCGACTTTTTCTTCAGTCTCGACTACTTCTTCCGGCTCGGCGGCTTTTTTATCGGAGCCGAACCAACCGCTGAACCAGCCTTTCTTTTCTTCGGCTTTTTCCTCGGCTTTTTCTTCGGTCTTTTCAACCGCCTTTTCGGCTTTGATATCCGTTGCCAAAGAGGTCACACCCGGCTGTTTATCCTTGCCGATTTTTTCCATAATCTTAGCCGCTTTGGCCGTCCATTTGCCGTCCGGATAATTCTTTTGCAAAATTTTGTAATAACCGTCGGCGTAATTGTTAAGCCCCAGAATCGCATAAATTTCAACTTCGCGATACAGCGCTTCTTCAATTTGAATGGTGGTCTGATATTCTTCGAGGATCACGTTAAAACGGCTGAGTGCCGACAGATAGTTGCCCTCATTCAAATAATAGCGGGCAATAATCATTTCCTGTCCGGCCTTATAATCCTCGGTCAGGTTCATCTTACCCATGGCGTCTTTGGCATATTTGCTGTCCGGATACAGCGCGATTAAGCGTCCGAAAGTATCTGCAGCCATTGCGGTATCGCCCTGATCTTTATCTGCAGACGAAATCTGGTCATAATAGCACATACCCTTCAAATACAGCGCATACGGAACGTCTTTGTTGCCCGGGTGATATTTGATAAAGCGGTCAACAGCCATAATCGCGTCGTCATATTTTCCGTCCTTATAGTAAGCAAATGCCCCCATCAGCTTAGACTTTATTGCCCAACGCGAATACGGGTGATCCGTTTCTACTTTTTCGAATATTTCCGCAGCTTTGGCATATTTGGTTTTGCCCAAATTTTCATAAGCCATATTATACAAATCTTCGGCCGACATCGAATCCATATCTATATCCGAAGCGCAACCGCTCAACAACAGTATTCCGAGTAATATTCCGTATTTTTTTTGCATTTTAATCCTCAACTATTTCATAATTTTTTGCATCGGCAAATAATTTTTTCAAAACTTCGTTATTGTGGAAATGTCCGGTATGATAGGCTTCCACCCTTGCCGCAACGGCATAGCCGGAAGTAAACATATCGCCGATACAATCCAACGTTTTGTGGTTAACACATTCGTTATCAACCCTGAAACCGCCCTCATTCAAAATCGTTTCGCCATCCAAAACCACGGCATTATCCAGACTGCCGCCCTTAATCAAGCCGATTGATTGCAGATAATCCACCTGATATTTTTCGCAAAAGGTCCGCGCCGGAGCAATTTTGCGAGCAAAAACATCCGCGGTTATCCGGCCGTCAAACTCCTGGTGTCCGACTATTTTTGACGGGAAATCAATGGTAAAATGTACTTCAAAAGCATCCGCCGGACGCAAAACGATATAATTGCCTTTATCGTCTTTGAATTCCACCGTTTGCTTTACCCGCAAAGATTTTTTCGGTGCATTCTGCTCCCAAAGCGGCACTTTTTGTAATGCCTCATAAAAAACTTTCGCGCTGCCGTCCATAATCGGCACTTCCGGACCGCTGACTTCAATTTCGGCATTATCGATTTGCAAAATCGCCAGCGTTGCCATAATATGCTCGATGGTGCTGACAATTTGCTTGTCGGCGTTGCCCAAACAGGTGCAGTTACGCGTATCGACCACCTGCGAATATAGCGCCGGAAAACGATTGTTGTCGCTTAAATCCGTGCGCACAAACACAATGCCGGTATTTTCCGGTGCCGGTTTGAATTTAAGCTTGCTCTCACAACCGCTGTGCAGCCCGATTCCGGTAATTTCAACTTCACGCGATAATGTTTTTTGTGGCATTTCAATCTCCCATAAATCAATTTGAAGGCAATCTGTAAGCCGAGTTCTGTACACAATTTGCTTTGTCGTAAAGGCAAAGATTTCGTGCGATAGCTATTCATCTCCACCAAACGTCTCCGCTTGGCTGGTGCGACCTACCTCTGGAGCGGGGCGGAAACTCCCCGTGTAATTTAATGCGAACATTAAACCCTCCTAATTTGGTCTTACATCAGATAGGGCTTGCCTTGCCGCACGCATTACTGCATGCGCGGTGAGCTCTTACCTCGCCTTTTCAACCTTACCGCGATGTACGCGGCGGTAACTTTCTGCGGCGCTTTCCCGTGGATTGCTCCAGCCGGACGTTATCCGGTATCTTGTTTCCGTGAAGCCCGGACTTTCCTCATCTTCGGATTTTACTTTCCGAGACGCAGCTATCCGATTGCCTTCCTAAAAGAGATAACCCGATTTTATCTTAAAATCAACGTTTTTTAAGCGTTTTCACAACTTTTAATTAAATCTTAAGCATTATCGGTTAAATTTATGCACAGAATAACTGTATGAAAGGAGTTTTACTGATGAAAAAACTGTTATTGGCAACCTCGGCTTTGGTTTTAGGTATTTTTGCCGCTCAAGAAGCCATGGCTGATTGCAACGGCTTATATGTCGGCATTCGTGCCGGCGGCGTTAAGCACACTTATTCCAAAAAGAGCCACATGAATATGGACGGTTTGGATTCATGGTTGTACACGATGAGCGGTGCTTTGGGTTATCGTTATAACTACTATCGTACCGAACTCGAATATGTTTGGCGTGATAAAGACGAATGGTCGGTTAAAGACGGCGGTGTAACTTCCGAAGCCGATTTCCAAACTTATTCGGTTATGTGGAACCATTTTGTTGACTTCCTGCCGTATAACTGGTGGTCTCCGTATGTAGGCGCCGGTATCGGCTTTACCAAAATGAAGTACCACGATAAAATGATTTCGACCTACGGCGGACAAACAACCGTTGATAACTTGACCGACGGTTACAACAACACCCCGACTAAGTTTACTTGGTCTGTCGGCGGCGGTTTGACTTTGAAAGTTACCAACAAATTCAATATCGATGCCGGCTACCGTTATTATGATATGGGCTCCATCCACAAAATGGATGTTAAAGCACACGAAATTTATGGCGGCTTACGTTACGTATTCTAATATTATTTAGTCTTAAGAGAGCCGCCGCAAAGCGGCTCTTTTTGACTCAAAAAAAACAACAGGAGAGAATAATATGGCTGATAAACTTTTCGGAACCGACGGCATGCGCGGAGTGGCCAACACCTACCCGCTGACGATTGATTTTTGCTTAAAACTGGGTAATGTTTTGGGACAACATTTTTGTACCGACCACCGCCGTATTGCCATTGCGCGTGACACTCGTATTTCAAGCCCGATGATTTTCAGCGCTCTGGCCGCCGGTTGTGCCGCACAAGGTGTTGACGTACTTGATTTGGGAGTTATTCCAACCCCGTTATGTACCACTCTGACGCCGGAGTTTGAAGTTGATATGAGCATCATGATTACGGCTTCGCATAATCCTTATAAAGACAACGGCATTAAACTCATTAATCGCGACGGTGATAAATTTTCAGATACGGATACAGCCAAAGTGGAAGCGCTGATGCGAGAATCGGCAGCGCCGGATTACGACCCGCAAAAAATCGGCGATATTATTCCGGCCGAATGCGGAATCGATGATTATTTTGATGCTGTCAACTTTTTGGCCGGTGCCGATGCCCTGCACGGTATGAAAATCGCACTTGATTCGGCCAACGGCGCTTTTTCCGATATTTTGCCGTATGTATTCAAATACCTCGGTGCCGATGTCATCAGTTTATCCGATGCGCCGGACGGTTATAACATCAACGAAAATTGCGGCTCGCAGCATACCGAAAATCTGGCAAAAACCGTAACGGAAAACGGCTGTATGCTCGGCGTGGCGGTTGATGGCGACGGCGACAGAATCATTATCTGCGACGAAAACGGACAACGTTTGAACGGCGACCAAATCATCGCTTATTTAGCCAAATACTTAAAAGAACATAACTTATTGAAGGGCAACGCGGTTGTTTCCACCCTTTATTCCAACATGGGACTCGGCAAATACATCCGCTCGCTCGGTTTGGAACATTATGCTTCGGCCGTCGGCGAACGCTACGTAATTGAAAAAATGCGCGAAGTCGGCAGCAACCTCGGCGGCGAAGAATCCGGCCACATGGTCCTGAGTGATTATTCGCGCACCGGCGATGCCATGCTGGCGGCAATCGTGGTTTGTTTGGGAATCAAAGAAAGCGGCCAAAAAGTCAGCGAAATCTTTCCGGTGTTCCGTCCGTTCCCGACCGAAGCCCACAATCTGCGCTTTGATAACAAGGAAATCATCGGCAGAATTTTGGATAACGCCGAGGTTAAAAAATGTATTGATGAGGTCAATGCCAATTTGAACGGACACGGCTCGCTGATTATTCGCAAATCGGGCACGGAACCGGTGCTTCGCCTCAAAATCGAAGATGAAAATGCCGAAATTGCCGCGGCACAAGCAAAAATTATACTTGATTGTATCAATAAATGTGCTTAACATAACAAGTACCAATATTTAACGGAGAAATAAAATGGGAGCTTTTCTTAAACTTATTTTCAGTATATTGCTGAACCCGATTGTACTCATCGGTTTGGGTATCAGCGGATACATTGTCTTTTATTACGGATTGCAAAACTATCGCCAGTTGGCCGCCATTCCGTATGTTTATGTCGCGTTGTGGGGAATTTGCCTGCTTTATGCGCTGATTTTGAAGCACGAGTATATTCCGAACAGCAACAAAGTTGATTGGTGGGCAACCTTCAAGAGTTCGTTCGGACACTTGGTTGTTTTGATGCTGACGATTGTCGTTGCCTGCGGTGCTTTCTACGTATCGCAAGATAACTGGGGCGAAAAACTCGACCGTTATGCCCGCAACCAAAAAGTTCAAGACACTTTGCCGATTAATCAACAAAGAACGATAAATCAGCAAAGATATTAATTTGCAAAAGCAAAAAAGCGGCCGCTCTTTCACGGAGCGGCTGTTTTTATATTTGCATATTTTATTTTTTATCCGCGTATGGATTGCCGGCTTTACGTCATTAAGACATGGAATGTCATCCCTCGCACGGCACGGCGTGTTCGTGCGTCAAGGGATCTCGACTTTTTAGCACGCCAGTGCTACTTCCGAATCATTAAAATTTGCGCTTTGCAAAGATTAGATTCCTTGACGAGGTGACGCACCGCGCACCTCGAGGAATGACAGTTTTATTCTATTTCTTATCCGCGTACGGGTTATCCGCCTTACGTACGGTAATGCGAATCGGTATCCCGCCCATATTGAAGGTCTGACGCAAACTGTTGAGCAAATAGCGGAAATACGACTCCGGCAACCCCTCCGGATTGCTCGAAAAAATATAAAACGACGGCGGCCGGGTTTTGGCTTGGGTAATATACTTCAACTTAATACGGCGTTTA
>JAEEMQ010000032.1 GCA_016283295.1 Alphaproteobacteria bacterium
GCTTCGGAAATCGCTTTGGAGGGAACACAAAAGGAAGAAGCACTCGGTAATCGTACGGTTTTAGACGTACTGAACGCTTATCAGACTTTGTTGCAATCGCAAGTAAGTGAAGTAAAAGCCCGTCACGACTATTATGTTGCCGGCTTGCAGCGGTTGCAGTCGATGGGCAAACTGACCGCGAAAAAACTCGGCTTAAGAGTTAATTATTATGATGCCGAAGCCAACTACTACAAGACAAGAGGAAAGTGGTTGACCTTATACATTGAAGACGAATAAAAACCCGTATAATGGTCTGCTGATCAAAAAGCGTTTCGCTTATGTACCTCTTTTGTACACCGCGCGAAACGCTTTTTTTCTATCAGAATCATTCTCCGGTTTTTTAACAGCCGTCACCGGTTGTCGTCAAAATCCCCCTTCGTATTTACCGCATTCTCCGGGTTTTTTGCGTTTTATGTACCTTTTGTTGTACACGTCGTCAAAATCCCCCTTCGTATTTACCGCATTCTCCGGGTTTTTTGCGTTTTATGTACCTTCTTTTGTACACGTTGTCAAAATCCCCCTTCGTATTTACCGCATTCTCCGGGTTTTATGTTGCCGTGTTGTTTTGCGCGAGCCGAAGGCGTCGTGAGCTTTAGCGAAGGACAAACGCTTTTTTTCTATCAGACTCATTCTCCGGGTTTTTAACTGCCGTGTCGGTTGTCGTCAAAATATCCTTTCGTATTTACCGCGTTATCCGAGTTTCGGTAGATGTATTTTCTATGTAAATAGCGCAAAAATTCGCGTACAAGACTTCTTAATAATATTTTTATTATAACAAATAAGAAAATACTTGACATTTAGTGACTAATGTGCTACAAAAATTACCATAATGGATTCGTGGGTGAATTCATTATATAAGGTCGAACGTTGGTTTATATAAACCGCGTTCTTTTTTTATATCAACAACCGAAAACCGTGCGTATAAAAGCGTGCGGTTTTCGCATTTTAAAAGGAAAAATAAAATGATAAATTTTAAAGATGAAGATGAACCGCAAAACGAAACGGTGCGGCAAACTTTGGAACGGGTGGCGCGAGAACTGGGAGTGTTCGGAGCAACTCCGACCAACAACATTACTCACTCGCCGCAATCGCCGATGCAGCAACCGACAGCATTTAGCAGTTCGCCGAATTATTCTGCGACGGCGGCGAATAATTGGCAGATTCAGCCGACAACAGCGGCGCCGCAAAACAGCAACTTATTCGGCAGCACTCTGCCACCGAACCAACCGGCCGGATTTACACCGTCGCAAGCACAACCGACGGAGCAAACTCCGGCAGGGTCAAACGAAAATGGACAGCCGTCTCCCGCTCTGCAGGCGATTTATCGCTATTTGGCCAATACCTACGGACAGCAGAATATACCGAATATTGTAGGGCAAAGTAACGCAAATCAATCGCAAAATATTAATCCGCAGGAAATTCATAAAATGATTTTTAATGGAACTAGTTGCGGTGGAATGTCTCCGGAATTTGCCGATAAAATAGCCTATGCAGAATCAAGGGGAAATTGTCAAAATAATATTAATGATTATGGCTGTATCAACAAAGAGGGGGTTGCTTTTGGAAGATATCAAATGCAAGAGCCTGCTTTGATTGATGCCGGCTACATGGATAAGAATAAACATTTTATCCCGGAAACCGGTGTTAAAAATATGCAAGAGTTTTTAAATAGCCCAGAAGCACAAGAACAAGCGATGTGTAACTACCTTGAGAAAGTTGACCAATACAATAAAAATTGGAATAATTATAAGTATCTGGATGAAAACGTCCAAGTCGGAGACATAAATATTCCATTAACTAAAGATATGATGTTAGCAGGAACTCATCGTGAAGGCGCAAAGAAACTCAATGAATGGTTGAATGATATAAAAATTCAAAATGGGCGCTTGGAAAGAGATGTATATATTGATGAAAGAGATAGGAGAAGACGAAATATAACAAACCGTTTTAAAGAAATTCTATATCCGCCTAAATAATACTTGCATAATAGGACGAAAGCGGTAGAATATATTACAAATAACAACTTTAGGGATAATATGAGAAGATATTTGACATATATTCTGCTGCTTTTGTGCTTTGCGTCCGGTGGGTACTTTTTGTTTTTGCATAACAGATTACCGTCAAAAGAAGATTTTTATGCAAAACACCATATTGAAAATAACAGCATTATGTCTTTATTTGATGAAAGCGAATGTCGGCGCGTGTTCTCTGAATTATATAACGAAAAATATGCGGATGATTTGCTGAAATCGGTAAAGGAAGATATGGCGTTGCCGGAATTGTATGAAGGTTTCTGTTTTCCCAAAAACAAAGTTAGGTTTTATAATGCCAGGTATAAAGAGAATATACTCCGATTGGGTTTAACCGAAAAAGATATTAAAAAATTGGGTTTGGAAGTTACTGCCGATATGCTGAAAAAATGGTATATGGGAATGAGTGAAACCGAATTGGAACAAAGCGGGTTTTATTCGGCATTGTATACAGCCAGATTGGTAGCCAAAGTTGGGGAAAATATTTATCTTTTTGGTGATTATGCGGATTGCGGAACAGACGGATGTCAGATACAAACGGCCGTTAAAAATAATGATATTTGGACATTTCCCAGAATTGATATAGGCTTTGCGTCTTGTATTGCCAATAAGGATAAATCAAAATATGAATGTGATATTGTCGGCGGACATAGCGTATCTTGGCGCTCAGCCGCCGCTGATTATAAGCCGTTGGATGAATTGTTGAGCAGATATTATGAAATATATGCCGATTATGTTCAACAATATTTGCAAAAGAAAAAATAAACGAACAGTGCTCCGGAGCAAACTCCGGCAGGGTCAAACGAAAATGGACAGCCGTCTCCCGCTCTGCAGGCGATTTATCGCTATTTTCACAATGCGCATTAACAATTTACCCGGTCGAGTTCGGCCGGGTAAAGTATATGCAGAGAAAAATTCCGCAACCGGGAGCGTTATTCCACTTCCGGTGCTTCCGCTATAAGTCCCTTGTATAAGTGCAGGGAATAAGTATGGATGTTCTGCGGATGCGCCTTTTGCGCCTTGTCCTCGAAGGTGCAATAATATTCGTCGGAAACGAAGGTAAACTTGCTTATCCACTTGTTGGCAAAAACACTTTTGCTCCCGCGGTCAATCACGATATCCGGCTCGTCGGAGATGGTTTTGCCTTTCCGCCAGGCAACAAAGCGATAATTTTCTTTAGGGTCTTCTTCGATATTCGCCGGCTTATAAACTCCGTTCATGTCGTCAATGCGGATCAGCCACTCTTTGCTTCTCATGGTGTATAAGTTATAATTGTAATTCTTCACGCTCGGATGAATGGTTTGCTTTTCTTTTTCGATGTATTCCTTGCGATATTCCCGCAGTTTTTTGATGGTTTTAACGCTCACGATTTTACCGTTCGGCGTAATTTCGCCGTTAAAGCACCAATAAAGGCAGATATTACCCTTATAAGCATTGTAACTCCAGTGTTCCATCGGCGATTCAATCAAATATTTGCGCAGTTGTTTCGGCAAAATAATGTTGAATTTTTCGATAAATTCCTGCTCGGTTTTAATACTCGGCACACCGCGTCCGAGCTTATACGGATAAATAACGTTCTGGGCAATCAGTTGCGGGCTGCCGGTTTTGAGCAAATCCTTAAACTTTTGCACGGCAAACAAAACATCGGCCGACCATTCGGTAAAATACGGTTCGTCGAGTATCGGCTCGCCGTCTTCGTTGAGCCAGTCCGTAATATGAATATCTTCGGAGGGTTGCGGCGGCATCAACTCGGCCGCTGCCGGAAAACTCAACAACCCGATTAATCCCAAAAACATAATCAATTTTTTCATGTTACACCTCTATTTCATTGGTTTTTTGCTTCAAGTTTGGCACCTTTGATATATGCGCCGATAAACAGTCCGCCATTGATGATATAAATAAACGGCCGGTCGGCATTAAATACTTTCCGCGGCGGTACTTTACGTTCTTGCATATTTAATCCTAACGCCGGTAACGCGATGACCGTTGCCGCAGCCGCTTCCGTGCCTTCTTCATCTACTCGGATATTGGCCTGATGGATAATGTCTTTAACATAATGCGGAATACTGCTGAGTTTGGATAAATCAACCTCGCTGTCATCTTCAAACAGCGGAATGCCGCCGGCTTTGAACCAGCCGTTCAGCGGAGTTTTATATTCCGTTTCAAAGCGCGGCAGATAAAGTTCAAGTTCAACTTCCGGATAATCTCTGTAAGGAATTTTTAAATCATCCAAAGTCAAAGAACGCACAAATTGCTGAAAGTCAACATTTTCCTTAGGCAAAATAAAGTCAATATAATTTGTCGGATAACTGATAAAATTATCAAAATTCATTCTGGCCTCAAAGTCGGTTGTATCCACACCTTCTTTGGCAACATCATAATGTTTATACAACAGGTGAACGGCTTGAAATGTGTCGTTTTCATAATAATTGGTACTCTCGCTGAAATGCTGATACATCATATACACATCGTCCGGCTGAGCGGCACCGAGGGAGTGAAACGGTTTTAAGGTTGTATCGGCAACATCAAATACGCTGGCCCATTTATCGTTAAAATAAACGGTGTTGACCAAATAATAATCTCTCTTATCCGGTTTCTTCACAGCCAACACATTTTTGATTTTGCCGTTGGTTTTATCGTCTATCCAATCATTGATTACTTGGGTTGATTCCGGCAAATCAAGCGCCTCCGCTTTGAGGCTCTGCACCGACTCAATATATTCCGGCTTAAAATCATCACCCCACACCGAATTGTTGATTTTAATCGCCGGCGAAAGGTTTTGCATATATTGGCTTAAATTCTGATTGATTTCGCTTAGCGACAAATTGTGGTGCGGGCTCAAAATCTTTTTTTGCAACTGTTCCAGAGTTTTGCCGCCGGCGCCGTTGGCCAACAAACCCGAGGCCATATAAATCGAGAGCGGCGACAACACGAAGTTACCGGTGGCATTATTCATTTTTGACTTCAACAAATTAAGCGACAAATTCAACCGCTCGTCTGTTATTGCGTTATCGTCGGCACGGGCAGGGGAAGGGGCTAACACCGCCCAACTGCACAACACCGCCGCTACAAACTTATAAAACTTAATCATGCCAAACTCCTCCGGCAAAAAATCTCTAATTGAAAGTTAGCAAAACACATCGGGGTTGTCAATACCGTTGCGGTAATTTTGAAATTATGAATTTATGGCGAAAAAACCGATAAAAACTGTTGCGAAATAAAATAAGTTTTGTTATAATCCGTTCCAGTTGATATTTTAACCAAAGGCATGATTTGATGGATAATACTCAGGAAGAGTCGATTGACGATATCTTAAAAACCATTCGGGCAGCAATCGTGAACAACGAGAGAAGTACCTATTTTCAATCGTTTTATCGCGGTAAGCGGCCGGAAGACGATGTGTTTGTGCTCTCCAAAAAAATGCTGGTAAAACGTGAGGATATTCCGTACAAGTTAGGGGTATGGAGCTTTGATGACGTGGCTAAAAAAATGATGAAAAAATATCGCCGTTATTTTAATAACTATCACGCCGAAGTCGGTCGAGTGCGCGTAAAGGAAGAAAATAAAGCCTGAAAAGGTTTCTTCCTCCCTTTTGTGTTTGATTTTACGTGCAACAATTTAATTTATGGAAAGAAAAATGTTAGAGAAAAACTATAATCCGAAGGAATTCGAAGAAAAAATTTATGAAAAATGGGAAAATTCGGGCGCTTTTCAACCGGATATGCGCTCAGACAAAGAGGCATTTGCCATTGTGATTCCGCCGCCGAACGTTACCGGCGTTTTGCACATGGGACACGCGCTTGACAATACGTTGCAGGATATTTTAATCCGCTACAATCGTATGCTCGGCAAAAAGGTTTTATGGCAGCCGGGAACGGACCATGCCGGTATTGCCACGCAGATGGTGGTGGAACGCAATTTGGCCAAAGAGGGCTTAACCCGCCACGATTTGGGTCGCGAAAAGTTTGTGGAAACGGTTTGGGAATGGAAAAAACAATCGGGCGGTACCATTTGTAAACAGTTGCGTCGTTTGGGTGCTTCGTGCGATTGGAGCCGCGAGCGCTTTACCATGGATGAGGGACTGTCCCGCGCCGTTCGCAAAATCTTTGTTTCGCTCTATAAAGACGGCCTGATTTATAAGGCCAAAAAGCTGGTTAACTGGGACCCGGCGCTCGAAACCGCGGTTTCCGATTTGGAAGTGGTACAAAAAGAAACCGTCGGCAAAATGTATTACTACAAGTACCCGCTCGAAGATAATCCGAACGAGTTTATTCATATTGCCACCACGCGTCCGGAAACCATGTTCGGCGATACGGCAGTGGCGGTTTCCAAAGATAATCCGAAACTGAAACATCTTATCGGCAAAAATTGTATTTTGCCGATTGCCAACCGCGTTATTCCGATTATTGCCGATGATCACGCCGATCCGGAAAAGGGTACGGGTGCGGTTAAGATTACGCCGGCGCACGACTTTAACGACTTTGAGGTCGGTAAGCGTCATAATCTGCCGATGATTAACATTTTAAACCCGGATGCGACGCTCAACGAAAATACTCCGTATGCCGGAATGAGCACACAGGAAGCACGCGTTAAAACCATTGAGGAACTGGAAAAACTGGGGCTTATGGAAAAAATCGAAGACCACCCGATGGTAATTCCGTACGGGGACCGCAGCAATGTGGTAATCGAGCCGTATATGACCGACCAATGGTTTGTTGACGCGCCGAAACTGGCGGTGGAAGCACGCCGCGCCGTTCACGATAAGGAAATGGAATTTGTGCCGGCGGTTTACGAAAAAACCTACTTTGAGTGGATGAACAACATTCAGCCGTGGTGCATTTCGCGTCAACTTTGGTGGGGCCATCAGATGCCGATTTGGTACGGTCCGGACGATACGATTTTCTGCGAAGAAAATGAAGAAGAAGCGCAGGCCGCGGCCGATAAGCACTACGGCAAACACGTTGAATTACGGCGCGAAACCGATGTGTTGGATACGTGGTTTTCTTCGGGCCTGTGGGCATTTTCAACCCTGGGTTGGCCGGAAGCAACCGAATACTTAAAAACATTTTATCCGACCTCGGTTTTGGTAACCGGTTTCGATATCATCTTTTTCTGGGTTGCCAGAATGATGATGATGAGTATGTATATGATGAAACGCGTTCCGTTCAAAAAGTGCTATATCCACGGTTTGGTACGCGACGAGCAGGGTCGTAAAATGAGTAAGTCCAAGGGCAATACGGTTGACCCGATGGAAACCATCGAAAAATACGGCGCCGATGCGTTGCGCTTCTTTATGGCTTCGTCGGAAACGCAGGGACGCGACATCAACCTCTCGGATTCCCGCATTCAGGGCTATCGTAACTTTGCCACCAAGCTGTGGAATGCCGCCCGTTTCTGCGAGATGAATCAATGCTATTCGGTTAAGGATTTTGACATTAAAAACGTTAAATTCCCGATTAACAAATGGATTATCGCCAAGGCTAAAGAGGCTACCAAAAACGTTACCGAAAACTTGAATAACTATCGTTTTTCCGATGCGGCGAATGCGGTATATCAGTTTGTTTGGGGCACTTTCTGCGATTGGTATATTGAACTGACCAAGCCGATTTTCTACGGCGATAATGACGAGAAAATCAACGAAACAAGAGCCGTGGCGGCATGGGTTTTGGATAGAATTCTCGTAATTTTGCACCCGTTTATGCCGTTTGTTACGACCGAATTGTGGAATAATCTGACAACGCGCAAAGTTGATTTGATTAAGGCGGAATGGCCGCAACACGAGGTGTTCGGCGAAGAAGACAAACGCGTGATTGACCGAGCGGTTGAGTTTATTACGGCCGTACGTTCTTTGCGCGCGGCAATGAATTTGCCGGCGGTGGCCAAACTGACGGCTTATGTTAAAGCTTCCGATGTGGATTTGGCAACGCTTATTGCGCAAAATAACTTGATTTGCAATTTGGCGCGTCTGGATAAATTGGCCCCGCTCGGAAATATGGAAATCAGCAAAGATATGGTACAAACCGTATGTCGCGACACTACAATTTTAATTCCGCTCAAAGGTGTGGTTGATTTTGCGGCGGAACGTGAACGTCTCAATAAAGAGCTTGAAACCCTGAACAAAAACTTGGACGGCTACGCTCGTAAGCTCGGCAATAAAGAGTTTGTGGCAAAAGCTCCGGCCAAGGTGGTGGCAGAAGAAAAACGCCGTCAGGCCGAGGCTATGGAAAATAAGGCTAAAGTTGAAGAGGCTTTGGCACGTATTGCTAATTTTTAAGGAGAAAATAAATGAAAAAACTGATGTTATGCTTAGTGGCCTTGGGGTTGCTTAATGGCTGTGCAACCGATGCCTATACCGGTGAAAGCAAAGTGGCAAAAACCGCGTGGGGCACGGGTATCGGTGCGGCGGTAGGTGCCGGCGTGGGTGCGCTTGTCGGCGGTGAAAAAGGTGCGCTTATCGGTGCCGGTATCGGCGGTGCTGCCGGCGCTGCAACCGGTGGTTATATGGATATTCAGGAAAGCAAACTGCGTCAAAAACTCGCCGGAACCGGTGTGCAAGTGGCGCGAGACGGCGATAATATCCGCCTGATTATGCCGAACAGCATTACCTTTGATACCAATAACGACGTAATGAAAACTTCGGCCAATGCGGTACTTGATTCGGTAGCAGAAGTGGCTAAGGAATATGATAAAACCAAGCTGCAAATTATCGGCCATACCGACAGTACCGGTAATGATAAAATCAATAATCCGCTTTCCGAACGTCGTGCACGCACGGTGGCCAATTATTTGGCTATGCGCGGAGTTGCCGCTTCTCGTTTATATGCGGCCGGTGCCGGCTCCAAACAGCCGATTGCCAGCAATGATACGGAAGCAGGTCGGGCACAGAACAGGCGCGTAGAGATTTACCTCATCCAGAATTAAAAATCCGGATAATGGGTAACTACTTGTAAGCGGGTTGGCTTATGTACCTTTTGTGTACACCGCGCCAACCCGCTTACTGCGTATTTACCGCATTCTCCGGATTTTTACAGGTGCCGTGCATATTGGCTTATGTACCTTTTGTGTACACCGCGCCAACCCGCTTACT
The DNA here is from genome assembly GCA_016283295.1 of Alphaproteobacteria bacterium. Lineage (GTDB taxonomy): Bacteria > Pseudomonadota > Alphaproteobacteria > RF32 > CAG-239 > RUG410. Next base: position 9,157 of record JAEEMQ010000032.1, read on the forward strand.
GCGTATTTACCGCATTCTTCGGATTTTTACAGGTGCCGTGCATATTGGCTTATGTACCTTTTGTGTACACCGCGCCAACCCGCTTACTGCGTATTTACGCACGCTATCCGAGTTTTTTCGCTTATGTACTTTTTGTTGTACACCGCGCGAGCCGAAGGCGTCGTGAGCCTTAGCGAAGGACAAACGCTTTTTTTCTATCAGACTCATTCTCCGGATTTTTCGTGGAAATGCCGCGGGAAGAAAGTGGCGTGTCATTGCGAGCCGTAGGCGTGGCAGTCTCAATACATCGCGTTGCAACCTCTGGGCTTATAGTCATCCCTCGACCTGTGCTGTGCATCAGGTCGTCAAGGGAACTTATCTTTGCGAAGCGCAGATTATAAATAGGAAGTGGTACTGCGTACCAAAAGGTCAGATACCTTGACTCGCAGACGCGCCGCGCTGCGAGAGGTATGACGGTAAAACCCGAGGACGCAAGGCACCTAATGAGATTACCACGTCAGCCGTTCCGGCTTCCTCGTAATGACGGGTCTTGTTTCTCAGGCCTCGTAATGACGTGTCTTTTTCTGTGGTTTTTTCATATTGTACAAAAAATGATTTTTCCGCAAAAATCGCTTGCTTTTTGAGCTTTACCATGTTATGGTAAAACATATAAACTTGGGAGTAAAAATCAATGGCCGGTAGATTATGGGAAAAGCTGTTCGGCAGCAAGCAGGAAAAAACCGAGGAAGCAAAACAGGAAACGGCGGCTCCTACCGCTCCGTATCTGCCGTTTGAACAGGACGGCAAAACCTACAATTTATATGATTTGCCGGACGGGTTCGTTATCAAAGGCGATTTGGATTTAAATTTTAAGGACCTGACCGAATTACCTGATTTATCAGGGGTTATCGTTAAAGGGGACTTTTCATGCAACTATAATTACCTTACCACTCTGAAAGGGGCACCGCGAGAAGTCGGCGGTGATTTTTCTTGTGTAAACAATAAATTGGTTTCCTTAGAAGGGGCGCCTGAGTATGTCGGCGGACATTTTTGTTGCAATTTCAATAAGCTTAGAACCCTGGAAGGTGCACCGCGCGACGTGGGTGAAAGTTTTCATTGTGAGGAGAATCTGTTAAAAAGCTTGGAACACGCGCCTGAGTACGTCGGCGGAGAATTTTCCTGCAAAGATAATCCCCCTCTGGATTCATTGGCCGGTGTTTCGCTGTTGAACGAAGGAGAAACCATCAAGTGTGATGCCTCATTGGCGGAATCATACGGTTTTAAGAGGGGAAGATATACTTCGGTGGAATTTTTGGCGGAAAAATTGTATGAAAGTACGCGCTATATAGAGGAAGTCGGTAACGTAAACAAAATCGAAATATTGCGGCGGAAAATTGCCGACGGCAAAGCACTTTCGCAAAACGAAAAACGTATGGCGGAGCAGGAAAAAAGACGCGCCGGCTACGCGGCATTCAAGAAAAAGTTTGTTAAAAAAGAACGCGAGGAATAAACGGAGGGTAATATGCTTAAAAAATTACGAGCAAAACTTAAAGGAAAAGATTATATGCCGTTCGAACAGGACGGTAAAACCTATAATCTCTACGATTTGCCGGACGGGTTCGTTATCAAAGGCAAATTGGATTTGAGCAAAAAAGGTCTGACCGAACTGCCGGATTTATCCAAAGTTATTGTCAAAGGCAGTTTTGATTGTTCGCATAATGCTTTGACCTCATTACAAGGCTGCCCGCAAAAGGTTGGCGGCGATTTTTATTGCAACGACAATTATCTTACTTCGCTCGAAGGGGCGCCGCAAAGAATTGACGGTAAATTCCACTATGGGAATAATGAATTTGCTCCAGAGCAGAAAGGTCAAGAATATATACCTTATGTACAGGACGGTAAAGTTTATAATCTTTACGCTTTGCCGGAGGGGTTTGTGATTAAAGGAGATTTGAATATAAGCGGCAGGGGGCTGACCAAATTACCTGATTTATCGAAAGTTATTGTCAAAGGTGATTTTGATTGTCGCGATAATGCTTTGACAACGCTGGAAGGTGCGCCGCAACGGATTGACGGTGATTTCGTCTGCAACGGTAATTATCTTACAACATTGAAGGGGTCCCCGCAAATTATCGGCAAAAGTTTTTACTGTTCCAGCAATCGGCTTACCTCGCTTGAGGGTGCGCCGAAGAAAGTGGGCGGAGATTTCTATTGCAAGCATAATCAGCTTGAAACGCTAATAGGATCACCGCAACGGATTGACGGCGATTTTAATTGCGAAGATAACGAACTCTACACCCTTGAAGGAGCACCGCTGAAGATTGACGGAGATTTTTCTTGTTTGGATAATGAGTTAGAAACTTTGGCCGGTTTGCCTAAGCTACGCGGTAACAAAAAACTGACATGTGATATTGCCGTAGGTGACAAATATAATTTGAACAGCGCATATAAATATGTGTATAGTGACAAATACGAAATAGAATATGAAAAATTGGAAGAATATCCTGCCTTTAAGGTTGAAGCGGCCAAGTCGAGAATAGCGGCCAGAAAGCGTCAACAAGATAACGAAACGACGCCGAGAGAGGGAGTTAATAAGGCCGGATTTGAGTCTTTCAAAAAGAAAATGGCCAAAGAACGCGAGGAATAAATTACGGAGAGCCCATGATTAACGATTTGCTGCAAAAAATAAAAGTCAGAATAGATTCGGCGATAAATAAATCCAGAGCGGGCGATGATGCGGGGCCGTACATAAAACTTGAGCAAGACGGCAAGACCTATAATCTTTATCGTCTGCCGGCAGGGTTTGTAATTAAAGGTGATGTGAGGCTGGCGCAGAGAGGCCTGACCGAACTTCCGGATTTATCAAAAGTGACTGTTATGGGGAATTTTTTATGCAGCGGCAATGAGTTAACCTCCTTAAAAGGAGCGCCTAAGGAAGTCGGGGGAAATTTCCGTTGCGATTATAATAAACTGACTTCTTTGGAAGGCGCACCGCAAGAGGTGGGCGGGGATTTTAACTGCGGCCATAACGAGTTGAAGTCTTTGGACGGAGCGCCGCAAAAGGTAGGCAGGGATTTTTATTGCAGCGGGAACGAATTGACCGATTTGAAAGGCCTGCCGCAAGAAATCGGCGGCGATATCGGTTGCATCAATAATCAGCTGACCTCGTTGGAAGGGGCGCCGCGGACCGTGAAAGGATCATTTTGGTGCCACGATAATAAGCTGACTTCGTTAAAGGGCGGACCGCAAGAAGTCGGCGGCGGTTTTTATTGCGGAAGGAATCTGCTTACCTCTCTGGAAGGGGCACCGCAAAAAGTCGGCAAGGATTTTCATTGTTCGGGCAATCAGCTGACGAGTTTTGCCGGTGTGCCCGAGGTTATTCACGGCAATTTCTTTTGCAACGAAAATAAACTGACGTCTTTAAAAGGCGCACCGTCGCGAGTTGCCGGCGATTTTCAATGCGAAAATAATCTGCTTACCGATTTGGAGGGAATTTCACAATGGATTGGCGGTTCTCTGACTTGCAAAGGTAATCGGCTGACTTCTCTGCGGTGTCCGCCGGAGCTGGAGGTAGAGTATTTCGATTGTTCGGGCAACAGACTTACCTCATTAAAAGGCGGGCCGAAACAAGTCGATGTTCAAATTGACTGTCGCGGCAATAATTTGCAATCGCTGCTTTTGTTGCCGGAAGCGAAGAATAATGAAGTAAGAATATTTTGCGATGCCGAAATAAGAGAAATGTATGTTCCTTCCGAAGAAAAAAAATCATACATCACTTATAAGGAATTGCAGGCAAGTACGGAATATAAAGCAGAGCAGGCCAGATACAGAATTTCCGTGAAAAAACAGCCGGAAAAAGAAGCGGCCCAGGAAAAACATAAAGCCGGCTATGCCGCGTTCAAAAAGAGAATAGCCAAAGAACGCGAGGAATAAGGGAGTACGAGCGATGTTTGATAAGTTAATGCAAAAAATTACGGGAAAAAAGGAAGAAAAATATCTGCCGTTTGAACAGGACGGCAAGACCTATAACCTGTATGATATGCCGGATGGATTTGTAGTCAAGGGTGACATAAATTTAAGCAGTAAAAATCTGAAGGAGCTGCCGGATTTATCAAAAGTAATTGTTAAGGGTAGTTTTCATTGTTCGTATAATCCGTTGCAAAGTCTGAAAGGCGCACCGCAAAAAGTCGAGGTAGACTTTGAATGCGATAACTGTGCACTGACTTCCTTAGAAGGAGCGCCGGCGGAAATAAAAGGCTGGTTTGATTGCAATTCCAACTATCTTGTTACGCTCGAAGGCGGACCGCAGAAAGTGGGAGGAAATTTTAATTGCAACGGCAATAAACTGACCACTTTGCAAGGCGCACCGCAAGTGGTCGGCAGGCATTTTGATTGCAGCAACAATCAACTGACAACGCTTGAGGGAGCACCGCAAAAAATTCACAGCTACTTTGATTGCAACCATAACAGGCTGACAACGTTAAAAGGGGCGCCGCAGGAAGTTGAAGGTTATTTTAATTGCGAAAATAATGGCCTGACTACGCTGGAGGGAGCGCCGCAAAAAATCGGCGGCGATTTTGCGTGCCGGTGGACCGAAGCGGAATCATTGCTCGGGTTGCCGAAAATGAAGGATAAGTCCAAGGTTTATTTTAACGGTGGAATAATGGATAAATACGGATTTTCCGAAGCGTTTAACGGGGTTGAATATCAGAATTTGCTTGACAGTTCGGCTTATCAGAGTGAGCTGGCCATGTATCGGATTTCGCAAAAGAAGAACAGCGGCAACAGCGCCGAACAAAAAGAGCAAGCGCAGGCCAAGCGCAAAGCCGGCTATGCGGCCTTCAAAAAGAGAATGGCCAAAGAAGAACGCGAGGAATAATTTTTTCTCAATAAAAAAAATACAAAAAAAATCATTGCCATACTTGCATCGGTAAAATTTGCTCCCTATATACTCCTTTAGAAAGAAAAAAGGAGGATTTATACTATGAGTAATAAAGTTATAGGCATTGACTTGGGTACAACCAACTCTTGTTTTGCCGTTATGGATGGCAAAGATGCCAAAGTTTTGGAAAATTCCGAGGGTGCAAGAACCACCCCTTCAATGGTGGCGTTTACCGACACCGAGCGTTTGGTCGGATATCCGGCAAAGCGTCAGGCGGTTACCAATCCGGAAAACACACTGTTTGCCATTAAGCGTTTAATCGGCCGTCGTTATGATTCAGCCGAAGTTGCTAAGTTTAAGGAGCATTCGCCGTTCAAAATTATTCAGGGCGATAACGGTGACGCGTGGGTGGAAGCTAAAGGGCAAAAGTATGCTCCGTCGCAAATTTCCGCATTTGTATTGCAAAAAATTAAGGAATATGCCGAAAGCTATTTGGGCGAAACCATTGATAAAGCCGTGATTACGGTGCCGGCTTACTTTAACGATTCGCAACGTCAGGCGACCAAAGATGCCGGTAAAATCGCCGGTTTGGAAGTTTTGCGTATCATCAACGAGCCGACGGCGGCAGCCCTTGCTTACGGTATGGATAAAAAAGCGTCCGGCACCATTGTGGTGTATGACCTGGGCGGTGGTACGTTCGATGTTTCCATTTTGGAAATCGGCGACGGTGTGTTTGAAGTTAAGGCCACCAACGGTGATACCTTCTTGGGCGGTGAAGACTTCGACCAGCGCATCGTAAATTATTTGGCCGACGAGTTCAAAAAAGAACAGGGTATCGATTTGCGCACGGACAGACTTGCTTTGCAACGTTTGAAAGAAGCGGCGGAAAAAGCCAAAATTGAGCTTTCTTCGACCACGCAAACCGATGTTAACCTGCCGTTTATTACCGCGGACAGTTCGGGCGCCAAACACTTAAATATTAAATTAACCCGCGCCAAACTGGAATCTTTGGTTGAGGACTTGATTGAAAAAACAGCCGAACCGTGCAAAAAGGCTCTGGCCGATGCCGGTTTGAAAGCCAGCGACATCAGCGAAGTGATTTTGGTCGGCGGTATGACTCGTATGCCGAAAGTTCAGGAAAAAGTTAAAGAAATCTTCGGTAAAGAACCGCATAAGGGCGTTAACCCGGATGAGGTTGTGGCCGTAGGTGCCGCAATTCAGGGCGGTGTGTTGATGGGCGACGTTAAAGACGTGTTGCTTTTGGATGTTACCCCGCTGTCTCTCGGTATTGAAACTTTGGGCGGCGTATTTACGCGCCTGATCGACCGCAATACCACTATTCCGACCCGTAAATCGCAGGTGTTCTCAACTGCCGAAGACGGTCAGACAGCGGTTACCATTCGCGTATTCCAAGGCGAACGTGAAATTGCCGCACACAATAAGCTGCTCGGTCAGTTCGATTTGGTGGGTATTCCGCCGGCACCGCGCGGTATGCCGCAAATTGAAGTTACCTTCGATATTGATGCCAACGGTATTGTGAACGTTTCCGCCAAAGATAAGGCCACCAACAAAGAACAGGCCATTCGTATTCAGGCTTCCGGCGGTTTGAGCGACGACGAAATCAATAAGATGGTTAAAGATGCCGAAGCCAATGCCGAAGCCGATAAGCAGCGCAAGGAATTGGTAGAAGCCAAAAACCACGCCGAAGGTCTGGTTCACGAAGTTGAAAAGAATCTTAAAGAATACGGCGACAAGGTTTCTTCGGCCGAAAGAGACGCCATCAATAAGGCCCTGGAAGACACCAAGGCGGCGATGGAAAAGGAAAATCTCGAAGACCTGAAGTCTAAGACCGATGCCTTGATGCAAGCTTCAATGAAGCTCGGCGAAGCGATGTATAAATCGCAGCAAACCCAGGGTGCAACCGGTGCCGAACAAGGCGCCGACGCCGGCACAGCTTCTTCCGACAACAAGGATGAAGGTGTGGTTGATGCCGACTTCGAAGAAGTGAAGTAAAAAAAAACTCGTCTAATCGGTTACTACTTGAGGGATTTCTCCTCGTGTACCTTTTGTGTACACGTCGTCGGAATCCCTCTTCGTATTTACCTCATTCTCCGGATTTTATGCGGATATTTCGTGGGCAGAAAGAGGTGCGTCATTACGAGGAAGCCGGAACGGCTGACGTGGTAATCTCAATACGTCGCTGTGCAATCTCGGGGCTCTATTGTCATCCCTCGACCTGTGCTGTGCATCAGGTCGTCAAGGGAACTTGCCTTTGCGAAGAGCAAATTATGGCGGAATCGGAAGCAATGCTGCCGCATTGAAAGGTTAGATACCTTGACGCACGGACACACCGTGCCGTGCGAGGTATGACAACATAAATTTATCACATGGGCCGATAAATCAAAAAAATATTCAATATTTGCATTTTTTGTTGACTTTTGTCAAAAATAGCATATACTGTTCCTATCACTTTATTATGATGACTATAATTAGCGGAAGGTAACATTTCTCAAGCGGAATAGGACTTCGCCATAGCATCATTTGCTTTCTTAGTATTCACAAAAAAAAACAATAGCTTATGAAAAAGATGGTATTTATTATCAGCCTTATCGGGCTGGTGTTATCGTTTTCGTCCTGTGATGACAGTTTCAGCATGGACGAAGAAAAGAGCTTTATGCCCATCATGTATGAGGCTAAAACTCCTGAAGTCTTAGGTACTGAGGCTACAACCCTCCTCATCAAAGGTATCGGTGATTTGGTCTTCGACGAAATAGAGAAGACCGACTGGAAAATCATCACCAAGTACCACGTAGAGTTTAGAGGAAGTCGTCCTCTGGAACTGGTGGATGATGAGGACCACGACGGTGACGTAATCTATACGGTTAAAGATGCGCTGTCGAGTATTCCTACGAATTACGAGGAGCTTCTTTTGACCTATGATAAGCTCAAGGTTACTTATAACTACCTCGGAAGCGAAACGGTGCTTCAGCCTGACGGCGGTTTGAAACTGATTGTCAGTATAGAAGAGCTGAAGAAGGAGGAAGAACCGTTCTTCATGCAATCCGGAAACATCGTTTTCAGACTCTGCGTCGGCGCTCTTCCCGTGAAAATCCATAAGCTCCCCTTTGGTATATTTGCTACCGATGAGGAGATTGACAAGTGGATTAAGGAACAGGAAGAAGCGGCGAAAAAAGAGGAAGAACCAAACAATCAATAGTAGGTATGAAAAAGTATCTGATTTTGATGCTTTTGCTGTTAGTGACAGCAGGAGTGTCGGCCCAGAAAATGACAATCAAGACCGCCAACGGTCAAATGATTGAAATTTCCTGTGAGGGTATTGTTCCGTCTGAGGTGGTGGTGATAAACGACAGCGTCGTTTTCAAGATGCCGCAACCGATTACGGAACAAGTTATGGAACCGATTGTCGAAGATGCCGATTCTGTATCTGCTCCGTCTTTTGAAACGGATATGGTGCAGGAGGCCGATACAACCGAAGTTGATTCGCTCAAGCAGAGTTACTCCGCCTCCGGGCAGACTCTCGTAGGTGCGCTGGCCAATTCGCTGGCTGAAGAATTCAGCCCGGAATACGCCGAGTTCAATCGTGAACACGCCAATGACCATCCGCAGAGCGAAAAGGATGTGCTCAAGGCCGTAGCCAAGGAGTATGTCAACAGCGATGTTGTTGAGGCAGCCGATATTCTGACCCAAATGTTCTCGGGATTACGCTTTACGAAGGATACAACCTTTGTGCCGCATTATGTACTGAGAAAGCCGAAGTTGAAGTGGCGTACCTATAACGTCATCATGCTGGACGGTTCGTTCGGTAAGAATATCTCGGAAGTTGACGACAATATCGCTGACAGAATCCGAGTTGAGGATTACGGTGACGACACTTCTGTCGAAAACAAGTTCGGTGCCGGCGTTACGTTCTCTCATGTGTATATGAGGGGCCGTGAGGTTGACGGTAAGTGGGTGCCAAACCCGACGAACTTTGCCGTCTCGTGGGGCGGTATGCTGAGTTACAGTTACGAGAATGAAATGGGTTCGTATGTCAATACTATGGGTAAAGTCGGTTTCCAAATCGGACGCGACATTGCCTTAGGTATTGATGCCTTAATCGGTTGTGGCATTACGCCGTATAATACGTTCTACACCAACGGTATATACCATAGTGTGCTGAACAAATCGGCGTTCTGCTTCAAATACGGTCTGCATGCATGGGGTTCTTTGAACTTTACCAAAGATACCTATACCGCGGTATATGCTCGTTACATAACTTCGGTACAGCCCGCTTCTTCGGTAGGCGAGCTGCCCGAGGATTGGGAGGTGGTTTTGGAAAACTTTAACCCGTCCAGCTGGACCGTCGGTTTGGCCGTGGGTTATAAGTTCGGAGAACCTACCTTGCCGTCTCGCAACAAGCGTCTGCAAGTAACACTCAACACCGCCTATCAGCTGGTCGGTAAGCAGAAAGGCCTGATTGTTTCGAGCGAAATCGGACGATTCACCCAAGTGAGCCCGAGTACGTCGATTAACTACGGTCTGGCTGTGGAGCAAATGTTTGACTACGAAAAGGTCCACGAGAGATACAGCAGTGTATTGCTCTCTGCCGGCTTCAGGGTCAGACAACCGAATCAGAGATGGTTCTGGGGTGCTAAGCTTTATGCGGGCGTCGGCGATTATGCCATGACACTTGTCGGTAAAAGAGAGTACAGCAAAATTACAAACTCCATTAAAAAGCTTTGCGCTAAAGGAGCTTTGCAGTTGAGCGGCGGTCTGAAAATCGGCAGTTGTAACGAAGTTTTTGCCGCTTGTCGCCTGGGAGGCCACCTCGGTAAAGCCATCGATATGGACGGATTCGACGACACATCGTATGACAATCTCAGCGGATTCGAAATGGATGCCGGACTAGGCTACAGAATTACCTTCTAAATAGAGAAACAACCGATACCTGATAAGTATCGGTTGTTTTTTTTAGTGTGAATTTTAAGCACTATATTGTCACAAAAATTTAACATAAAAATTAGCGAAAATATTTGACAAAACACAAAAATATGCTAAACTGAACATATATTGATATATTCAGGAGAACGACCATGGCTATTTACAATAATTTTTCCGATGTTGCCGATAGAGCGGACTTTAAGGATTTTATCCGCGACAAATTCGGAATTACCGATGTTTCGCAAATTGCGGATGTGGAGCAGACAGCTTTATTGATGTCATTTAAAAGTCATACCAACGATTTAAGCGATGCGGATATTGATTTCTTGGAGGAAATCAGACAGGCCAACAATAAGGACGATATGGAAGCGCTCGCCGATGCCGAGCTCGGCACAAACAGAGATTTTGACCAGCTGACCATTGATGAACAAATCTATGTTTCCGTCAAGAACTATGATGCCAAGGATAAAGGGATTTCTCTTGATGAAATTAAGAAAAATTTGCAAAAAAGAAAAGCGGAAAATGCAGCCGAAGAAGCCGCAACCACCGAATTTGAAGACAAAGATGCGGTGTATGACGCGTTTCATCAGCTGGCAACCGAAGTACAGAACGGTAGTATCGGCGACGGCGCCGGCCAGGTAAAGCCGAAGGAAGTCGCCGATTTTATCGCCAAAAAAGAAAGCTATCTCGAAAAACATCCTGAAGAAAAAGAAGAAATTAACGGCCAGCTCGATAAATTCCTGAATAACCAAGACCAGGAAAAAATGTTTTACGGCAACGAATTATATCTCGTTGACGACGGTTTTCGCAAAACTTATCAGCAGGCGGAGCTTGATTATGCCGACCTGTTGATAGGTAAAGACAGGACCTCGCCTGAAGAAAATGACCCGGCAACC
>JAEEMQ010000033.1 GCA_016283295.1 Alphaproteobacteria bacterium
GCCGCCGGTAAAGCCGAATGCCACCATCAAAAACACCATATATATCGGGGCCGAAGCGCCGATTGCGGCCAAAGCGTTGACGCTGATAAGGTGGCCGACGATAATCATATCGGATATTTGATATAATTGCAGAAACAGGTTGCCGAGCAATAGCGGCAGGGCAAACCAAATAATCAGTTTCAACGGGTGTCCGACGGTTAAATCGTTTATCATAAATTCCTCTGTTATAAGCTGTTTGCATTTATAGTTTAATTATGGCAAATGTCCAGTAAAAAATATTGATTTTTTTATTTTTTTTGGTTATACGTGGAATTCCACAGAAAATTATGTAAATAAATATTTAGAAGAAACCGGTCGACGGTAAGAGCCCGTGACACATTATGGATTTTTTACAAATGTATCGTGACCTGCAGGAAAAAGGAGTTGTTTCCCCGGGGAAAATCGAGTCGCTGATGCAATCATACAAAACGTGGTTGGCCACCGATTCCAGACCGATTACTTATCCGTACGGTATAGTGTATTACGCCGACGGTATTCTCTGCTCAATGCCGTTTCAAATCAGAGCCCTCAAACCGCTCGGAATTGAGATGAACGGAGTTTTTTATCTTAATCGTTGCCTCAAGGTCGAGCCTAATCCGGATTTTCCGGCATGGGATGACGGCTTTGTTTTTGCCGAATACCCGCGTGTCAGTAAAGACAAGATTTCCGGCGCGCTGGATATGCTGAAAAAGCTGATTTGGCTGGAATATTATAATTGGGGCGACATCGAACCTCCTTTCAAGCTTGAGTTGCCTACGGTTGACGAGATTTTGGCTTTGTCGGTAGCAGTCAGAGGAGAAGGTATCTATCCGCTGAAGAATCTGTTTTTTAACGGTTGCAATTATTGGCTTAAGCCGGCAAAAGCCGCGCAAATAGGCGCTTATGAGATTATATCTCCGCATTTGCCCGGACGTGAGCCCATCAGCAGCCAGGTCCCGTCCGACGGTAAGGATTTTACGGCGCTGGTTATGCCGGTGGTGCATAAGGGAAAGCATACTTTTATCGGTCGCCTCAATGAGTTTGAGGTCGCTGATGCCAAGACGTTGCAGATGTATGCCAAGCTGATTGCATTTAAGAAATAGCAATATGCAGAAAAAAGTTCGCGAAATTGATTTTTCGCGGACTTTTTTTGCGGGCAAACAGCCTTTCACTTGTGGTCGGCTTGTTTTCTAAATTCGCCGCGGTCGCTGTCGCTTTCCTTGCTTATTAAGAAAACTGCGCCTCTTGCAACAAAAACAACATTTTGAGGTTGTTTTTGTTGTAAAAGCCCGCTTCGGGAGTTCAAACCTCTGTTAGGTGCAGAGAATAAAAAAAACGCCCGAAGGCGTTTTTTTGTGTTGGTGGGCGCTGAGAGGCTGGCCTTCGTTTCACTTCGTCCGCCCCTGCGCTCATCGCTTTGCGACCGGCGTTCTCCCGCCCGCCTTTCGCTTGTGGTCAAACTCCCTCCCCGGGAGTTCAAACCTCTTTCAAGGCACAAAAAAAAGAGCGGCAAGCCGCTCTTTGTAATGGTGGGCGCTGAGAGGTTCGAACTCCCGACCCTCTCGGTGTAAACGAGATGCTCTTCCAGCTGAGCTAAGCGCCCGTTCAACCATCGTTATTGCTTATACACGTTAAAAATTCATAAATCAAGTATTTTTTTAAATTTTTTTGAAATATATGGCAAATTTACGTATTTTCAAATAATTAGCAGACTTTTAGGGCAATAAAAAAGCCTTATCGCTGAGGATAAGGCTGGGTGTTCATTTGTGAGTTTTGGCCCTGAATGTGTAGCATTCCGACGGGTAGTCCAGTTTCATGTAGCCGGCGGGGGTGATGTGTTGACACCACGGGCAACAGGAGCAGCAATCACTGTCGTTGTGCTTCTTTCTGGAGCACTCGCTTCCCGTTACGCGATAAGCTTCGGGCAGAACGGGAGCATCGTTACGGTTGGCTTTTTTCGGCAGTTCCCACAGGTTGTAATAATCAACGCGCAGGTTACTGATAACATCACCGTCAACCTCGATATACATTTTGCAGACCTTTTGACCGGCCGTGGGGATGCGTTCGCGGTTGAGTAAGGTGTCTTTGAATACAATCGGAGCGGCGCAATCACAGGGGTAAAACTTCCAAGATTTTCCTTCGTGCCTGATAGCGGCAACTTTGAATAAAATAGTCTTTTTCATAAACAAAAATTTTGAGAATAATAAGTAAATCTGCCCAGAAAGTAGCATCTTTGAATTTATTTGTCAACAAATATTTGTCAAAAATAAAAAGCCCCGCCGGTTATAGCGAGGCTTGATTATAATCGTAAATTCGGATTATTTTTTTGCGGATTTGCCGCCGGTTTTACGAGCGGTATGATGCGCCGGAGAGTGCTTTTGCACTGCCGGTTTTTCAACCGCAACGGCTTTTACTTCCGGTTTGGCTTCTACCTTGCAGGCACCGCCGCAGCAACCGCAGCAGCAACAACGCGAGCAGAGACCGGCAAAAATACCGGCAACGGACGGAACAAGCAAGAACATCCATAATTGCGACAGAGCTTCACCGCCGACGAAATAAGCCGGACCGAAGCTGCGTGCCGGGTTAACCGAAACACCGGTAATCGGCAAGCCCAAGATGTGCAATACTACCAAGGTTAAACCGATGACAACACCGGCAATCTTCAAATCGGCAGCCGTAACTTTCAAAATTACTTTTACGAAAATGAAAGTGGCAATAAACTCAAAGGCAATAGCCGCATAAAGATTGTAACCGCCGCCGTAGTTGTAGCCCCAACCGTTTTGGCCCAGGCCGGCTTCAACAACATTATAGCCGTTGAGTTTGCCCTGCAACATATAAATCAAAGCGGCAGCACCGAGGGTTGCACCGATGAATTGGAAAATGATGTAACCGATAGCATCTTTAAGGCTCATACGGCCGGCAGACAAAACACCGAGCGTAACCGCCGGGTTGATGTGGGCGCCGGAAACCGGACCGATGGCATAAATCATGGCCATAACCGCCAAACCGAATGCCAAAGCAATACCGGTAAAACCAACGTACGGAGCCGAAAATACTACCGTACCGCAACCGATAAATACCAGAACAAATGTTCCGAATAATTCTGCAATATATTTTTTCATAAAAAAGTCTCCTAAAATTGTATATACAACAATAGGTTATATTGCATTTTGTTTATTAAATGGTTAACGGCGGACTTTTTATTTGAGCGTTGCCGTCAAGGCATTTGCCAGAGCATCCAGGGCGGAAAGTTGCTCGGCTTTGAGTGCCGATTTTAGCGAAAGCATCGGCTCAAGAAGCGTGCAATTTTTCCATTTGGCGATTTCTTCCGCCATTTGTTTGCCGGCAAGCGGCGCCCAAGTGCCGTTGTCAATAAGAGCGACGGTGCGGTTTTGCAAATTATGCGCCGTCAGTTCACGCAACAAATTATCCATATTTACGAAAACACCGGCATTGTAGGTCGGTGCGGCAAACACCAGAGTCGAAGCGCGAAAAGCCTCGCTGATGATATATGACGGATGGGTTACCGAAACATCATAAACGCGGATATTTTTCACGCCCTTTTCCGCCAGTTTGCTGGCCAGAATTTCCGCGGCATTGGCGGTGTTGCCGTAAATCGAGCCGTAAGCGATTACAACCGCTTTTTCTTCCGGTTCGTAAGCTGCCCATTTGGCATATTTATCAATAAAGAATCCCAAATCTTTGCGCCAGATAAAGCCGTGGAGTGGGCAAATCATTTTAATATCGAGCGCAGAGGCCTTTTTCAAAACATTTTGCACCTGCGGACCGTATTTGCCGACAATATTGGTATAGTAGCGACGCGCTTCGTATAAATATTCGCGTTCAAAATTAACTTCGTCGGCGAAAATATTGCCGTTCAAAGCGCCGAAAGTGCCGAAGGCATCGGCCGAGAATAAAATTTTGGCGGTGGCATCGTAAGTCATCATCACTTCCGGCCAATGTACCATCGGGGCGGAGATAAACTGCAGCGTGTGTTTGCCGGTATTAAGCGAATCGCCTTCTTTTATCGGCAGATATTTTTCCGCCGGCAGATTCATTTCAAAAAACTGGTCAATCATTTTTTGGGTTTGCGCGTTGCAAACAACCGTTGTTTCCGGATGAATTTGTAGCAGCGAAGCCAACTCGGCACAATGGTCCGGCTCCATATGATGCACCACCACATAATCGAGCGCGCGGCCGGCAAGCGCGTATTGCAGATTGGCAAAAAACTGATGGCGTACGGCAGAATCGACCGTATCGAACAATACGGTTTTTTCATCAAGCAACAGGTATGAATTGTAAGAAACGCCGTTAGGAATCGGATAAACGTTTTCAAACAGGGCCAAACGGCGGTCGCTGGCGCCGAGCCAGACTAAATCAGCGGTTATATGTTGAGTATTGTGCATGGTTTTTCTCCTTTTTTGCGTATAATATAATTGCCGGCGGAGAAAATGTAAAATGTTTTTTGAAACAAAAAATAAAACCGCCCCGATTAAGGAGACGGTTTTAATTTTTATTGCTTTTTGTGGCACCAACGGATTACGCTGACGACACACCTTAAGAGGAAGAATGTGAGGAACCACACCAGACACAGGCCGAAGAAGCATCCGATAAGCGTGATCAGAGGTGTCTCAGCGGCCGTAAGGCATGCCAACAGGCAAAGCAGAACACCGATCACAAACAGATAACGGTTGACTACCTGATTACCGTAACTGTTGTAGGTGAGAGGCATCATTGCCTTGGCATCCTCAAAGTTGGAGTCAACAGCGGCGATGCAACCCATCAAACACCCGATAATCACAATGACCTGTTCAATCCAGGTAAAATTTGTAATAATGTCCATAATATATTTTTTTGTTGTTTGTAATGTTTTCTTTGTAATCAAGTTCCGCCCCGGCTAAGGGAACGGAACTTGAATAATTCAGGTTTCCTCGGGCTTTCGAGCCATTTTGGCACGGCGCTCGTTATTCTGCTGAGAATAAACCCCGATTTCACGAGCACCTGATATTGTCAGGAAGATACCGATAGAAGACTGAAGGAAACTCCAATCAACCGCACGGAAATCGTGGAAGAAGGGTAATACCAGCATATTCACGGCGAAGCCGATAACCAAGCACCAGCCGATGGCAGGCACCCAGAGACGTTCCTTCAAAATTTCCTCGGCAGTTGCCTGCTCCTTGTCGGAGAGCGGAGGTAAATCCTGGAGATACTTGAACTTTGCTAACACTACCTGCCTGGCAGAGCCGAGGCCTGCTACGATACTCGCGGCCAGTATCAGCTGATTGCAATCGATGGGGTTACAGAACTCCACAAACGGCGCGATGGCGCAGTTTACGAAGAAACCCAGCCCGATTACGATACCGAGCGCGATTACCCAAATGTGCGAAGTCTTAATCTTGACGTCGCTCTTGAGAAAATCAAAAACTTTCTTCATAGCTGAAATATAATATATAAGTGATACGTAATTCTGACCTAATGTTAGTGTGTTTTGGTAATTTTGTCAAGAGGTTTTTCTTTTGTATGGACATTATCATAAACTTATGGTATGGATTTAGTAATAACGGAGAATAATAATGATTGAAGAAGATTTTATTATGCAAGGGCCGTTGTATATGACGCAAAAAGCGTGGATACATCCGGAAAACATCA
>JAEEMQ010000034.1 GCA_016283295.1 Alphaproteobacteria bacterium
ATCGGCCTCCAATTTGACTTCCTGCGCCTTGGCATTTGCCTTATACATAACGATATCATTGCCGTTTTCGTCTTTCTTGAAGGTATAGATACCGTTGGAAAGCTTAGCCGTACTGGTGGCATCTCTGCCCTCAAATCCGGTTAAAGTATAGACCGTCTGTGCCGAATTTGAAGCATCTACCTTCACATGTTTCGGAGCAGCGGCGTTATACGCATCGGTTGCGCGGTCGGATACCCAATGTCCGGCATTTTGCGCGGCCTTCTTCATCTTGGCCCACATATTTTCTCTATGCGCCTTAGCCTTTGCGGCGGCCCTTACCACCGCCTTTTGGGCGCGTTTGGCATCGTTTTCGGCCTTAACTTCGGCTCTTTCCTTATCTCTTTGAGCCGTTTCCTTGGTTTCTTCCTTGGTTTCGCTGGCTACGGCTTCCATAATTCCCAAATGGTAGGTGTCGCCGGCGGCCTCATAAGCGGCTCTGGCTTTTTCAAACTTCTTCGGGTCTTTAGCCAGCAATTCGCGCGCTTTTTCTTTATCGGCCAAAACTTTCGGATCTTCTTCAAGCGCACCGCTTTCGCGAGTATGGCCCGCAATCGTGTTACCCAAATTCAACAGGTCTTCTTCGGTTGGGGCAGCTACACCTGTCACGCTAGCCGTACGCAGTTTTTCATCAAACTTGGCTTTACTGCCGACAACAACAACTTCCGGCACTTCCTCTTCAGCCGTAATACCCTCATCAGCCTGACCTGCGCGGGTATGGGTTGCCGCAGTGGCCGCCAAATTCTGGGTTTCTTCTTGTGCTTTCGGACCCTGAGCAATATCCTGACCTATTGCAGTGGCATCACGGGCAAAATCGCACATGGCGTTGTCATCATAGCCGTATTGCTTCATCATATTCATAATGAGTTGCATCATTTCATCCGGTATGCTCGAATCATCATTACCGGTAGCAAGCGTTTGAAATGCCGACATAAATTTGTTATAGGTAGCACTATCCACTGCTTCCAATTCCGTTAAATCGTCTCTCAGCTTGTCCTTACCGGTTTTTTCCGCCGCCGGAGCTTCGGCCTCGGCTTCGGCTTGTGCCGGTGCCGCTGTGGCCGCCGCTTCTTCATGTGCGGCTTCGGCTTGCGGTGCCGGTGCAACATAGCTGTCGCGATCGTTAATTTCTTTTACCTTGGCATTAAAGGCCGCACGGTCATCAACCAGCGCATTTAATCTGCTGATTTGTTCGGCCGTAAATTCCTGTTTTTCCATCCAGGCTCTCAGCTTGCTGGTCGGGATATAATCTCCGTTTTCGCCGTGACGAATCATACTTGCATCAAACTTATAACCCATGGCTTCAAGTTCTTCTTTCAAAACTGTCGGACCGGTATTGAGCGCATATTTCATATTATCCGAAATAGTTATATTGCTTCTGTTGCCGGAACCACCCTCTCTTTCTTCCGCCTTAGGAGCTTTACCCGGAGCATAAGGCACCACGACCTCTTCCTGGGTTACTTCCGGATGTTGCGCAAAATTATCAAAATCGGCCTGTCTTTCTCTGAGCCATTCCGCCATTGTTTTATCGCCGATATGATTCTGAGCATCTTGAGCCGCCTGTGCACGTTGCGCCGGAGTCATTTTCTGATATTTATAATACCACTTTTTCTCCTCATCCGTCATATTCTTCCAACGCTGTTCAATAGATTCTCTTGCCGGAGCCTGCTGTGCTCTGGCTGCCTCGCGGGAAGCCTGAGCCATTTCCTTTTCATAAGTTGCTCTCAACCACGCTTCCGATTCAGGAGGCATAACCTTACCTGTTTTAACGAATTCTTCCATTCTTTTTGCTTCATGCAATTTTTTCCATGCATTGTATTGAGCATCATTTTCCCAAGCCATGGTCGTTCTCCTTTGTCATAAATTGTACAAGTTTATAATATACTTATAACATACTTTTTTCATTTTGTGTATTACATTTTTGTTACAATTCGATTTTTTTGTCACATAACAAGCAAAAAGCCGGCACTTTCGTACCGGCTTAACTTGGCTCATAAACCGCTTAACTGTTGGTTTTTTGTTGCGCGGCAGCTCGAGCGGCAACTTGCGCCTGCTCTGAAGAACGTGCCGCCATTTCATCTTTCAAAGTCTGAATCAACGAAAGTTGCTGTCCGCCCGGTGCATAGTCCGTAAACTGAGTACCGTCGTTCGCCGCAAATTTGACCGCACTGGCATTTCCGAATTGGTACACCGTGTATTTACCGTCATACAAACCGTTATGATCTCCGCCGTCAAATCGACCGTAACCGGATAACGTATACACCGCATTACCGTCTTTATCGTGCTCTAGCGTAATCTTCCGGCTGGCAACCGCTTTCTGCATTTCTTCGGCCTTCTGCTGTTCGACCGCCGCCGTCGCTTCTTTCTCCTTATCTTTCTTGGTTTTGATACCGAATGTTTTCTTAAAGAAATTGCTGACATCGTTAGCGCGATTCTTTAAGGCTTTTTTCAGGCTCTTCTTCTGATGTTCTTCTTTAACTTCCTGTGTTGCCTGATCGGCTTTTTTCTTATCGCCCTTGGCTTTGCTCTTGAGAGCTTCTTTGGACGCTTTGGCTTCTTCGGCCACTTCGTTCATAATTCCCAAATGATATTGGTCGCCGGCGGCCTCATAAGCAGCTCTGGCCGTTTCAAACTTCTTCGGGTCTTTTTTCAATAGCTCGCGAGCTTTTTCCTTATCTTCTTTAACCTTAGGGTCTTCCTCAACGGCACCGCTTTCGCGGGTGTTGCCCTCTGGTGCGGATTGCTCTTGTTCGGCTTCAGGCTTTTCTTTAGCTGCCGGTGCTGCCGCATGCTCTTGTGCAGCTTCAGCCTTCGGTGCCGCTGCAGTATGCTCATGTGCGGCTTCGGCTTGCGGTGCCGGTGCCACATAACTGTCGCGTTCGTTAATCTCTTTTACCTTGGCATTAAAGGCCGCACGGTCATCAACCAGCGCATTTAATCTGCTGATTTGCTCGGCCGTAAATTCCTGTTTTTCTATCCAGGCTCTCAGCTTGCTGGTCGGGATATAATCTCCGTTTGCCCCGTGACGAATCATGCTTGCATCAAACTTATAGCCCATGGCTTCCAGTTCTTCTTTCAAGACCGTCGGGCCCATATTGAGCGCATATTTCATATTGTCCGAGATGGTCAGATTACCCCTGCTCTCCGCGCTTCCGGCATTACCGGAATTACCGCCGGCCGAGCGACTTTCCGCCGGTTTATTGTCGTTGCCGGCATTTACTTGCTCTCTGGTTAATCCGAACAACTCCGGCCGCTGTTGTTTATTATGCTCAATCCAATACTTATCGCCCTTGGCTTTTTCTTCCGGCGTCAGCGCGTGATAACTCCACTTTCTCGTACCGTCTACCACATATACCTTTACTTTAACCTTGCCGTTCTGGGCCAATACGGCTAATTCCGTTTGTGACTTATCTTTAAGTTTTGCCTGCTGCGGACGTCCGGCACCAGAATGTTCTTTAACGATACTCTTTAATTCATCCGATGCCTTTATATCACCGTGCGTTATACTGCTGACTACGGCGGCATAAAGCTCCCGATCTTTCTTTAACTTATCCAATTCCCCTCTTATGTACGCCGAGCGCTGGGCCGGTTGCTGATAATTTCTATATACCACCGGATTACTTTTGGCATCTCTTATCCATTGGTCATACAGTTTTATGGTCTTTTCAACCTTCTTCCGGTCAACCGTATCACGGTCGCCTCTGGCATTGGCTAACACCTGAACCAGTTCGGCATGTTGGCTGTCAACATTATCATTATCGGCAAGGGCTCTCACTTCTCTTATCCGCTCAATTTTATCTTCCGGAGTTTGGCCGGGATGCGCCTTTCTGATTTTTTCATAAGTATATTCCGCATACTGCGCCGCTCCTTCTGCCGAAGCATAATCAAATGCACTCGGATATTCTTGTTTGAGCCTGTTAAACATATCGGGATTTTCTAACATTAACTGGGCCAAAGCACCGGTTCTGTTGTATAATCCTTTTAACTTATTGATTACTTCATAGGTTTTAGCCGACGATGCGGTCGCTCTTCCCGCATTATTCAAAGCCTCTTGGAAATCCGGGCTGTTTACATCATCAAAATCTCCTGCCATGACACTTCTCCTTGTATAAGTCACTATGGTACAGTTATAACATATTTTTTTGCGATTTTGTATTAAAATTTTGTTACATTTTGATTTTTTCCGTCATTCCTGAGCCAAAAAAAGAGCCGACACCGGGTGCCGACTCTTTATCCGAAAATGATTTATCATTAACCGTAGCTGTTATCGCGTCCTTTCGGCGGCATTTTATGCTGAGCCGTTTCTTTTTGCGGCGCCGGTGTTTCCTTTACCTTAGCCTGATTTTTAATGCTCTCGCTGCGTTTATCCGCCAAAGCACTGGCACGACCTTGTTCGTCTTGCATTTTACCTTTCATCTCGGCCTTATCATTTGCTTCTTGCGGAGTACGTTCGTTTTCGATGCGCTTCATCATCTCAACGGAAGCCGTGGCAAACTCATCAACATTGTGATAACCGTAATGTTGCATCAGTTTCAGCATCCATTCTTCCGGCATACCGGTTTCCGGATTGATATAGTTTTTGCTCTCCAATTCCGTCATTCTTGCGGTCATTTCGGTATTATCCATTTCGCGATAATATTCTTCCAGATTTGAATCCCTTCTTTCATCTCTGTCTTTTTCTCTTTCATCGCTTATTGCTTCAGACTTCTCCATCGTATCTTTCATAAAGTCATCAATACTCGTATAACCGTATCTTTCCATCAAGTCTTTAGCCCATTCCGACGGTTTATCGCTGTTGGCGCCGTCACCGTAGAAAATTGTGCCTTGAGCATTTCCGTTATCTTCCATATCGATTTGAGCCATATAAATCATGGTAAGCTCTTTATTGCTGCATCTTTTCAGATATTCATCCAAAGTCTTCGGCATCGCTTCTTCCAGCGCCGGCAAAGAATCCTTTATGAATTCTTCCGCATCGGTATAGCCGTAATGTTTCATCAAATCGGCAACAAACGCATTCGGCTTGCCGGTTTCTTCGTCAATATAGCTGCCGTCTTTGAAAGAAAGCATAAGTTTATGCAGTTGCTCGGCCGGCATTTCGTTATACATTTCTTGTAAAGTTTCCGGCATTTTTTGATGGAACAACCGCATGGCATCCGCCACATAATCGTCAACATTGTCATAACCGGCATTTGCTGCCCGAACTTCGAGCCAATCGCTGTTTCTGTCCAGATGGTCGCCGCGCAAATACATTTCCATATCTTTGAACATTTCCAGCTTTGCATTTTCGCCATACATTTCGGTATAAAATTCTTCGATTTTATCCATCCGGTCATAAGATTCGCCTCTCTCGTCATAAGCAGCTTGGGCCTTTTCCGTTGCATCTTTTACAAATTCCTCAACATCGGTATAACCGTATCTTTCCATCATATCCTTAGTCCAATCGGTCGGATTATGGCTGTTCGGTTCATAAAACGGCAAGGTATTAAGATAACTGTCTTTATCAAACATGGAAATATCCGAAAGCTCCCTGTTATCGGCTTTTGCAAAATATTCTTCAAAAGTCTTCGGCATATTTTCTTCCATCGCCAGCAAGGAACCGTTTTTGAATTCTTCCACATCGGTATAGTTATAATGTTTCATCAGCGCGGCAACAAAAGCGTTCGGTTGACCGGTTTCTTCATCGATATAACTGCCGTCTTTGAAAGAAAGCATCATATTGTGCATCTGCGAGGTTGACATCTCCCCGTATAATTCATCCAATGTTTCCGGCAATTTTTGATAGCCCAGCTCAATGGCATCGGCCACATATTCTTCCACATTATCATAACCGGCGCGTTTTGCTCTGATTTCGATATGAGCTTCATACCCGTCGTCGGTTTTATAACCTCCGGTCAAAAACTCCTCCATATCATGCAGTATTTCTTGGGTTTCCTGTCCGTAAAGATATGAATCGTAAAATTCTTCAATGCGGTCGTATTTTTCCATGGTCATGGCTGTTTCTCCTTGTTTTATATTCAACACGCAATCTTTATAACATATTCTTTTGAATTTGTGTATTAAAATTTTGTTACAATTACGATTTAAGTGATTTTTGCTTGCAGAACCGCAACAAAAAGCTTGCACCGCGGCGGTATATCGTATAATTTGGTGTAAGCAAAGGATATGGAAATGATTGCAAAATTACGCGGAATTATAGATACAATCGGCGAAGACTCTTGTATTATCGACGTCAACGGCGTTGGTTATGCGGTTGCCGCTTCGGCCAAAACTTTGGGCAAATTGCGGCTCGGCGAAGAAACGACCCTGTTGACGATAATGACCGTGCGCGAAGACGATATTTCGCTGTTCGGTTTTGCCGATGCCTGGGAAAAAGAATGGTTCAATACGCTGACCAAAGTTCAGGGTGTGGGCGCCAAAGTGTGCCTGAGTATTCTTTCGGTATTAACCCCTACTCAGCTTTCGCAAGCCGTCGGCGCACAAGACAAAGCCTCTTTCTGCCGCGCTTCCGGCGTCGGTCCCAAACTGGCGGCACGCATTGTTACCGAGCTCAAAGATAAAATTGTTACCGTGCCGGTGGCAGCCGGCAATCATCCGCTGACCTCGGCTGCCGGCGAAACCGTTGCCGCACCGATTACTCCGCCGGCCGAAGCAGATTACGGCAAAAGCGAAGACGTGACTTCGGCCTTGGTTAATCTCGGTTATCAGCGCTTGGAAGCCTATCACGCCGCCAGCAAAGTAGTTTCTGCCAATCCGGACGCCAACGTCGCCACCTTAATTCGCCTGGCGCTCAAAGAATTTGCCAATAAGGAATTTGAAGTATGACCGATGATACCCGCATAGTAAGCCCTAAAGAGCAACCGGAAGACAGCCAAATCGGCAACAATCCGATTAATCTGCGCCCAAACTCACTTGATGATTTTGTCGGCCAGCGTGAAGTCTGCGACAACCTCAAAGTGTTTATTACCGCCGCCCGTCAACGCGGCGAAGCCTTAGACCATGTCCTGTTATTCGGCCCTCCGGGACTGGGCAAAACTACTTTATCTTCCATTGTAGCCAAAGAGCTCGGTGTGGGTTTTCATGCCACTTCGGCGCCGATGATTTCCAAATCCGGCGACCTGGCGGCAATTTTAACCAATCTCGAACGCAACGACGTGCTGTTTATCGATGAAATCCACCGCCTTAACCCGGCCATTGAAGAAGTGCTTTATTCGGCTATGGAAGATTTCCAACTCGATTTGATTATCGGCGAAGGACCGTCGGCACGCTCGGTGCGTATTGACTTACAGCCGTTTACTTTGGTTGGCGCCACCACCCGCTCCGGCCTGTTGTCAACTCCGTTGCGCGAACGTTTCGGTATTCCGCTCCGGCTTGATTTTTATTCGCACGAAGATTTGAAAAAAATCGTCCAGCGCGGTGCCCGTCTGCTCAATATCGAAATTTCCGACAGCGGCGCCATGGAAATTGCCAAGCGTTCCCGCGGTACCCCGCGTATTGCCGGCAGATTGTTGCGTCGCGTGCGTGATTTCGGCGCGGTTTCCGATAAAAAAGTCATTGACGAACATATTTCCGATATGGCCTTAAAGCGCCTCGATGTCGATGATTTCGGGCTGGATAATTTTGACCGCCGCTATCTTAATTGCATTGTCAAAAACTACGGTGGCGGACCGGTCGGAGCCGATACTTTGGCGGCGGCTTTGTCCGAAGAACGCGACACTATCGAAGAAGTGGTCGAGCCGTTTTTATTAAAACTCGGCTTTTTGCAACGCACTCCGCGCGGCCGCATAATCTCGCAACTCGGCTACAAATATTTGGGGATACGCATGCCGGCTAAACCGAGCAAGCAATACGACTTATTGGAGGAAAACGATGCCGACTTTTGACCTTTTGCCGGCTGCCGGCACTACCGTTGACAACATTTTTGCTTATCCGATTCGCGTGTATTACGAAGATACCGACGCCGGCGGCATTGTTTATTATGCCAACTACCTCAAATTTGCCGAGCGTGCCCGTACCGAATTTTTGCGAATGCTGACCATTCATCAGCAACAGGATTTGGAACAAAAGCAAACCGGTTTCATCGTGCGCTCCTGCCACATTGAATACCTTAAATCCGCGGTGCTCGACGATGCTTTAATCGTAACCTGCCAAGTAACCGAAGTAGGTGCCGCCAGTGCGGTAGTGGCGCAAGAAATCCGCCGCGGCGGCGACTTGCTTGCCACCCTTGAAATCAAGGTAATTTATATGGATGTTGCCTCCCATCGCCCGATAAGAATACCGGCGGATATGGTTGAGAAATTTCATAAATACGAAAAAAATAAGGCATTTTCCGGCTGATTAATCTTTTATAAAAATTTTCCCGCTAGAATGGACGCAATCATAACATTCTTAAGGAAAAACTCATGCACGGATTGCATCCCCTGATCGTCGATTTAACTTTGATTACGATTTATGCCGCCATTACCACGTTGCTGTTCAAAAAACTGAAACAGCCGATGGTTTTGGGCTATTTGCTTGCCGGTATTTTTGCCGGTCCGTATTTCAATCTGGTACCGACGGTAACCGACCACGCCAACCTCAGCCTGTGGGCGGATATCGGGGTGATTTTCCTTTTATTCAGCTTAGGTTTGGAGTTCAGCGTCAAAAAAATGTTTGCCGTCGGCAAATCGGCGGTTATCACGGCCATGCTCAATATTTTCCTGATGCTGTTTGTCGGCTATTACGTCGGTATGCTGATCGGTTGGAGCACCTCCGACAGCTTCTTCCTCGGCTCGATGATATCCATGTCGTCTACCACCATCATCATCAAAGCTTTCGACGATTTGAACATCAAAAAGCAAAAGTTTACCGACCTGGTGTTCGGCATTTTGATAATCGAGGATATTGCCGGCGTTTTGATGTTGGTGTTATTACCGACGCTGGCCGTCGGCAACAGTATTAACGGCAGCGAAATCGGTCTGAGCATATTAAAATTGGCCGCATTTTTGATATTGTGTTTCGTCACCGGCATTTATCTGATTCCGACCGCTTTGCGCAAACTCAAAGACTTTGTAAACGATGAAATGCTGTTGCTGGTTGCCGTTGCCCTTTGCCTGAGCATGGTTTATCTGGCGGTCTATTTCGGCTTTTCTTCGGCTTTGGGTGCGTTCATTATGGGTTCGATACTCTCCGAAACCGGTGTAATTCAACGCGTCGAACACATCATTAAGCCGCTGAAAGACTTTTTCGGCGCGGTATTTTTCGTTACCGTCGGTATGATGGTTAATCCGCAAATGTTCATCACTTATGCTTACCCGATTGCGGTAATTACCTGCGTGGTTTTAATCGGTATGGTAATGTTTTCCATTTTCGGCCTGGTTATCTCCGGTCAAAACCTCAAAACGGCGGTTTCCTGCGGTTTTTCGTTGGCACAGGTCGGCGAATTTGCCTTTATTATCGCCACCCTCGGCACCAGCCTGAACATCATTGACGACTTTGTATATCCGATTATCGTGGCCGTTTCGGTAATCACCACTTTCCTGACCCCGATTATGATAAAATCGGCGGCCAAATTCCAAAAATATCTGGAGCAAACTTTGCCGGAAAACTGGCTGACATTTATCAATCAAAACGCCAAATCGCATGCCGTTGCCTCTGAAGAAAACCGGATGTGGGCCGATTTATTTAAAATCTCCTTCATTCGAATGTTTATCTTCTCTTTCATTCTGGCGGCCATCATCGCCTTGGTGAAGTTCTGGATTCGTCCTTATGCCATGCAATGGATGCCGAATTTAACCGCCCGCATTTTAACCACAGCGATTGCTCTCTTGCTGATGGCACCGTTCCTGACCGGTCTGGCCGGCCGCAACATTTTGCCGTCGGTTACCGCGGACAGTATCAAAAACACCCTCAAAACCACCTCAGCCAAAACCGGCGGAAAATTGCGTTCCGTGTTGCCTTACGACCGTATATTGAGTTATATCAAACGTCTCTTTCCGCACCTCAATATTCGCAAAAGACTTAACGTATCATATTATCTTTTGCGGCGGCGAATATTCCCGAAAAAACAGGAAGATGAGGCAAACACCGAAAAACATAAGTTTATGATGCCGCAGCATCTCAAAACCGTTATTCACGACAACACCGCAACCGTTAAAGGCTCGGTCAAGAATATCATTTCCAAAGACAGCGTATCCAGAATCTACACGGATTTGTGGTTTGCCAACAAAATCTATCGCCCGTCGCTGTTGATATTAACCAGCATACGTATGTTAGTCGTTTCTTTCTTTATTGTTACGGCTGTGCACCAATTCTTAACCGAAAATCCGAAGGTAATCTTCCTGTTACTCCTGGCTTCGATTTGGCTGATTATGCGCTCACAATGGCTCTTTAACCAATATATCAAAATAGAAAACCATTTCCTGGATAACTTAAACGGCGACAACGAACCGGCGCCGACGGAAGAATAAACCGCCTATTCAACACGATAAACCTGATTGCCGTTCATTTCCCATTTGCCCTGCAGACCGGTACATTTGGCAAAACCGTTGGCATCGCCGGAGCGCAGATAATCCATGCAATTTACTTGCGATTCGTTCTTACCCTTATTTACCTTTGCTTTTGCTTCCGCTTTTTCTTTGCACTTCCAAAAATAAATTCCGTCCTCGCGACAACTTCTGCACTCGCTCTTGGTATACCCTATCGGCAAATCTCTGATATTTTCGGTTCCCGCAATATTAAACCCGCGCTGTTCGCACCGGTCGGCCGCGGCCGTAAATGTCCAAAACATTACGCCCAAAAAGATAATCAACCCTTTTTTCATAGCTTTCCTTTCAAGATTAATTTCGCGTGCGCCGTGCTACGATTATATAAAGAATAATCGCGGCAAAAAACAGCGACACCGCATTAAAAAACATCATCTGTATCGAATGCAAATATACCCCGTAGGCTATCCACAGCAGCATACCGAGGCAATAAATCACATAGCTGCCGAGTGACAAACCTCTGACATCTTTGGTTTTGATGGTGCGGATCGATTGCGGCAAAAACACTATTGCCGTGCAAATACCTGCCAAATATCCGATTATTTCGCCTACAATATCCATTTTTTGGTCTTATTATAAAAACTTCAACGTAACCACACAGTTATCCATCATACAATTACACGCCTTCAATGCTTCCCATTGAGTAAGCGGCTTACGCGACACCGTGCCGTTATCGGCCGATTTGTATTCTTCGTCCTGATTATCCGTCAGCAGAAAATAGTTAATGCGTTCCAGCCCGTTATACGGCTCACGCTCGGAAACAAACGAAGCTTCTACCCCCATAAAATTCGGCAGAACCGACTTCCAATCGGTTATTGCCATTTCAATACATTCGTGGCGTTTCAATTCCGTAAACATCACCACATAAGCGCCCAGGCCCTTATATTGTGCCTTAAACATCTTTTCTTCGCGTTTGATATAAAGATAATTTTTGCGCTCGGCAATCGTTTTCGGAGATTCATTAAAAATCATCTTACCGCCGAAGCGATTATAGATGTCGTTACCCGTATCCGATTGTTTGATTTTAACGTCGAGTGGCAGAAAATCGCTGTAACCGATAAAATCGGCATTGAAATCCATATATCTGGCGCTCGGATAATTATCGCGCACATGCTGCATAAAATAAACCAAGTCTTCTTGCGTTTTCTCCACACGATATTTGGTAATCTTCAGGTAGAAGATATAACCGACAATCAATATAAAAATCACCGGTAGCAAGTAGACCAAAAAGCGTAAAAGACTGCGTATAATTTCTTTTATTTTATCCATGGCGCACCTCTCTGAGAGTATTGTAACACATTTTAGCGAGCTATACAAGTAATTTATAACTCACGCACCATAAAAGAAACGTTAACAAAACGCAAAATATTGAATTTTAAATAGAAATTTGTTCAAATCGTATTCTGTTCGGCCTTTTTGACACCGCTTCGCCACATATCCTTCTTATTTTCCGCCGCCTTAAAATTATATATCGGCTTGATAACTTTAACAATTTGCGCGGTCGGCTCAATGTTGCGAACAATCTCCTCCATATTTTTATAGGCCATCGGGCATTCATCCAGCGTTTCGTCATTTACCGTGGTGGAATAAATACCTTTCATGGCTTCTTTATAAGCCTCCACCCCAAATCGGCGTTTTACTTCGTTGCGGCTGAACAAACGTCCGGCTCCGTGCGGCGCGGAATAATTCCAATCCGGGTTCCCCTTGCCGATGCAAATCAAACTGCCGTCACGCATATTTATCGGGATCAGCAACTTTTCGCCGGCACGCGCCGACACCGAACCTTTGCGCAAAATCATATTTTCGGTATCAATATAATTGTGTACCGTCATAAAATGCTCTTTAACGTGCAAATCCATTCCTTTGATAATATCGCCGGCCATAGCTTCACGGTTATAAATCGCATATTGCTGCACAATTTTCATATCGTGAATATAATCGTCAAACAGCGCATTTTGCAAATAAGCCAGCTCTTTCGGCTTGTCCGAAATAATCTGATTTTTCATCCGCGTAATCGTAGATTTTATCTCGTCATAGCGCTTTTGTTCGCGCAGCATATCCGTAGTTTCCCGCAAATAGCGGTCCGTGCGCTGATTCAACTCGTCATAGGCCATATTCTGATAATACTCGGCCACTTGTATTCCCAAATTACGGCTGCCGGAATGCACCACCAAATAATTATTTCCTTCATCATCTTTATCCACTTCGATAAAATGATTGCCGCCGCCGAGCGTGCCCAAACTGCGCAACGCATAATCAATATTGACTTTTTTGCGGCAACGCAGCTGACTTAAGTCTACCTCTTTAGCAAGTTCATGAGGAGTTTCGCGAGCACTCATTCCCGCCGGAATATTTTTATGAATAAAATCATCCAGCTTTTTCAAATCGATATTTTTTTCCTGCAAAACATAGGTATCCATGCCGCAACCGATGTCCACTCCGACCAAATTCGGCACAATCTTATCTTTAACGGTCATAGTGGTACCGATGGTACAACCCTTTCCGGCATGAACGTCCGGCATAATGCGAATTTGGCACCCTTCGGCAAACTCCGAGTTGCACAGCACCTTGATTTGTTCCAATGATGCGTCCTCAATGGTATCGGCAAAAATCTTTGCCATATTGAATTTGCCCTGTACCTCTTTCATCTGCGCCTCCTTTTATTATGCTCAGCGTTCGCGAGTGGATTTTTCTTCCAGCATCTTATGTTTGGTAATCGCCTGCTTCAACTCCGGCAAAGATGCATGCCCCGTCGTACCGTATTTCTTTTGCAAAGTTTCCGTCATCATTATTTCGCCGTCAAGTTTTTGCGGCAACACATCTATCTCCGTCAAAGCATCGCAATTATACAGATTTATCGAATCACCGATTTCGCTCGCTATTCCTTTTAACGACTTAAGTTTGCTACAACCGAACAGCTCCAGACATCCGCCTAATTTTTGCGGCATACCCTCCAAACTTGTGACCGGATTCTGAGCCCCGGAAAACTCATCGCCGACTTCTTTAGGTGCCCCCTTAAACGATGTCAGTTTATTGGCGCCGCAACAGAAATCTTCCGTAACCTTGATATGCGACAAATCAGGCAATTCGGTTAAATCAAGACCGTCCAAATAAATACCCCCTTCAAACACAAAACCGTCCGGCTGTTCCAACAAATTACAATATTCCCCTTTTTGTTTGACCACAAAGAGATGCTTATCCGGATTACTGGCCTGCACATCGTATTTGACGTTTTGCGGCAAATCATCAATACTCTCGATAGCGGTATTATACGCCATCAAATCTTTATGAATTTCCGGCAAATCCGCAAAAGATTTTATCGGGTTACCCGATAAATGTAATTGATGCAACTTCGGAGTAATTCCCCGCAGGCTCTCCAACTTATTGTTACTGCAATCGTAACAGGCCTCAACATACTCCGGCGAACCGCTTAAATCGGTTAATTCATTATAACAACAATAAAAAGCACCCACGCGTTGCGGCGCACCTTCCAAACTGATTAATTGATTGTATCCGCAATCAAAATTGCACAATACCTGTTGCGGCGAACCGTGTAAACTTCTCAGCTTATTATTATTGCAAAAAAAGTTTCCCTTAACAATCAAACTTGAAAAATCCGGCAACTCGGTCAATTCCATACCGGAAACATCCAAGTCACCGTTAAGCACCATTTTCTTACCTTTCGGCAGATTGAACAAATCATAATATTTACGATTGTGTTTTATCAGGCCGATATTTTGCATATCACCGCCGATATCAAACTTTTTGGTGCGTACAAACTCCTGCACATACGGGCGATATTTGGCAACCGGCGCCTTATCCTGTTTGCCTTTGCATTGTTCAATCAAATTACCGTGTACCTCAAAGGTGGCATGCGGTTCGCCGTTTTCGTCACGCAACGAATAAATCTTTATACTCCCGTCTTTGACTCCCTTGTCATACATACCTTTGCCGACACAATGCCCCATATATTCGCTCTCAAAATCGAGTGCCTCCGGAGTAGTCAGCCGCACCACATACATACCGTCGGCCAAATCCATTTCCGGCTTGGTTCCTTCGAGTGATTCTTTATATAATTCGGCATCATATTTTTTGAATTTACTGCCGGTAGCAATATTTTCGTGCCACTTTTGCGCCTGCTGTAACACCTTTTTGAAACTGTTATATTCATCGCTCGTCTTGAGATAATCCATACGGATGCGCGGCTTTTCCTGATTTTTATTGCCCTTGGCCTGCGGATTTTTTTCGTATTTCTTTTGCGTATCTTTGGCCCGCGCAATAATTTTATTGATATATGCTTCACCGACCGAATACAAAAAATCACGACTCATGGTAATATCGTTTTTCAGCGAGTCCGGTATTCTGTCGGCCTTAAATCGATACACCGGCTCGCCCTTATCCATACAATTCCGTGCCCACGTCGGCAAATCTCCGTCCATAACGTTAATCAGCGGCAAAAAGCGCATGGTCTGCGGCGTTTTGGTGCTCATATACGGTTTAAGCGTGTAATTTGCCCATTGATACAGCATCGAGTGCACGATTTCGTCTTTATGTTGTTGCACAAAATCAACGCTGTTGAAATTGCCGTCCGTAAATATTTCCATATTCTGCCCGCGGTACACCACATCTTTGATATAGTTATCCAAATCTTTTACATTAACCAAATTTGCAGGCATAACTCTCTCCTTGTTATTTTAATTTTACCAATCAACGCTCGACCGATTTTTCCGACAGCGATGCCTTATATCTTGCCACGGCGGCTCTCAAATCTTCCAGACTTCCCCCTTCTTCCAGATGATATTTTTTGATAAAGCGCGTATCAATACCGATAGAATTACATCCTCTCTCCGGCAAATAATCAAAATCTTTAAGTTTCGGGCATTCATATAAGTTAAGTCGTTCTCCGATTTCTTTGGAAATACCTTTGAGAGTGATCAACTTCTGGCAATTAACCACATCCAGCTGACAACCGATTTTTTCCGGCAGTCCCACCAAAGAAGTCACCGGATTGTTGTCTCCGATATAAACTTCCCCGACTTCCTTCGGCGAGCCGATAAAAGAAGTAAGCTGATTGTCTTCGCAATAAAAATCATCGGTAACGACAACCCTTGATAAATCGGGCAGTTTTTTCAAATCGCACTTACTTAAATCAATATACCCGTTATAAACAAACCCGTCCGGCTGTTTGGTTAAATCCAACAACTTACCTCTTTGTTTGACTATAAAGAAGTCTTTGCTCGGATTATATACGAATACTGCGCCTCTTACCCGTTGAGATATGTCATCCACCTGCTCCAAATTGTTGTTGATGGCGCGAAATTCTCCGCCGACTTTTTCCGGAAAACCGGCAAAAGAAGTCAGAGAATTAAAGTCAGCCCGCAGCATTTTTTTAACCAATCGCGGCGCACCGGTAAAATCTTTTAACAGATTGGCATCACAAAACAAATCTTCCAGCTCCTCCGGCGCCCCCTCCAGCGACGTCAGTTGATTATGAGAACAATATAAGTCTTTAATTCCTTCCGAAAGATATTCCAGCGACGTCAATTTGTTTTTTTCGCAATAAAACTCGCCCAAAACCTGTTGCGGCGCACCTTTCAGGCTTGTCAATTTATTCTTGCGACAACTGAAATACCCCTTAACAATCAGGTTGGATAAATCCGGCAATTCGGTCAATTCCATACCGGAAACATCCAAATCCCCGTTCAAAACAAATTTTTTATCCTTCGGCAAATTAAACACATCATAATATTTACCGCCGCATTTTATCAGCCCGATATTCTTGGTATCTCCATCAACTTCAAGTTTTTTTCTTATAACAAACTCCTGTACATACGGACGATATTTGGCCACCGGCGCTTTATCCTGTTTGCCTTTGCATTGTACGATTCTTTTGCCGTGCACTTCAAAAGTGGCGTGCGGCTCGCCGTTTTCATCGCGCAACGAATATATCTTGGTTTTTCCGCTTTTAATATAGCTGTCATAGCCGCCCTTGCCGACACAATGCCCCATATATTCGCTCTCAAAATCAAGCGCCTTCGGCGTTGTCAGCCGCACCACATACATACCGTCGGCCAAATCCATCGTCGGCTTGGTTCCTTCCAGCGATTCTTTATACAGTTCGGCATCATATTTTTTATACTTGCCGTCTTGGGCAATATGTTCGTGCCATTGTTCCGCCAGTTTCAAAACCTTATTAAAATCGGCATATTCTCCGTTCGTTTTGAGGTAATCGATGCGGATTCGCGGCTTTTCCTGATTTTTATTGCCCTTGGCTTGAGGATTCTTTTTATATTTCTTTTGCGTATCTTTGGCGCGCGCTATAATCTTATTTATATATGCCTCGCTGACCGCATACAAAAAATCGCGCACCGTCGTAATGTCATCTTTAACCGCGTCCGAAATTTTATCTGCCTTAAATCGATACACCGGCTCGCCGTTATCCATGCAATTCCGCGCCCATTGCGGCAAACCTCCTTCCGTAACGTTAATCAACGGCAAAAAGCGCATGGTCTGCGGTGTTTTGGTACTCATATAAGGCTTAAGCGTATACTTTGCCCATTGATACAGCATCGAGCGCACGATTTCGTCCTTGTGGTGTTCCACAAAATCAACGCTGTTGAAATTGCCGTCCGTGAATATTTCCATATCCTGCCCGCGGTATACCACGTCTTTGATATAGTTATCCAAATCTTTGACGTTGAGAATATTCGCCATTATCGCTCTCCGTTAATAGTTTCTGATAATTCCCGAAAGCACGCCCTGAATTTTTACTCGATTCGCTTCCAGAGTTTTGGTTTTATATTCCTTATTGCACGGCACCAGCTGCACATACATTCCGTTTTTCTTCAGCACCTTGAGCGTTGCTTCCTGATTATCAACCAACGCTACCACGATTTTGCCGTTATCCGCCTGATTCTGCCTTTTGATAATGGCGGTGTCGCCGTCCAAAATCCCGGCCTCTATCATTGAATTACCTTCGATTTTCAGCGCATAGAACTGCCCTTTATCCACCATATTGAAAGGCACGGCAATCGTTTCGGTTTCGTCGGCTAAGGCCTCAATCGGCTGACCGGCGGCGATTTTGCCGTAAAGCGGAATCTGCACCGAACCGTTTTGAATGGCCTGCTCGCGCTTTTTTTCTTCATCGATTATCGCCTGCGGCTTAAAACGCGGCATCCGCACTACTTCCATCGCGCGCGCCTTATGCGGCAAACGGCGAATAAAGTTGCGTTCTTCCAAAGAAGTTATCAAAGCGTGGATTCCCGATTTTGATTTCAGCCCGATGGCATCTTTCATTTCATCAAACGACGGACATTGTCCGGTTTCGCGATTAACTTTATTGATAAACATAAGCAAATTGTATTGTTTTTCTGTCAGCATCGGCACACTCCCATAAAAATTTGTTCTATTTTAGTTCTGTAAAATTTCAAAAGTCAAGCACTATTTGCGGCAACGCCAAAAAAACCTCGCCGCGTTAAAATTTCGATGGACTAAAGCCAAAATATGTGTTATATTTTCTCCCGAGGTAGAAATGGATAAAAAAGATTATATATGGCTGACCCGCAACACGGAAATCGATAATGTCTGCAACTGTTTTGAAGATTGCGACACGGAGCCGGTGACGTTTAAGTTGTTTCGCGCCTCGCACCTGCCGCAGATTCGGCAGATTTTTGCCGGCAACCGCGTCGCGCTGTATCGCGATGAGCAAGACACCTGCTATCTGACGGTTACCGATATGACCGTGAGCGATTTTTGCAATATCGCGTTGCAACATAATTCCGACCTTATATATAACGATGCCGACGGCCGCATTTATTATGACCCGTCAGACCGGCGCAAATATCAGCATTTTCTCCGCCGCAACACTCCGCAAACTCTTTTGCAGCTGTCGCCGCAAAGAAAGTTGGATATTCTGCTGTCAATCAGTAAAGAATGTTATATGAGTCTGCACGGCAAGGAGCAACATGAGGCGGCACTTGACCGACAGGCCGATAAGCTTAACGCGCTGTTGCAGCTGCCGATATCGCCCGAATTTTGGGAAAACGAGCAGCGCAAGATTCGTCTGATTACCGCCGACATCGCCAAAATCCCGCATATTAAAGAAAAGCTTGAAAATTTTAATATGCTGAGTTTGCCTGAACAGGAAAATCTGCTGTATCGGGTTACGGCCATAACCGCGGAATATAATCGCATCAAAACTCCGCGGCTCATGATGCTTACCGCCGAAGAAATGCAACAATGTCAGCTTGACGATTGGATTGATGCCGACGCCTTTGCTCTTGATAAGACTTTATATATATGTGCCGACAAGCTCAAAAAGCAAAGCGGGATTCGCTGTTTGGCTCTGGCTTGGCACGAAACCAACCATATAGCCATGGCTACCGGAGATTATTCGCGCTTTCCGACGGCGGAAGATATGCTTAATCCGCACCTTAATTATATTAACGGTGTCGAGCAATCATATATCTTCCATCCGCAAGAAAAAATCAATTATGCGCTCGAAAAGCAATTTGTGGCGGAGTGCGCCGTCCGCACCGGAGTTAAAAAGCTCGGCAACACCTTCAAACCGGCGGCGGAATTTGACGTTGCCGCCCAATATATTGCCCGTTCTTTGCAGAAAAAACGCTGATTTTAAAATTTTTTTCATTTTTTTGCATTTTTTATCTGGATTTACCCTTAAAAATGTGATATATTCAATTTGTTTCACACTTAACAATTTTTATTTTAGGAGCAATTATGAGTATTAAAAAATTACCATCATTGACGTTTAACGCCGGAGAATATGTTGTTTATCCGACACATGGTGTCGGTAAGGTATCCGATATTACCAAACAAACAATCGCCGGTACGGAATTAGAAATGTTGGTCGTCAACTTTGATAAAGACAAAATGACCCTGCGGATTCCGACGGCAAAGATTCCGAATGTCGGCTTGCGCAAAATTTCGGACGATAAAACTATGGAAGAAGCTTTTAATACTCTCAGAGGGAAAGCCAGAATCCGTAAGATTATGTGGTCGCGTCGGGCGCAGGAATATGAAAATAAAATCAATTCCGGCAACCCGGTGGCTATTGCCGAAGTTATCAGAGATTTGTATCGCAGTGAAAACATTGCGGACCAATCTTACAGCGAACGCCAGATATACGAGCAGGCTGTTGACCGCTTGGCCAACGAGGTTTCGGTATACAGTAATTGCTCGCTTGAAGACGCCAACAAAAAACTTAATGATATTTTATCAAAAGAAAAAGCCGTGTAATTTTCTCCTTTTTTACCGCTTTATCGGATGATACAGCATCTTCAAAATAAAAATCCCTGTTACGCTTGTAACAGGGATTTTTATTGAAAAAACGTATTAATTACTTAACAGCTTTCTTCAAAACAGCACCGGCCTTAAAGCGCGGAGCCTTAGATGCAGGAATTTTGATTTCTTTGCCGGTTGCCGGGTTGTGACCCTTGCGAGCAGCACGTTTAGCTACATCAAATGTACCAAAACCGGTAATTTGAATGGAAACGCCTTTTTTCAAAGACTTTGTAACAACTGCGATAGCAGCGTTAATTACTTGTGCAGCAGCAACTTTAGATGCGCCAGCTTCTTTGGCAACGGCATCAACGAATTCAGTTTTATTCATTTTATTTCCTTTCTCTAACGTTAAAGTAGAGGCAAACAACCACCTCTGCCTATAGTGTGAACAGTATTTTTGCCAAATGTCAAATAAAATAGCGCATTAATCACAAAAAAAATGCATTTTTCGGCATAAAATAGGCCTTAAAACATTTTTTTTTGCAAATTTTATTTTACTTTTTAAATTAAATGAGTTAAAGGTTATGTGTCTTAAACCAAAATCAGAAAGGAAAAAGATGAAAAGTTTTTATACTCTTTGCGTAGTAATCGCTGTTTTCATTTCCGGATTCTTTGCCGGTTATGTTTTTTCGGAACAAATGGGTTCCCGCGTTGCCGTGGTAGATGTTGCTAAAGTTGTGGCAAGCTCCGCTCAGGTACAAGGCCTCAAAGCCGAACAAGATGCTCAAAATGCGGAACTGGTACAATGGATTCAAAACGCTCAAAACTCGGTTAACGAAGAAAAAGACCAGGAAAAGAAAGAGAAATTGGCTCAGCAATTAAACGAAGAACTCAATGCCAAGCGCAACGCTTTTGCTCAGCGCTATGTTACGGCATTACAAGCCATCGAACAAAGTATCAATTCCACCATTACTGATGAAGCTCATAAAAAAGGCTATAAATTCATTATTGCCAAAGGTATGATTCTCGGCGGCGGTGATGATATTACCGATGACGTCATTAAAGTTGTGAAATAATTTTAATTGATTTTCAAGAAAAAGACGCGGTCATAAGCCGCGTTTTTTTATTGGCTTAAATAAAGAAAGGTGTTGTTAAAAAAATGCATGTCATTCTGAGTGAAGTGCCAACGAAACGAAGAATCCAAAAGCAGTGAACAAAAAAAGAGGAACTTCCGGAGAAGTCCCCCTTAAATATCAGCCTACCTTAAAACTCGGATAGCGTGGCGATTGCGAAGCGGAATTTTCGACGACGTGTACAATAAAGGTACACAAAAAAGAGGAACTTCCAAAAAAGAAGTCCCCCTTAAATATCAGCCTACCTTAAAACTCGGATAGCGAGGCGATTGCGAAGTGGAATTTTCGACGACGTGTACAATAAAGGTACACGAGGAAAAAATTCCCAAGCAAGCGCCCGCTAGACGAGTTTTTTAAAGTGCGATAAAAGTGCCTAAATGCGAAGCAGGATTTTTTCGCCGTGTACAAAGTAGTACACAAGAAAAAATCCTGCCAGCAGAAAGCGCTTTTAGTGTGCTTTAATTAAGCGGCCTTGTTGACTTTATGCTCCTTCTGAGTTCTTCCGAACTTAACCGCAGCCTGTGCCGCAGCCAAACGAGCTACCGGTACACGGAACGGCGAGCAGGAAACATAGTCCAAACCGCACTGTTGGAAGAACTCGATGGATTTCGGATCACC
>JAEEMQ010000035.1 GCA_016283295.1 Alphaproteobacteria bacterium
AGCAACAAAAAGGCGCCGCATATCTGCAGCGCCGTTGTTTTATTGAAACTTTATTCTTCTTCATCGTCATGAGGAATAATATCCTGCAAGTCGCGGATTGCCTGTTTGCGTTTGAGTTTGTTAACCAACTCAAACGCAAACAGGCAATCGGCGCCTTGCTGGATATTATTCCTCATGACGATGCAGAAGAATAAAGTTTCAATAAAACAACGGCGCTGCAGATATGCGGCGCCTTTTTGTTGCTACTGAATATAAAATATTAAAGTATTCTGGTAATTTGTGTAAAGAATATCTTGAAAGTTTATGCGTTTTCGGGTAAAATCGCCTCTGATGGGAGTTAAACAATGGACTTGGGAATTTATATTTTAATTGCACTCGGCATTATCGTTATTTTGCTTATTTGGGGATACAACCGCGGGGTTTGTTATCGCAACTATATGCAGGAAGCGTTTTCTACCATGGATGTTTACTTAAAAAAACGCTGGGATTTGGTGCCGAACCTGTTGGAAGCCGTCAAAAGCTATACCAAACACGAGAAAAACGTACTTACGGATATTGCCGATATTCGTTCGCGTGCTTACGGTGATTTATCCGCCGGCGAAAAAATCAATACAAACGTGCAACTGGGGCAGGCTTTGTCGCGGTTTTGGGTCGTGGCGGAAAATTATCCGGAGCTCAAAGCCAACGAGGCCTATATGCAGTTAATGAAGCAAATGAGCTCGGTGGAAGACGATATTGCCGACGCCCGTAAATATTATAACGGGACGGTGCGGGAATATAACACTTTTATTGATTTGTTTCCGACTTCGCTTATCGGCAAAATCTTCGGAATGCAACGCGCCGAATTGTTTGAAATTGAGGCCGAACAACGTGAAAATATAAAGGTTGATGCGTAAATGAATGCGATTATAAAAAAGGTATTTTGGCTGTTTTTTGCCTGGTGTTTGGTTATCGGCATAAATGCCCGTGCCGAGGAAAGTTCCGATTCTCCGTCCGATATTCCGTATTATGCGGAAAACTACGATTATTTTATTCAGAGTTATGACGTTTTCCTGACGGTTGATGCCGAACGCAACGTTAATGTTCAGGAAGTTATTTCGGTATATTTCAATAATCCCGAAATTAAGGTCGTAAAACACGTTATTCCCAAGTATCACGGCCGTATTTCGGATGTTCAGGTATCGGTTCCTTATAAAGAAGATAACGGGTTGGGGCAGTTGGAGTTGCAAGTTCTTGCCAACGATGAACAAAAATCCGCGCTAAAGCAATACAAACTCAGCTATAATTACCAGATTTTCAGCAACGAAAACGCTTTTGATTTCAAGATGGTTACGCCGGAGTGGAAAGTTCCGCTGCAGCGTGTTCGCTTCAAGTTGCAACTGCCGGATTATGTAAAAGATCAAGATATTCATCTTTATATCGATAACAAGGAAGTAAAAAGCGCCGATGACGGAGCCGAATATTTGCTCAAAGAGGACCGCATTATCGGTCGAACCACACAGAACGGGTTGAAGCCGAAACAGACTTTCCGTATCAGAGTTGATGTTGCCGACGGTTTCTTTATCAATAACGGTAAAAATTATGCCTCGTACGTTTGGGTCGGTTTGTTGCTGTTGACGCTGATTTCGTTTTTGCTGTGGTGCGCTTACGGCCAAGACGACCGAGTACCGGCGATTGTGTCGCAAAATCCGCCGCGCGGTATCAATGCCGCCGAAGCGGAAATCATCCACTCCGGCAATTTGACCGAGAAAGGGTTGGCAGCCATGATTATTGCTTTGGCCAATAAAGGATATTTGGCCATAAATACCGTCGGCAAGAATTTTACGCTGGTTAAAATTAAAAACTATACCGGAAGAAATCGCTTTGTTAAACAAATTATGCAAATGTTTTTTGCCGATAAAGATGTTGCCGAAAGCTCCGATTTGAAATCGTCCGGCAAGTTTTACGGCAAATGGGATAAAATTCTCGATTTGGCCGAAGACCCGGATACATTGCGGCGCTTTTATCGGAAGTCCGGCGCGCAATATTTGCGCCGAGCCGTTATGCTCGCCTGCTTAATCGGCAACTTTTTACTGACGCTTTTCGTAATGCGCGATTATGTGTTGTCCGAAGGATATTTGCTGATTGCCGCGCTGGTGCTGATAAGCGGTTTTATCGGTATTATATTCTTCCGCAAGACCAGCTTGATTGCCAAGATTATCGGCGGCTTGTTTTTGCTGTATGCCGTCGGTTTGCTGTGTTTGAGTTACAGCCCGGATATTCAAAAAGAAGATATATTGCAAATCATAATCGGCATCGGCTGTACTATTATCTCGCTGGTGTGTTTTCTGCAAATGCCGACACCGAATGCCATCGGCAGATTATATCGCGGCCAACTGTTCGGCTTGAAGAACTTTATTAAATTTGCCGATAAGGAGAGTGTTGCCAAAACGCTGCGCAATAACCCGTCTTATTTTTATAAGATTTTGCCGTATGCCCATGTTTTGGGGCTAAACAGCGAATGGATGAAGCTGTTTGAAGGAGTTGAAATTCCTATACCTTTGTGGGCAGAGAACGATAATTTCAAAATTAAGAATTTTATACGTAATTTCCCGTCGGGGGTTGCGGCGGCGTTGGAGGCATCTTCTTTATATGACGACGATGAGCCGGCGGAAGATATGTGAGGAAAATATGAAGTTTTGGCGGATAATTGTATTTTTGATATCTGTAATCGTAGCCGGTGCCGCTCGGGCAGAAAATTTTTATATTGAAAACTACGAAGTTTATATGCGGGTTTCTCCAAATAAAACGGTTACGGTCAATGAAAGAATATCGGCGGTTTTTACCGCTCCTTCGCACGGTATTATTCGCTCAATTCCGCGTAACGGGAGCAAAATCTACGGTATTTCCGCGGATGAACAATTTTCCGCAGATTACGGCAGCTATGTCGATATAAAACTCGGCGATGCCGATACATTGATTAGCGGGCCGAAAGTGTATAATATTGAATATACGCAACAAATTGTCGATAATAAACCGGAGTTTTATTACAACATTATCGGCACCGAATGGGATGTGCCGATTCAGCACGCGGCTTTCAAAGTAATAATGCCGGACACGGTTGACGAGAATAAAGTAGGGCTTTCCATCGGCAGATACGGCACCCGCGGTTTTGACGGCGAGGGCGAATATGCGGTTCAGGATAACGTTATCTGGGGACAAACCCGCTATGTTTTGCAGCCGGGCGAGGGCGTTACATTGCGCGTTGAAGTGCCGGAAGGATATTTTGATACGGCGGCTTATGACCGCATGGTAAAAGCCGTGTGGGTCGGGTTGTTTATATGCACTTTTCTGGCCTTTATTATCTGGTATGTGTACGGCAAAGACGAGCACGTTACGCCGGTGGTAACTTTTCATGCTCCGGAAGAAATGAACGGTGTTGATGCCGAACTGATAATGAATGAAAAAGTTACGGAAAAAGGCCTGATTGCACTGATTGTCAAGCTCGCCAACGACGGCTATTTAAAGATAGACAGCAAAGGCAAAAGTTTCACTTTATCCGATTTTCAGCCGTATCTGGGGAACAACAGAGACGAACGGGAACTCTTGTTGTTGCTGAGCTCAGAGGCTGATAAGGACGGTAAAGTAACGGATAAAATGCTTAAAACATCCGCCTTGTTTTATGCCGGTTGGAACGGTTTGCTCGAAGATGCCAACAAAAACAAAAAGAAAACTCGTTTTTACGAAAAGACTTCGATAAGCGGTATTTTCCCGTCGACGGTGTTTTTATGCCTCGTCGGCAACGTATTGCTGACCGTGTTTTCGGTTTTGGGATACAGAATCTATGCCGATACTCTCTTTTTGGTGGCGGTTGTGGTATTTATGTTGCTGATGTTTTTCCAGGCAATTCTTAAAAACAATGCGACTGTGGGCAGTCGCTTATATATGGGAATGTATGCGTTGCTGTTTATGATTCCGCTTTACGGCGAGCTGATGGACTATATTTCGCAGAATAATACCACACAGGTTGTGGGCGGATTGCTTTGCATACTGATTACGACCGTTTGCTATGTGGAAATGTTGAAGCCGAATATCAAAGGCCGCTTGCTTAAAGGCAAATTGTTGGGGCTGAAAAAGTTTATCGAGGTGGCGGAAAAAGAGCGTTTGGAGAAAATGGTTGAGGAAAACCCGTCATACTTCTATAAAATTTTGCCGTATGCTTATGTTTTGGGGATTTCATCCGTGTGGATTAAACGCTTTGAAGGTATAGCGATGATACCGCCGATATGGGCTTCCGGGCCGGTATATAATCTCAACAGTTTTGACGGGTTTACCCGCGGCTTTCATTCGGCGGTGATGCCGAGTATCGAAAACGGCGGAATTTCGCGCTCAAGCACCAGTAGCGGCGGGGGCGGCGGATTTTCCGGCGGCGGATTCGGCGGAGGCGGCGGCCGCTCGTGGTAACAACTATCGATGAGCTTTAATTTTTATAAAAACGCATTATCTCTTATAAAAAGAGGAGGAAAAATGCGTTTTATAAAACCCGGCAGCCTGAGCGGTAATTCAATTATCTTAGATGTGCGAACTTTGGAAGAATATCGGCGCGCGGCGCTGAAAATACCGCATATTCATCGTGAATTGACCGAGTTGCGGCCGCTGGAATTTATTAAAGAAAACGGCCTGACCGGTGCCGATACGCTCAATATTTTATGCGCTTCTGGCAATCGCGCCTCGCAAGCGGCGGAAATGTTCGAAAAGGCCGGATTTGATAACGTGGCCGTGATAATCGGCGGAATCGTCGAGGCCGAATATTCCGGTTTGGAAATCATAAAATATTAAGGCAAAAAAAAATCCTCCGCCGCAATTTTATTCGGAGGAGGAGTAATAGTTTTCGTGACTTATCAGGTATTTGCATTTGAGGCATATTTTTGGGTTTGCCTCTTGTCTTCGATATACAGCATAATCATTACGCCGACAACCAAAAGCAAAATAATTCCCGAAGCCACAAAGCCGAAGGTGTAGTTTTGACGGAACGCATCTTCGATTTGCGCTTCGTGCCACTCACCGAGCATAAACTGAATTCCCTGGTGTGCACTGTTGTTACCGGTCATTTCAACCACCGTTACCTGCATACCGTTGACCGGCTTGACCGTAACATCACCGCCGAAACGCGGATGGGTCTCGCCGATGAATACATAATCGACCGGATAGCGCACGGAGTCGATTTCGGCATAAATCGAGCCGTTGTCGTCAACAATGTGCGTAACCCCGAGGATTTTCGGCCCGACCGGTTCGCTGTCCAGCCACGAGCAACCGATAAACAGGAACATTGCCGCAATGCACAGCAAAATAATCAGAATTTTTTTCATAAGCACGATATTTAAAACGGTAGAATTGACTTATTATCAGCCTCTAACTTGTGGGTTTTGTCGTTGAGCACCATTCCCCCGCAATCAGAATGAGAGTCGGGCAGGGATTTCCTGTCCCGAAAAATTTCGCAAAGGTTGTAAAAGGTTTGTACAGCTTTGCATACCAGATAACAGACCACAACAGCCGAAACGACCGTTATGACAATTTTAAAAACCGTAATCATCGTAATCATAGATATTATATTTTAAAAATTTGCATCATAATTGAATTATAGCCGGCAAGTTAACATACAAAAGACCATAAGTCAATGATTTTA
The DNA here is from genome assembly GCA_016283295.1 of Alphaproteobacteria bacterium. Classification (GTDB taxonomy): domain Bacteria; phylum Pseudomonadota; class Alphaproteobacteria; order RF32; family CAG-239; genus RUG410. The sequence goes on from JAEEMQ010000035.1 coordinate 5,666, forward strand.
TGTTGAATAATCCTTTTTTTATTGAAAAACAAATAATTAAATATGAGGTATTATTATACCTTAGTAATAAAATATTGAAAAAATATGAATTTTTTAGTTGACAAGTGCAAAACTTTATGTATATTAACACCGAATTAACATTAACTTTTGAGAGAGATTAAAATGATTTCTACACATACAACAAAACCGTCGGACATCGAAAGAAAATGGTATGTTGTCGATGCCGAAGGTGTTATTTTAGGTCGTCTTTCCGCTGAAATCGCCAAGATTCTGCGCGGCAAGAATAAGCCTTATTTCACCCCGAACTTGGATTGCGGCGACTATGTCATTGTTATCAATGCCGACAAAGTTAAATTGACCGGCAAAAAGCTCGCTAACAAACACTATTATAAGCACACCGGTTATATCGGCAGCGTAAAAGATACCACCGCCGGTAAGATCTTGAGCGGTCGTTTTCCGGAACGCGTAATTCAAAAAGCTGTTGAACGCATGATTTCGCGTAATCCGCTCGGTCGTCAGATGATGACAAAGCTCAAAGTATATGCCGGTTCGGAACATCCGCATACGGCTCAAAATCCGATTGTTTGGGATTTTGCTTCTCAAAACTCTAAGAATAAAAGGAGTGCATTATAATGGTTGCAAGAAAGAAAATCGAATCTTTGCAGGATATTAAAGCTGCAACAGCCGCGGCTGAGGAGCCGAAGGCAACCCGTAAGGCGGTAAAAGACAAGAAAGGCCGTTCTTATGCTACCGGTAAACGTAAAGACGCCGTTGCTCGCGTTTGGATTATGCCGGGTAAGGGTAACATTACCATTAACGACAAGTCGATTGACGAATATTTTGCACGTCCGGTTTTGAAGATGGTTATCAATCAACCGTTTGCCATTACCAATCGTGAAAATGAATTTGACGTAATCTGCACCGTTAAAGGCGGCGGATTGTCCGGTCAGGCCGGTGCAATTAAGCACGGTATTTCCAAGGCTTTGAACGAATACGAGCCGGAATTGCGCGCAACTTTGAAGAGCGCAGGCTTCCTGACCCGCGATGACCGTGTGGTTGAACGTAAGAAATACGGTAAAGCTAAAGCTCGTCGTTCTTACCAATTCTCCAAGCGTTAATTGGTGCGAAGAAAATATCGTTTATTTTCAATGGGTTGGGATTTTTCTCAACCCATTTTTGTATTACAATAACTTTGATTATATAAGATAATCGAATGTATCAAAGTTGAGGAGGTATACATACCAAATTATAAGAAGAGCATATCTTTTTGATTGACTATAAAATGTTAGCAATATATAGTGCACCTGTTTTTAACAATCGGGAGAAATTTCATGAAAAAAATATTGTTTTTATTGGTGATGTGCTCTTTTGCGAGTATCTCGCATGCTCTAGCATCCGGCGGTTTTGTCGGACCGGAAGGTAATGCATCCAAAATTATTTCTGTTCAAGAAGCTCTGAATTTGAATGATGAGGCGAGAGTATCTTTAGAAGGTAAAATTGTAAATAGTCTCGGTGATGAAAAGTACACGTTTAAGGATGCGACAGGAGAAATTATTATAGAAATTGATGATGAAGATTGGAATGGAAACAAAGTTACACCTGAAAATACAATAGTTATAAATGGTGAAGTAGATAAAGATGCAAATGAAACTGCAAACATTGATGTAGATACATTCACAATAAAAAACTGATTCTAGAATATTCACATTTTATTCACATAAGATTTTTTATGTATATAACTTATTGATTTTATAATATAAAAATTATCTATCAATTATCCAAGCGTTAATATTCGTTTGGCAAAAACAATGCAAAAGGTCGCTGTTTGGCGGCCTTTTTTGTTGCTTATCGGCAGAAAATGTCTTATAAAATCGGCATAACATCAAAAAGGGAGGAACAATGCTTAAATTAATCGGAATTGTCGGCGACAGTATTGCTCACGGCTTTTATGACGCCGAAGATTCGGGCTGGGTTGCTCGTTTGGGCAGAATGATGATACAGGCAAAGACCGGCGAATACATATTCAATAATATGGCACAATTCGGCGACAATGTGGCCGATGCCTATAATCGCGCCCTGCATGAAGTCGGTTCGCGGAAATTTGATCTGATTATTGTCAATATCGGTATCAACGATTTGCGCCGCCGGAAAAACAGCGATTTGCAACTTGATTTTTCCGAAGGTGCGCGCATTATGTATTGGCAGAAATTGCTGAGTTTTCTGCAATCAACCGGGGCCAAAATCGTGGTTACGGATTTGTTGCCGGTAGTGGAGGAAAAATATACCGAAGATGCCAGCTTAACCCGCTATAACAGCGATGTTGTGCGCTATAACGAGATAATCAGAGATATTTGCGCTACATATAAAGTGTTGTTCTTTGCCCGCTACGATAAATGGAAAGCGCGTGATTTGCAAACACTTTATCAAGATGCCACGCACCCCGCGGCCGCCGGGCATCAGTTGTTGGCCGAAGAAATTTTTGAGTTTTTGCAAAATAACTCTTTATTGTAACATTAATCCCCGTCCTTTATGCAAAGACGGGGATTAAAATAAGAATCAGAGCATACCGCAGTAGCGCACGTTGGCCTCGGTCGGGGCGGAAACGCTGTCTTCGGGCATGGCAAGCTTGTTGCCGTCGAAGGTCACCACCCAGTTGATACCGCCGCCGCGCGAGAAATACATTCCCTTGAGCGGGGGTTGTCCCATAGCGAGCAGCTGCGCATTGAGGGCATCCTGCAACTTGTAGACCTCGAGCCAGATGTCGCGGTCGGGCAGTCGCTTCTCGTTAACCTGATGACGCAACTTGCCTTCTTCCTGAGCCAGTTCCAGATACCAGTTCCCGGCAAACGGGAAAATACCGATGGGGTTTTGGTTCATACCCTTTTCCAGAGGCAGGCGTTGCGGAACGCCGTTGACCAGACACAGAAGATCAAACTTTTGCAGCAACAGTTTGGGGTTCTGCGCCATTTCATTTTTCAAGTCTTCAAAACTGATGCCGGTAGCCGACATTTGACGTAAGATGTTAATCATTACGTTCTTTTTGATATTGTTCTCCATACGCTAATAATATAAAAATTGTACTAGTATGCGAACATACTAGCACAATTTATTACAAAATCAACAAAAATTTTTTGTCGGATTATTCGTAACCGTCTCTGCTGGTCAGTCTCGGAGCACCGGCACCGACTTTGCCGTATTTTCTCTCGTTTTTGGCAACGGTTGCCGCAAATTCGGCGTCATGATGTTGTTCCGGATAGCTTTCGATATATTCATCGGCTTCTTGTTTTTTCTGTCGATTATAGCCGTAGGCCATAGGCTGACGTGTTTCGAACAGTAATTGGTCAAAATAGTCTTTGTAGGCATCGGAAACCTGATATCTCGGGTTTAAATCCAGATGTTCTTTCAATTTCAGCAAAGTAGCCGCAACTCCGCCGGAATCTTTGGTATGGTCGTTCAAATAACTCAAAATGGAGTAATTGTGGTCATCCAATCGATAGGCAGCACGGGCAATTTTATCCGAAGCATCCCAATCAGGGTTACGCTGAGTTATATACTGATAAGCCGCGGTATTGGTAATATCTCCATTTTCGGCAAAACGCAACGACATCTGAAAAACATTTCGTCCTTCAGAGTCCCGAACTTCAAACATCTGTGATGGTGTAAGATTTTTTGCCGCTAAGGCAAATTCTTCGTAATTGTTGGTTTTTGCAGCTTGCTCCAATCTATTTTTCCAAGATTGTACTTTCATTCTGACTTTAGTTTCATCATATTCTTCATTTTCACCGCTCATTGTTTTATCCTTATATAGTTGTTGAAATTTTGTCACATTATGCCAGATTTATATAATGTTGTCAAGTGCATAATTTAAGGCAATTTTTTTCTGCTTTTTTTTAGCGGTTATGGGCTTGACAAGCCAAAATATAAAAATATAATCAAGAGCAAGAAATGATTATTCTGATATTTTAAAAACTATAATTGTATGGCAAAAAAAGAGATTACGCTCCGCGAATTCAGAGAAACGATGGAGCAAATGATTGAGGGGGATCGCCTTCTTTCCGGCCGCGGCAAAAACAATGAGTATCTTGAGGCGCTGAACAAAATCCGACAAGTGTCCGATGAAGATTTGCTTAAGGCCAAGCTTTATGCCGATTTGGGGCTGGATTCACTCGATTTGTGGGAAAACGTCTGTATGCTCGAGCGCGACTATGACGTGCATATCGACGATGAAATCGATGAAGATTTCGGCACCGGTGTCGGTCTGACGGTAGAAAAATATCTGCAGGCCGTGAACAAATACCAAATTGACATGGAAAATTTATAAAAACAAGCGTCTGTATGCAAATTACGGACGCTCGTTTTTTTTTACCTCTGTTTGCGGTTATTCGGTATATTCCGGTAACAGTCGCCCGAGAGCAAAATCAGAACTTAAATTTCATTCCCACCAGGCCGGTATGAGAGGTATAATTCTTTCTGAAAGAACCGAGATATTGCGCACTGAGCGAGAAGCGTTCCGCAAATTCGGCCGAAACGCCGCCGCCGAATTCAAACCCTAACTTATCCGGAGTTTCTCCCTGTACATTATAGGTTACGCCGTTCGGCAGGGTGATAACCGCATCGTCGCTGTCGCTGACCAAATCATAGCTGATACCTCCGTACAATTCCGGTCGGACGGTGCAGCGATATTTGTCGCCGAAATCGGCACCAACCCGTACCCCGGCAATACCGCGCAAAATATTCATATCGTTGGAGGAGACTTTTTGTTTTGCTTCGTCGGTATATTCGTCGCGGTTGATGCGATAATAGCGCAACCCGACTTCCGGTATAACGTAATCTGTTTCGTATCCCAAAGTGGTTTGTGCCGAAAATGTTGAAGTATCGTACGATGCGCCGTATTTTTGCCCCGCAACCGTCTTGGTTTCTTTATATGAGGCGGTTCCGTAAGCAAGCGCTCCGTTGATAAAGGTTTTATAAGGCTGATATTGCGCATATACAAAGGCCCGGTGCATATCAACATCAACATCGCGTTTGAAGGCGTCGATTTTATCTGTTTCGTAGGCATAGCCGAAACCGGCCTTGAATGCCGCGGTAAAGTATTTTTCCAAGGCGGCCGTAAATCCGGTACGGTCGGTATCGAAGCCTTTGACGCTACCGTTTGCCTTAAACTCGGATTTACCTTTATAAGCGTTGAGCCACAATGCGGCCGGATGAACCATATCGCCGGAAGATAAGCCGCGGGTGTATCCGGTGTTGTAATAGTCCGGGCGATATTTCGGTTTCGGTCGCGGCATATTGCGATATTGTATCGGTCGACCGTATTGTCCCGGTTGCCCGCCGTATTGCGGAGATTCTCCGTTTGGCGCAGAAAAGTCCGGAGCCGAGCCGCGCATGTGCATGTTTATCATATCCATCAGGCCGCCGTTATCAGCTTCAACCGTTTGAATAAGCGGAGCATCGTTCGGAGCCAATGCGGTCAAACTGTCGATGAAAGCGGCCGGATCATCTTGCGCCTGTTTATTGAGCCGTGCCGATAATTCAGCTTCCGTTTGTTTGGTATGGTCAACCCAGGCCGAAGCCGTTGCTTCGTTGTTTTTGGAGCCGTTGTTTTCTCTGACCACATCTTGAGCCGTTTTAATCAAGCTGATGGAATACCAACCGTCGTCGTTTTTCTTTTCAAAACGGTAGGCTTCATTATCAAAAATTGCGCGGATTGTCGCAAAATTACCGTCGTCGGTTTGCAATAGCTGAATATCCTCGGTTTGGTTGAAGCCCACCAGCTTATCGGCCAACGAAACTTTAAGTAACGCCGCGTCGGCAAAGGCAACGCTGTCCGCCGTCAATTTTCCGAAGTCGGCGAGGGTGTTTACACGCAAAGATAATTCCGCATTCTGCCCGAACACGGCTTTTTTGAGTGTAAGCCGGTTGTCGTTGATGTTCAGCACACCGTCAAGAGCCAAAGAAACGTTATCGACAGTCGCATTATTCAAGGTCATCGTTCCGCCGTTTTGCACTACGATTTCTGAGTTTGCCGTACTGTCGGTAAAGATAACATCAGAGGCGGTAACCGAGGCATTTTCGCCAATATCAAAACCGTTATGTCCGGCAAAGTCAATAACGGAAATATTCGTATCGTCTTTTGTACCGGCAATCACAAGAGCACCGTAGGTTTGTCCCAAATCTTCACCGACCGTATAACGAGCCGTTGCGTCTTCGGTGGTAAAGCTCTTTTCGGCATATTCCGTATTAGTGTTTATCAATTTCAGCGTATCGCCGAGCGATTCATGCGTGATAATCTCATCCCAGCGCGACTCGGTCGGCACAATACCGATGGAATCGTCGGTAGTTTTGGTTTTGGTCAATCCGAGCTTGCCGTAAAATACCTCGTCCTGAGTTTTATGATAGAAAACGTCACTCCAATCGACTGCGGCCGTAACCACGTCGTCGCGATCATAGGTTATGCGGTTAATTTCATATTCTCGTTGCGATATTTGATTTTCGGCATAAGAACTTAATTTCAGCCGGGCATTATCATTTTGAGCATCGAGAATCTGTACCTTGAATTCGTTACCGGTCATAACCGTCGGCAAATCATCAAAAGTGCCGTTGAGTGTATAGAAGTGTTTGATGGTAACGGTTGCCGACGAATCTTCGAGCAGCGTAATCTTATCGGCGGTGCGATTTGCTATATCGATATCAATATTATAAGTATTGGATAACGAATAAAGCGGATTATCATTCAGCGATTTAACGGTGTAGTTTTCAATGGTATCATTGTTCAAATAAAAAATACTTTGCGAAGTTAATAAATCAGCTTGAGCAAAAGTATTTTCTTTCATCATTACTCCGGCGTTGTCGATAACAACGTTGATTTTTTGATCATCGGCCGAAGATATAACACCGTTGAAGTTTATGGCTCCGCTCAAATTAATGGTCTGATTACCGTTGCTTATTGCTACATCGCCGTTAAAGACGGTGTTTGATGCCTTCAGAGTTTTGGCGTTTTCCTCCGCCTGATTGCTGAGCAAAATATCACCGTTTATGGTTGCGCCGGTCAAATCGGCATAATAATTGTCACCATCCAAATCGATATCCCCGTTCACGGTAGTATTGTTCAAATCGGCATGATAATTGCTACCGTTTAAATCGATATCCCCGTTCATGGTAGTATCGATCAAATTTATCCCGTGGTTATTGCCGTTTAATAGAATATCGCCGTTAATATCGGATGAGTGAGCACTGAATGTTCCCGAACCATAGGCCAAATATCGGGATGATGTGTCGGCGGTTAAATCGCTCAAATTAAGTTGCGAACCGCTTCCCAATATAAGATCGGTGCTTCCCATATTAAGAGTTGATCTGTCCTTGCCCAATCCGACAATATCCAAATTATTTACGGTAATTATGTCGATATCTCCCACAACCGTGTAGTCAGGAGTATCATCGGTAGCCTTAAAAAGTTTGTCGCGGTGAGAGGAATCTTTTGCCACCAAACGCAGTGTATCATCGGTTTTGTGGTGAGTAGTGGTTGAACTCTGTCGCGTGATATTCATACCGATGGAATCATTAACGGTGGAAGTGGTGGCCAGCCCTATCATTCCGTAGGTATCGGTAACCGTAGTGTGGGTCTGATAGATATCGCTCCATAAAGTAGTTTCTTTAATTTCATCGTATTCTATATCAATATCGGTTTGAACCACCCGTTCGTCGCCGAGTTGGGAGAGGGCGTTGTTACTCAAATCAAGTTGCAATTCTGTCGGCGAATTATTGAGTTGCAGTATCTGGATTTTAAAGTCTTTATCGGTAACATCGGCAAATGAAGTCGTACCCAAAACATTGAAACTGTCCAAAACGACTTTGCCGGTGGAAAGATTGCCCACACTTCCGGAAATTTTATCGGCGGTATTATTATCTAAATCAATATCAATTCCGGTAGTCAGATTACCGTTCAGGATAATGTTTTGGTTTACGGCCAAAGTGCCGACGCTGCCGTCGGCAATATCTAAGGCGGAATTTCCATCGTTGGTAAGTGTTGTTATATGGAGCGAGCTTTCATCAGCAGTCAGTTTGCCGGTGCCTAAATTAAGGGTAGAAGTAGTGATGCTTTTTCCTGATGCCAACGAAACATTACCGCCTATATCAACCTCTGATCCGCCGTTTACCGATTGCGAAAGAGTGCCGCCGGTAAGCTGTAATTTACCTGACGCATCAAGGGTGATTGTGTTGGCAATCGCTAAATTGGTTGCAGAAGTTGTTAACGTCGCGCCGTTATTAACGGCTAAATTATTTTGGGTCATGGCGGCGTTGAGAACTGTTGTTCCGCCGTTTACGGTCGTAGAACCGGTTCCGTTGACGGTGCTGTTGAAAGTGTTACTGCCGCTCAGCGTCATGGTGCCGCTATTGTTGACGGTAATGCTGTTTGCTATTGCCGAGTTGTTTACGTTAAAATTACTGCTGTTGGTTACGGTTGAACCGCTGCCGCCGCTTAAACTCAGATTATTTAAGCTTAAACTTGCGCCGCTGCCGACATTAAAACCGTTTTTGCCGTTCAAATTAAGAGTGGAAGTGTCTTTACCCAAACCGTTGACGGTTAAACTCCCTTTGGTGGCGGATAAATTGTTGCCGAGGGTGTAATTCGGATTATCATTCGTCGCATTAAAATATTTAACGGCATTGGTCGTATCGGCGTTTACCAAAACCAAAGTATCGCCCATGGAATCATAACTGGTGTCGGTGGTTTGGCGTGTTTGCCGCATTCCGATGGAATCAAAGGTGGTATTAGTGGTGGCCAAATCCAATATACCGTAAGTATCTGTTACGGTGGTGGTGGTCTGATAAACATCGCCCCAACCGGTTGTCTGCTTAATCGTTGCCTCGGTGTGAGTGGTCTGCGAATCAATCAGGCGTTCGCCGCCGAGCTGGGTCGCGGCATTATCACTCAATACCAGCTGAATGTTATTGTTCGGAGCCTGTAATACCTGCACCTTGAAGTTTATATCGGTTATATCGGCCAAAGCCGTACCGCTCGTGAGATTGAACCCGCTTATGCTGACCTTGCCGCTCGAACCTGCGGCAACCCCGCCGATAATCAGCTTATCCGCGGTTTTATTGGCGGTGTTGATATCCAAGGTATAATTCAAATTACCGGCTAAATTTACGGTGCCGAGTGTTGCCGTTTGAATGGTGTTGTTAGCCAAATTTAACCCCGAAGCACCGGTGTTACTGAACGAACTTACATTAATCGCACCGTTGGCGGTGTTGTTTACGGTCAGGGTTTTGGTGCCGATATTGAGCCCGCTTGAAGTTATGGTTTTACCGGCTGCCAGAGCGGTGTTGCCGGATAATTCGGTAGAACCGCTGCCGCTGACCGATTGTGATAAAGTGCCGCCGGAAAGCTGCAATGTGCCGTTGTTGTTGATGGTGTTGGTAATGGCCAGATTGTCGGCGGAGGATATCAAAGTGGCGCCGCTGTTGACAGTCAGATTTTTCTGAGTGGCTGTAGCATTCAACCGGTTGTCGCCGTTGCTGACGGTTATGGCACCGTCGGCGCCGTTGACGGCCGTATTGACGGCGTTATTGCCGTTCAAATTTAAATTGCCGCTATTGTTCAGCGTTATGCTGTTTGCTATGGCGGAATTGCTGACGTTTAAGGTACTGCTGTTGGTTACGGTTGAACCGCTGCCGCCACTCAAGGTCAGGTTGTTTAAGCTCAAACTGGCGCCGCTGCCGACATTAAAGCCGGTTTTGCCGTTCAAATTAAGGGTGGAAGTATCTTTGCTCAGTCCGTTAACGGTCAGATTCCCTTTGGTCGCGGTTAAGTTATCGCTTAAGGTATAATTTTTGTTGGCATTTGTTGCCGAAAAAGTTTTGTTGGCGTACGTCGTATCAGCATTAACCAAAACCAGAGTGTCGCCCAACGAGGTGTGAGTCGTATTGGAGGTGTTCCGCGTAATATTCATACCGACGGAGTCATTGGTGGTGGTAGTAGTCGCCAGGCCTAACTGCCCGTAGGTGTTGTCGACGGTGGTATGCGTTTGATATACATCACCCCAGTTCGTGGCCGCCTGAACAACATCGGTATTTGTTGTCGTGTGCGATTCCACAACCCGTTCGCCGCCGAGCTGGGTCGCGGCCGCATTGCTGAGCGATAGCTGAATATTATTATTCGGAGCCTGTAATATCTTTACCTTGAAGTTTTTATCGGTTATATCGGCCAAAGCCGAACCGCTCGTAACATTGAAGCCGTTTAGTGCAATTTTGCCGGTAGAGCCGGATGCCACGCTGCCGATAATCAGATTATCCGCGGTTTTGTCGACGGTATTAATATCAAGAGTGTAACCCAAATCCGTACTTAATTTTACCGTACCTAAGTTGGAATTGGCAATATAGGAGTTTACGCTGTTGAGTAAATTACTGCCTGAATTTACGGTCAGGGCCGACAAATTTAAATTACCGTAAGTTTTACTGCTGCCGCTCGGAATATATGAGCCGTAAACAACCGAACCGCCGTTCATGGTTAAGCTGTTGCCTTCCATAACCGCATTTAAGTTGATTTTGGCTCCGCTGTTTAAGGTAAAGGTACCGTTGTTGCCGCCGATGCCGTCATTGATATTGAGTGTACCGTCGGCGCTGACGATGATATTGCCTTTATTATAAATACCGTTAAAGGTTTTGGTTGCGGCGGCCTGCTGATAGTTGTCGGAAAATGTATTGGTGCCGCCGAAAGTGATTTTTCCTTCATTATAAACGGCGCCGCCGTAGGCATTAGCCGCACTGTTCGAGTTGGCGCGGTTATTGCTGAAAGTTGAGTTATTGACGGTAATTTCGGCATTTTCGCCGTTATATATGGCGCCGCCGTAAGCATAATCGGAAGTTGCGGTAACGCTGTTGCCGCTGAAAGTGCCCTGAATACCGCTGATTGCCAGCGTTCCCTGGTTATAAATCGCACCGCCGGCCGCGCTTGTGCCGCTGGCATAGTTGTTGGTAAAATCGCCGGTAAGAGAAGTAATTTTGCTGTTATAGCGGGTGGTACTGCCGCCGTTTGTCAGCGAAGTATAGCCGATATAAACCGCACCGCCGGACGCATAACTGTTGGCAGAGGTTGCATAGTTGCCGCTGAAATTGCCGTTGATTGCCCCGATTATGGCCGTGTTGTAAATTGCACCGCCGAGAGCGCTTTTATTGACGGCTTGCGCATAGTTGCTGCTGAAATTGGCGGTAATGCTTTTGATGTCGGCCGTGTCATCGTTGGTGAAAATAATCGATACGCCGTCGCCTTCGTTGCGCTCGTTATAGATTGCGCCGCCGCGAGCATAAGTTTTGGCCGATACGTAGTTTTGCGAAAAACTGCCGCCGAGCGAATTGATAATACCGCTGTTTTTGATGGCACCGCCGTAAGCAAAATCGGTGGAAGAAGCAGCATAGTTTTGTTGAAAAGAAGTGCCGCTGATATTACCGATTAGCCCTTCGCCGGCCGAAATGGCGCCGCCGTAAGCGCCGGAATAGTTTTGAACATAGTTGCGCAGAAAGGAAGAATTGGTTATCTTGGCGATACCGGTGTAGCTTGCATTGGAACCTTCACCCTTAAAAGTATTGATGGCACCGCCGGAGGTAACGCTTTGGCGGCTTTGTTCCGATTTGGCAAAGTTGTCGTTAAAAGAGGTGTTACTGATATCCGTGATATTACCGAGGTTATAAATGGCACCGCCTTGCACCGTCGGAAAGAAATTCGTACCGATGACATCATTGGCAATAAAGCCGGAATCGGTAAAGGTAACGGTAATGTTTACACCGTTATAAATCGCACCGCCTTGGGCCACGCCCGCAAAATCGGAGGTAAGTTTGTGACGGTTTTGGTAGGTTTCGGTAATTTCCGCCGTGCTTTCCGCAGCTCCCTGGGTCAGCAAATTATTATTGCCGGCAGCTGTTTGCGGTGCGGCCTCAACCGGTAGTGTCAGAGCAAAAAGTCCGAGGTTAATCAGGAAGCATTTTTTCAAAACACTGCGATATTGGCGACTAAGCAAACCGAGAGCGGTGCGAGTATACTTCATTTCAGTATCCTTGTATTTCGTAATTACTCCCTAAAATATAGTTTTTTAGTATTAATATATGGTTAAATTCGCGGGAAAAATCATACGGTTGCAAAAACCTTATATTGTAGGTGTTTTGCGGCAACAAAACAAAAGGGTTGTAAAATAAAGTTTTGAGTGATATAAAGCACTTAACAGGGAGGGATAATATGGTTGCCGCAACTTGTATTCATAATGCCACGGTGTTTAACGGATATTCGCGTATGCAGAATTGCGCCGTGCTGATTAAGCAAAATAAAATCATTGATGTTTTTAACGAAGAACGCTTTGATAAAAAAGTCTTCAAGGCGGATACGAATTTTATCGATGCCAAAGGTGCTAATGTAATGCCGGGGTTTGTGGATACGCATATTCACGGCTTTGGCGGATACGGTACCGAAGATTGCTCGGATAAGTCCATACTCAAAATGTCGGAAGGTTTGTTGCACTACGGCGTGACCTCGTTTATTCCGACGCTGTATTCCGGCAACAAAGTGCAGATGATTCGCGGCATTAAGGCGATTGTTAAGGCAATGGGACGCGAAAAAGGCGCGCGGATTTTGGGGATTCATCTCGAAGGACCGTTTATTTCGCCGCAACGTTTGGGAGCACAATCGCCCGACGGCGTCAGTCCGGTGGATTTGGATTTGATGGATGCGTTATGGGAGGCTTCCGAGGGGCATATAGTCAATATGACGGTGGCGCCGGAATTGCATAATATGCGCGAGTTGGCGCTCTATTGTCTTTCTAAAGGCATTGTGTTACAGGCCGGACACACCAACGCCACTTATAAGCAGATGATTGAGGCTATGCAGGCACGGATTATGCACGTTACGCATCTGTTTAATGCCATGAGCCGTATGCATCATCGCGACCCGGGAACGGTGGGGGCGGTGTTTATCCACCCGGAACTATCGTGCGAAGTTATTGCCGACGGTATTCATATCAACCCGGAAATAATTAAATTTTTGTTGACTTGCAAGTCACTGGATAAGGTGGTTTTGGTAACCGATGCCTTGAAGCCGACCAAGCAGAAAACCAAGCCGCTGATAGCCAACGGGGAGGAGGTATATCTCGACCAATGCTTCTATCGTAAATCCGATGATGCAATTGCCGGTTCGGCGCTGACTATGCTTGACAGCGTGCGCAATATCGTTTCGTACGGGCTGAGTTTGGAACAGGCGGTGCACATGGCCTCAACCAATCCGGCGCGGATTATGAAGCAGGACCATTTGGGAGTGATTGCGCCGGGATATGATGCCGATATTACGATTTTGAGCGAAAAACTCAATGTATTGTATACGATTATTCAGGGCAAAATCTTTCAAAAAGGCAAAGAAACCGCCTGAAGTCTTTAGCTTCAAGCGGTTTTCTCAAATCTAGTAACAGTGAATTTTAAGCCAATTCGATAAGTCATACGAATTCTTCAGAAACGACATAGGTTCTGAGGGTGCTTCCTTGCCGAAACTTTTTTCCGCGCGATTCCGATAGATATTGAATTCCTTTTCAAAACTAAAGGACTTTCTCATATCCACGGTGGCGTGAAGTTCGGGAGTACACACCACAAAGACCGGCGCAAAAGCGATAAGCTGTTTGGTGTCGTGGCGGGCGGCAATAACCAACTGCCTTTCCGGCCAGAGCGATGTCAGCTCAAACGGGTCGCTGTTGCACCAATGATCAAACGCCGCTTCATCACGCTGTTGAATAATGATTTTCTCGGCGCTGAAAAAGTCGACATTCAAATTGCAATATTTACCGGCCTCGGAATTCAACTTCTCGCCGTCGAGGGCAAAGAAGCGGGCAGAATTGTGATACAGCCGCATGCAGCCGTTATAGTCAAAGATTTCACACCCCTTGATTTCCTTAGGGTATATAACCTCACGGACAAACCATTTTTCTTTCATAATGTTGTCCATCATCGCCGTAATTTCCGGCGTAAACCAATGATTTTCGGCTGTTTTGCCGTTTTTTGCAATACTTTGTTTCATAAATAAATATTTGGGATAATAATAGAAAACTTCATAATTAAAATAACCGCTTCAGTTTCAAAAACAATTACAAGAAAACACGGCTCGCACGGCCATAGCTCGTCCTTGCGGACTAATTTGCCATTCGTTACCGATACGACTTAAATAGCCGGCAGACTCAAACTTTGTCATAATTTCATGACCGATAATTTCTTGGGTCTTTTCCCAATTACCTCGTTTTTTTCTCATCAAACAGAGAAGGATTACATTGACGTTTTTCATAAGCTAAAAATAAATAAATAATTGAATTTGTGGGCAAATATAAATGAATAATTCGGAAAAAGCAAGAATTATTTTTTTGTTTTGATACAAAAAAATCCGCTTGAGGTTATCAGCCTCAAACGGATTTTCTTATGGTTTACGCACCGAGCTTCAGATGATAGTTAACCGTTTCGATAAAGTTCTCAACGGTCGGTTCGTTTTTGAAGGAAAACCGAGCCGGCTGATTATGCATATCAACGGCTATACCGTAGAGCTCATAGAGTTCGTCGAACATATCTTCGAAGTCCAGCGAGTCCATGCCGAACTCGTCACGAAGATTTATCTTCAGCAACTTCTCGTCCTGCATGCTTGCAATACCTTCACAAAGCCCGGTATATCCGCTAAGCACCTCCAGCAGAATATTCCTAACCTCATTTATACCTATTTCTGTCATAAACCCGGAATTTAAAGTATATTTAATTCACACATTTGACGGCCTTGTTCGCGTTCTTCGGCGGTCGGCTCACGATAGAACAATGACTGTTTAATACCGATAGAGGTAATTTGCCATTTTTCTCCTTCGTGGCGGATAAAACCCAAGATACGGAACTTTTCCAGTAGCTCCGGAGCAATCAAAGATTGTATATCGCTCCAATCACCGTGCTGTATTTCAGCTAAATGCAACACCGCTTTTCTTCTGTCTGTAATCATACGCCTGAATTTTTAGAGATTATCCAATCCGGAAACCAGCAACCGAAAATCCTGGTCGTTCATATCACACGTTTCGGGTCTGCTCGTAAAGCCCGTTTCTGCCGTACAGACCTCTCTTGCGCGGTCTGCTTTCGGCATTTTATCATGCTTTATTATATTACTTTCAAAGTTTTAATGTTTAACGTATAACCGCTCAGTCAGCACATCGCTTTGATAAACCACAAGTACCAATCCTTACCTTCACAACAATATATTGTGAAAATCAGGAAGCTCCAGGCGGTTACCATGTTCAGAAGCGTAAGCAATAAACGCGTATCTGTCGAACCTTGTGCCGCAAGCGATAAAACAACGTTAAGCAAACAAACTACTGCGTAACAACCGGCAATAACACCGTAAAAACGGCTTTTGTCGTTAATGTATTGCCCGAAGTAGTGATACTCAACATTGAGCGAACGATTTAAGATGACGGTCAGAAGCGTAAGAGCCGCATAACCGGTAAGAACCGCACCGCAGTATAAATACCACGAGTGCCACACAAACAAAGCCACCGCGGCAACGGCAACAAATAAAATTGCGGTAGCCGCCGTAAATGTCATTTCTTTTTTCATAATTATGTTATTTTAAGTCAATAATTCGCTGTTATAATTATATATTTTCCAGCGCATACCATAAAGAAAAATTTTTTTGGTGTCAAGGGTTATACTCAGAAAACGGGCAACAAAAAAGCCGTCGGATTTTACTCCGACAGCTTTGTTGCGGGTAGCGGATAATTACATCCACTTGTTTTCTTTGGCCGTTTCACGCAACTCCGGAAGGAGATGATAGCGCTCACCGTCGCTCTGCTCTCTCATATCATAAAGATTGATGAGCGTAGAGGCGTTCGGTAATGCCAGCATCCGTGTCTGCAGGTCGTCCGGCAGCGGATGGAAGGCAATGTAATCACATACCAACTCGGCAGCCGACGGAACATCAAACATCTTGTTCATCTGCTCGATGCTCAGCTCCTCGCGGTCGGAGATACGCTTACGCAAATCTTCCTCGGTGTCTTTGATGACATCCTGCAACAGCAGGTTGAAGCCCTCGTGCTTGCGCAACACAAACTCGATTTTTTCATCGAGAATGCCGAACTTCGGCTCGGTGCGGAAAATCAGCTCAGCCATCTTCTCGTCGCGGTGCCACAGCAGATAGGCGATTGCGCCGGCATCCAGCGAGTGACCGAGCTTGTGGAACATGGCGTACTGATTGAGGCTCATTTCCTGCTGGGCCATGGGATGAATCCTCTTGTTGGTTTCGCAGAATTTCTGCCAGGCCTCGACCTGCTCAAGCGTGCTCAGGTTAAACAGATTCTTGGTCTGAACGCGCTGATTGTGAGCCGTAAGGCTGTCGGCAACTTCATCTTTGAGCAACTGCGATGCCGCGTCGTCGTTGAGGATTCTCTCCGTCATTTCCTTGCTGAAACCGCAACGCTCGATATAATCGCACAAAATGCGGAACAGAACCTCGTGCTTGCCTTGAGAACTTTCCTTGCGCACATTGTCCACCAGAATTTCCATCTGCGGCTTCGGTAATGCTCCGTAGTGCATATACTGCTTTAAGAGCTCACGCTCCTTACCTTCCTTAGAAGTCAGGTCAAGCAGCGCTGCAAACAAATCGTTGCGTTCTCGCATGCCGTCGGCCAATACCTTGAACGGGTAGGCGTAGATGTTTTTCATCAGCCTTGCCCAAGCCTCCGGACTTAATGCCCACAGAACTTCCTTGCCGCGATGCACATCGTTGAAGTAGATTTCCTGTTCTCTGACGGTGTAGTCGCGCAGTTTATCCAGCGGAATCCACCATTTTGCCCACTTAAAAGGCCATTTGAGAGCCAAATAAGTGTAGAACCCGCAGATTGTGTCGCCGCAATAGGTTTTGCTGTGCGCCATTTTGGCCGACAAAGAAGGTTTGAAGAGATTAATCAAGAAAATCGAGAGTGGGTTGAAAAGCACTAAAAACCAGAAGATTGCACCGGTGTAATACACAATGTAACTGCACACGGTTGAAACAGGCACCATATTCGGTGCAAACATTTTTGTAGAATCCATAATGTAAAATTTTGGAAGTCTCGCCCTGTTTCCCATAGGCAAAAATTAGTGAAGATTGTCTGAGGAAACATAACAACTGCCGTAAAGCAGCCGCCAGACAGACAATCTGCTTTACTCTAACGAACATCAAGCTTGACTTACCTTAAATTTATCATCAGGCCACTATAAACCCAATTCAATAAATAATAAATCAATTATAGAATATCATTATACATAAAACAGGGGTATTTTAATATTTTGCCAAAAAAATGTCAATACAAAAATCGAAAATTTTGTTTATATTAAACGGCTTTGTTGAAATCCTTTTCATCATCGTCATCCTGAACAGACACATTAGTGTCGTTGTGAAGGATCCGGCAACACCTCCGGTGTTGTTCGTTCCAGCGGAACGAATGGATACTTCGGCTTTGCCTCAGTATGACGCTAAAAGATGTTTACTTTTGCTTATTTTGATGTTATTGATTATGGTATTAAACATTATAAGGATAGTGCCATGAGAGTAATTATTAAAGAAGATAAACAAAATGTTGCCGAATGGGCGGCACAATATGTGGCATATAAAATCAATCATTTTCGGCCGACGGCAAAAAAGCCGTTTGTGCTCGGGTTGCCGACCGGTTCAACTCCGCTCGGAATGTATGCCGAACTGATTAAACTCAACAAGGCCGGTAAGGTTTCTTTTGCAAACGTGGTTACGTTTAATATGGATGAATATATCGGTTTGGAGCCTTCGCATCCGCAAAGCTATCATTATTTTATGTTTGAAAATTTCTTTAATCACATTGATATTCAACGCAAAAATATTCATATTCTCGACGGTATGACCAAGGATTTTGCCAAAGAATGCCGCAACTACGAGCTGGCTATCAAAGAAGCCGGCGGAGTGCATTTGTTTATCGGCGGTGTGGGCGAGGACGGGCATATTGCCTTTAACGAGCCATTTTCGTCGCTGTGTTCGCGCACCAGGGTAAAAACTCTGACCGAAAGCACGATTAAGGCCAATTCGCGCTTTTTTGACGGTGATTTATCCAAAGTACCGACCATGGCGCTGACGGTTGGAGTGGCCACGATTATGGATGCCGAGGAAGTAATGATTTTGGCTACCGGAGACAACAAAGCCCGGGCGCTGAAACACGGAATTGAGGGCGGTATCAGCCATGTTTGGACTATCTCGGCACTACAACGCCATCCGCACGGAATTATTGTTTGCGACAAGCCGGCAACCGGAGCTTTGGAAGAAGCTACCGTCAATTATTTTTTGGACGTGGAACGCAATAATTTCTAAAGTTCGCACTCGCGGCAGTTATGACCGCTTTCGGTTTGAATAGTGCTGTGATGAATGTCGAATTTTTCCGCCAGCAGATGTGATATTTCGGCGGCCGCATCCGGGTTGTCGGTTTCTACATGACACTCGAGCGAAACCGCGTGTTCGCTCACACTCCACAGATGGATATGATGAACGTTGCGTACTCCTTTTACGGTGCAGACGGCCTTAATAATCTCGTCTTGATTAAGATGTTCCGGCGCGGCATTCATCAGAATATTGACGATTTTCGGGAACGATACCACCGCCTGAAAAATCATATAGCCGGCAATAAGGAGGGCGATTATCCCGTCGAGACGATAAATATCAAACCACATCACACACAGCCCCGAAACGATTACGCCGACCGAGCCCAGCGCATCGGCCAGATTATGAATGAATACCATCCGCATATTGGTATTGTGATGAGCGTGTCGGTGCGAAATTTTGGCGGTTGCCGTATCGATAATCAGCGCCAAAACCGAAATAACCACAATCAGCATACCGTCAATCGGTTGCGGGGCAATCAGGCGTTCGATACCTTCAACCAGCAAATAACAACCGGAGATAAACAGCAAAATCAGGTTAACGAAGCCGCCGATAATCTCTGCGCGCTTAAAGCCGTAAGTATATTTGGGTGAGGCTTTGCGGTGCCCGATTTTATAAGCAATCACCGCAATCAAAATCGACAGCGCGTCCGAGGTATTATGCAAAGCATCGCCAATCAGCGCCACGCTGCCGGCAATAATTCCACCGATAATCTCGGCCAGCGACAGCAGCATATTGATAACAAACGAAAGTATCAGCAATTTTACCGATTTTTCGCTGACTTCGTGATGATGTTCGCATGTTTCGTGATGATGTTCCGACATATCTGTCTCCTTATTCAAACAACGCCATTATGGCATACAAATATCAATATTCGGTAAATTTTTTGTTGCCAATTCTGCATATTTAAAATACAATAAACAAGCTGAAACAACAGAGGAGGTAAAAATGAATTTTCCGCACACAGTTCAGGGAGAAAGAATTGTATTAAAACGGGCCCGCGCCACTTTTAAGCTGGCCGAGGAATTAATTGCGGCAGTTAATGAATCGCGCACCGATTTGTTGCCGTGGTTGCCGTGGGCGCTTGAAAACAAAAAAGCGGAAGATGAATTCGGCTGGCTGTTGAACTGGTGCGAAAAGAATTGGCGGGAAAAAATCGGCTATGCCTATATTGTCAGAAAAAAAGCCGACGAAAAGCTACTCGGTTCGATTGATTTTATGAAAGTCAATACCGGCTGGAAAAGCGGCGAAATCGGCTATTGGTTGCGCTCTTCCGAAGTCGGTCACGGCTATATGAACGAGGCGGTTAAATTGCTGGAAAAAGAGGTGTTTACCCGTGATTTTAACCGTATTATCATCATTAACGACACGCGCAATACCCGCTCGGCCAATGTGGCTGCGAGGGCCGGATACCACCTTGACGGTGTTTTGCGGCAAGACCGAACTTCGCCGACCGAAAATATATTCGTCGACACCAATATCTGGTCAAAACTTAAGTCTGAATATAAAGGTTAGCCGCGCGCCTTAAGGTTAAGCAACACATCCAAATACAGTCCCGTACATTTTTCTTGCGGAGTGTCTTTTTTAGCCTGTTCCGACAACAGCTTCCAGGCGCCGTGTTTTTCCGCCGGATATCCCGTGCTTTTGTATTTTTCATAAGCCGAGTGTAAAATTAAATGATTAAGCAGCGGATTGTTTTTATCTTTTTGCAACTTGCGTCCGGCAATGAGTGCGGCGGATATCTGTTGCCGCAGTTTTAAGTCTTGCACGCTTTGTTTCATAAATTCGACGGCACTCGTTATTTCGCCGTTGCCGTTCAGCCAATGCCGCCCCAGGCATTTGATAAGCTCAGCCTGCATTTTGCCGGCCGGACTCAACATTTTTTTATCAACCGTCCAAAAGGCGCAGTTATGCTCGTCTTTATCGCATTGATAATGCAAAACCTTGTTGAAGACCAGTAACATCTCGTTTTTATGCAGGTTAACGAAAGCGGCTTTGGATTTTTTATATTGCCGAAAGGCCGGATAATCTTCCAGAAACACCGGATAATCGTCGGAATAATGCTTGTCATATTGTTTTTTCCATTGTCCGTCATATACCGAATAGCGATGAAAGACGGTAAAGCCGGTATTGTCGTTAAATTCGCGTTGAGTGTTGTTGGTTATGCAAACGACTTGCTGCAAAGCGTGTTTTTGCACTTCGGGATTATAGCCGAGTTTATCCATGGTTTGCCGCAAAACATCGGCCACCGTGCAAATATCCCGGGCGCCGTAACAATGGCTCATCAGCATCAGGTTGCGGAAATTGGCATATAATTGCCGCGGCGGAATACGCTCCCAAACGTTATCGATTTTTTGCGCCATAAACGGCATAAGCTTCAACAATATTTCGCGCCGCCGAATTTCCGCTTTGAAATTTTCGACATTGAAATTGTCTTGAGTTTTTTCCAAATAATGGGCAAATGTATCAATTGTCTTCTGCCGATAGCAGGAAACAAGCTGTATGTCGCCGATTTGTTCGTCGGATAATCCGAAAATATCTATAACTTGATTTAAGTATCCGTTAGCTTCTTTGGCATTATAAGTTGCATCTCCGCCAAAGATAAAAACGGTCTTTTTAGCCGGAGTAAGCGCGGTGTTTTCAACCCAGTGATTTTCTTTGTTGCGGTCTTTGATCCCGAGCTTGAAAGACTTGATATATTCAAGGTTTATATAGGTCTTTTCGGGCGAAAATTCGTATTTGATATCGCCGGACGGAGCGTAAGCAATAAAATGTTTTTTGGCATGGTCCTCTTTTAAAGTAATTTTGCCGTTTTCACCGTAATAGATAAGCAAGTTTTTGTCGGCACTTTTATAAAATGAAACATTGCCGTTTTCATAAAAGTTTTGCATAGAGCCGTCGGGAAAATATTTGGTATGTAAAATGCCGTTATTGTAGCCGAGTGCGGTGCCGTCGCTTAAAATCTGATGTTCCAGTCGGTCCCATTGGTCATAACTTTCTTCGGAGCCGTCGGGATGTTTAACGGTGCGGTTGACGATTCTGTCGCATTGACGGCGCTGGTCGTATTCGGTACAAAGTTCCTCGATGTCGCCGTTATCATACCGGCGCACCAGTTCCTTATATCCCCAGCGTTCTTTTTTTATGGTTTCTTTGTAAGCAACAGACATTTTATTCCTTTCAGCCGCTAAAATGTACCATATTTGTCATAATCTTGCAAGCAAAATATGTTCTTTGGTCGGGGAATGATTGAAAAAGGCGGATGTCGCCATATATTGATGTCGTTCTTAACGGATTGTGATGTTTTTAAGCAATTAAACTCTAAACAGGCGTTGAGAAACGGCACATAAGCATCGTAACAGATTAAATAATTATAACAATTATTTTACCGGATATGCTGCGTGTCAGGCCTGTGTTGTCAGATTTGCCGAATGTTGCGTATTATCTTTGGCCGTTGCGGCAATCTCAACAAGGCGGAAGGAAGGAGCGTTTATTTATGACGGCTCCTTTCTTTTTATGTATAAAATGATAAAAATGTTGTATTTTTATGATATATTTTATTATACTGTTGCTTGAGATTAAACATCTTAAGGAGGATAAAATGCGGCAAATGTACGGTAAATTGGCGATGTGTTTGTTGTTGGGCGTCGGTGCGACGGTATTTTCGGCGCAGGCTCAAATACCGCAGAGAATGTTGGGCGATGACGACGACCATGTTGATAACAGAGCTCTGTTGGTGACACAACAACCGCGTCCGGCCGTTGCGGTTGAAAAAGACGTAAATGAGCCGGCACAAGATGCGGAAATAAAAACCGATACCGCCGCTGATGCTACTGCCAATGTCGCCGCCGATGCGGCCGCTGCTCCGGCTGCCGAAAATACGCCTGATATCAGCGTTTTGCAAAACACCGACGGTACGCCGAAGGGGGATATCATGGTACCGCCGGACGTTAACCAACTGCCGGAAAAAAGCATAACTCAGCCGGAAATTGAAATTCAGCTGGACGTGTTTGATCCGGAATTTATGGAATCGCTTGTCTCTTGTCGTCCCGATAAAGCGGTACGCGGCAGAATATCGCTGGAAATCGTCGGCGAAAATGGTAAAAACTGCTATCTTAAATACGGGCATTATGAGCTTAATGTGGAGAAAACCCTGCTGGCCAACGTTCACGGATTTGACGATATGGAAATTCTGGTTAAAAATAAAGACGTGGCACGTTACAAATATTTTCCGAAGTATATGTACGACGGGCTGATTTATGCGTTAAGCAGCTGTGCCGACAAACAAGAATATATCGGGCTTGAAGAAAACGAAAAATTGTCCGATGCTTCGGTTACCCGCGGCCTTAATGCCGAATATAAGGATAATACCTGTATTATCTATTTGAAGAACAATCTGTGGCTTGATTTTGAAAATGTGGGGCAAGATTACGGTTATACCTGTCGGGTGCCGCAAGGTGACGTTGAGGAGCTGTTGCCGTATTTCAAAGACATCGTGGCCAAGTATAATGATGAAGATTTACCGCTTGACGAGCGTCCGAAAGAGGTGCGCGATGCCGATATCGCCTTGATGTATTATTTACAACAAAATGATTATTGCACTAAAAATAAACAACTGCCTGAAGGAGAAAATTAATGGAATTTTACAGATGCAAACACTGCGGCAATCTGGTTATGATGATGCACAAATCGGGAGTACCGATGATTTGCTGCGGTGAAGAAATGGAAAAACTGACCGAAAACACGGTAGATGCCGCCGTAGAAAAGCACGTGCCGGCCGTAACCAGCGACGGCGGAAAAGTACATATTGCCGTCGGCAGCGTGGCTCATCCGATGATTGCCGCTCACTACATAGAGTGGATTGTGCTGGAAACGGCAAACGGCGTACAGATTAAATATCTGCATCCCGAAGAAGCGCCGGCCGCGGATTTTTATATTTCCGCCGACGATAAGCCGCTTAAAGCGTACGAATTTTGCAATTTGCACGGCTTGTGGTCGATAGCGCTTTAATTGCACCGATTTTAAAAAGCGAAAACCGCCGGTAGTTAACCGACGGTTTTTTACTTAACGCTTAAGCGAATGCAGTTTCTCGCATCTCGGAAACAGCGGCTTTCCGTGGAACATCCAGTTCTTTACTCTTAACAGCACAAACCAGATACGCTGCAGAAAAATGCAGAAGGCGACAATCGCTTTGGACATCAACCAGATAAGTAACACTCCATAGGCCGTTTGCAAAAGAATGTCATACGGCGCGTGAATCACCTTAGGGTGGTTGTAAGCAACGATGAACGAGCCGATAATGGCTAAAATCCAGGCTGCTGACCATGTGGCACGTACGAAGGACTGTTGGTCGGGGTCATCTTCATAAGTCAGTCGTGAAGTCCAAAAGCGGCGCGGCGGACCGGCATACCAGCTTGTGAAAAACACGGCCAAAAAGAAGCAACAAGCTCCCGACATTATCAAAATGCCCAGAAAATAGGCGGAGAGGAAAAATTCCATAGTTCTGATTTTTTTGATTCAACAATCAACGACCTCTCATGTGACGATACTGCTTGTACCAGTAAGAGGCATTGGCAAGATAGCGGCTGCACTTATCGAGTGACAGGTGCGACTGCTCATCTTCAAGGCCCTTCTGGGCGTCAATGTACATATTACCGACAGACGGTGCATGGTCTACGGCGTAGGCAATTCGGCTCAGTTCCGTGGATACGTTTCTGGGAGTAATGCCGCCGGCATACCCTTGCAGAATATCCGCAAACAGCGGAGCCTCGCGAGAAACAGGAGTAATACCCGTACCGAACGATGAGTCATAGAGACAATCGAAGTGCAAGCCCAGCAAATAAAGCTTACGCACCAGACGCTCGTTGCTCTCGTTGCAAGATAGGATGAACCTGCGATTGAGACGGTGTTGCAACTCAATCAGAGTTTCGTCGCAATCCTCGTGCACATCGTCGCGACCGAGCTTGAAGTTCAGCTGCAAACGCTTGAACAACGGCAGGCCGTCAATATCCTGCAAATCGATGAGCTCCTGCAACTCCGGAACCACAATGCCGCGGCAGAGTTTTTCAACCCATTTGCGGTTGATGTGGAGTGCCGCGTTGATGGAAA
>JAEEMQ010000004.1 GCA_016283295.1 Alphaproteobacteria bacterium
AACAATGTTATGCAAATCCATGACGGCAGCGACGATGACGATAATCTGGACCTGGATGCCGACGTTGATGATATTGATTTTGACGACGGTGCCGATTTCGGAGATGAATCGTACGACGAAGATATGGATGATTTAGAATAAAAAATTAACAAATTTAACTTTTATTAAAGCAAAACATATTATATAAGTATGGTATGTTTTGCTTTTTTATTTAGGGATAACGATATGCTGCGGCAATATGAGTTGGTGGATTTGGTAAAGTCTTACGATCCGTATGCGGACGAAGACGCGCTCAATCGCGCCTATGTTTTTGCCTTAAAAAAACACGGCTCGCAGCTGCGTACCTCCGGCGACCCTTATTATTCGCACCCGATTGAAGTTGCCGGTATTCTGACCAAATACAGGTTGGATTCGGCTTCCATCATCGCCGCCCTTTTGCACGACACGGTAGAAGATACCGACACCACTCTCGAAGAAATCAAAGAGCTGTTCGGCGACCAAGTGGCACAACTGGTTGACGGCCTGACCAAACTCGCTATGTTAGAGCATAAATCCGGCTCCAGTAAACAGGCGGAAAACTTCCGCAAACTGTTGCTGGCGATGTCGGAAGATATCCGCGTATTGCTGATTAAACTGGCCGACCGTCTGCATAATATGCGCACTCTTAAATTCTGCCCGCCGGAAAAGCGCGCCCGTATTGCCCGCGAAACACTTGATATTTATGCGCCGCTGGCCGAGCGTATCGGTATGGAAGAACTCAAAGAGGAGATGGATGAAATCGCCTTTGCCGAGCTCTATAAAGATGCCCACGATTCGATTGTTACGCGTTTGAACTTCTTGCGCGAACAAGGCAACGACGTGGTACCGAAAATCATCAAGCAACTCGAAAAAGATATGGAAGACAACGGTGTACATTGTACCATTACCGGCCGCGAAAAAGCTCCGTATTCCATTTGGCGCAAAATGCAGCTGAAAAACGCTTCATTTGAACAATTGTCCGACATTATGGCGTTTCGTATTTGTGTTGATACCGTGGCCGATTGCTATCAGGCACTCGGCATAATCCACAGCAAATATCACATGGTGCCGCGCCGCTTCAAAGACTATATTTCCACCCCGAAACCTAACGGTTATCAATCGTTGCATACCGGTGTTATCGGGCCGTTTGACGTACGAATTGAGGTGCAAATCCGCACATACGAAATGCACGAAGTCAACGAAAAAGGTGTGGCCGCCCACTGGGCGTATAAACAGGGACAACACACCGAAGGCAAAAACTTCCGCTGGGTACGCGAGTTGTTGGAAATTCTCGATCAGGCGCAAAATCCGGACGAGTTTTTGGAAAACACTAAGCTCGAAATGTATAACGACCAGGTGTTTTGCTTTACGCCGAAAGGCGATTTAATCGGCTTGCCGGTCGGGTCAACGCCGGTTGATTTTGCTTATGCCATTCACTCCAATGTCGGCAACACCTGCGTCGGTGCCAAGATTAACGGCGAAATCAAACCGTTGCGCACCATTTTGCAAAACGGTGACCAGGTTGAAGTCTTGACCGCTAAAAATCAACACCCGTCGCTGGAATGGGACCGCTTTGTGGTAACCGGCAAAGCCAAGGCCGCCATCCGCCGTTATGTTCGTATCAACAAACGTGAACAATTCATCGCTCTAGGCAAAGAAATCGTCGATAAATTGTTTAAGTCGGAAGACCAGGAATTTTCGGAAAAAGAACTGGTTAAATACCTCTCCAATTTTGAGGCGGAAACGGTTGATGACGTATATGCCAAAGTCGGCGAAGGTTTGGTTACCGGTTGGGATGTATTGCGAATTATGCACCCGGCGTATCGCCAATCCAAACTGGAAAAAGTTGTCAGTGCGATTAAACTGCCGGTATTTAACAAAAAAGAAAAGAACAAAAAAGATTCGCTTAAAATCCGAGGACTTATTGACGGTATGGCCGTGCATTTTGCCGGATGTTGCCACCCGCTGCCGGGCGACCGAATTGTCGGCATTGTAACCACCGGCAAGGGCGTTACCATCCATACCGTAGATTGCCCGTCGCTGCATAATTACGAAAACGAACCGGAACGTTGGCTCGATGTTGATTGGGGCCCTGATGCCGAACAGGAAAAGCACGTGGCTCGTCTGAAGCTGATGCTCAGCAACGAACCGGGGGCTCTGGCCGAAGTGGCGAATATCGTAGCTAAGGCCGAAGCCAATATTATCAACTTGAATATTACTTATCGCACATTAAGTTATTTTGAAATACTGCTCGATATTGAAATTAAAAATGTTGAGCAGCTCAACAGCTTAATTTTAAGCATGCGCGCCGAAAAGCTCATCAGCTATGTCGCCCGTGCCAACAAGTAGAGAGGTTATGTGTGGAAAGCATTAAAAGTTACTTTAACAAATTGTTCAAAAAAATATTAATCCAGCTGAAAAGATTACAGGGAACGCCTTATTCGATTGCCGCCGGGTTTGCTTGCGGCGTGGCCATATCTTTTACGCCGTTCATCGGTTTTCACCTGATTCTGGCGGCAATTACCGCTTGGATCATCCGCGGCAACGTCGTATCTTCCGCCATCGGCACCCTCATCGGCAACCCGTGGACTTTCCCGTTTATTTGGATCGCCGTACTTTCTACCGGCCGTTTCTTTTTGGGCGATATTGCCTCCGCCGACCACGTTAATTTCATCAGGATTTTTGAATCGGCGGGTCGGGCCCTGCTGACCTTGAATTTCAGCCACTTCGGACGCGATGTCTGGCCGATATTTTTCCCGATGTTGATCGGTTGCATACCTTATTACATAATATCGTGGTTTGTTTCGTTTAAGGTTATCAAAGTAACCCTGGATAAAATTGCACAAAGACGTGCACAACGCAGAGCAAAGCAAGGAGAAGCAAAATGATTGTGGGATTGGGAAACGATATTGTCAATATCGAGCGTTTACAAAACTCCGACGACTATCTGCAACACTTTGCCGCCCGCATTTTAGGCGGCGATGAACAGGCGGAGATTAAAAAGAACGGCATGGCCAAAGACCCGCGCTTCCGCGAGTTGCTGGCAAAATATTATGCCGGCAAAGAGGCTTTTGCCAAAGCGCTCGGCACCGGTTTTCGTGACGGCATTTTCTTCCGCGATATCCAGATTTTACATAACGAATTGGGAAAACCGATGCTTAAAATCAGCGGCACGGCCAACAAATATTTGCAAAAATTAACCGCCAACCCGCGCTTGCATATAACCTTAAGCGACGATATGCCATTTGCCTTTGCCGTGGTGATTATCGAAGGATAAACCCCGCACAGTTTCACTAAAAATCCGTAGAATGTAGTAAGTACGCAATAAGCGCTGGCGCAGTGTACAAGATAGTACTCCCTTAAAAATCCGGATAATTAGGTTAATACGAAGGGGAATTTTGACGACGTGTACACAAACAGTACTCCCTTAAAAATCCGTAGAATGAGTCTGATAGAAAAAGGGTTTACCGCGCGGTGTACAAAACACCCACCTCAACCAAACGCGGATAAAGAGGTCGATGCGCCGCAATTTTTAAGCGACGTGTACAAAAGAGGTACACGAGCGAAAAAGTTGCAAGCAGCAACCCATTAGACGCGTTTCATTAAATCTCTTTGCGGGCGGAGAGAGCCAACTGAATAGTCCCATCATCCATATAATCCAACTCCCCGCCCAGAGGAAGCCCTTGGGCAAGTGTGGTAACTTTTACCGGATATTCTTTTAAGCGGGAGAGCAGATAGTGATTGGTTATTTGACCGTCGATAGTGGCCGGCAAGGCCAGAATAACCTCTTGAACGCGGCGGTCGTTCAGGCGCAAAAACAGCGATTCGATATTTAAGTCTTCGGGAGTAATACCGTCCAAAGCCGAAAGAATACCGCCGAGAACATGATATTGGCCGCGGTAGATGCCGGCACGTTCCATCGCCCACAAATCGGCAACATCCTGCACCACGCAAATGGTTTCGATATCGCGCGCCGTGTCGGCACAAATCGCGCACGGTTCCTCGGTGTCAAAATTGCCGCAAATCGGACACTTTTTAATATTGTCGGCCACGTTTTGCAGAGCGGTAATCAGCGGCAACAAAGACGTTTCTTTCTTTTTAAGCAGGTGCAGAACAATACGCCGCGCTGACCGCGCACCCAAGGCAGGCAGTTTGGCAATCAGTTTCGTCAGTTGTTCGATATCGTTACCCTGCAATTTTCAATGCCTAAAACGGAAGCTTCAACCCGCCCAGACCAACGCCGTTGGTGGCCTCTTTCATCCCTTCGCTCATCATCTCGTCGACTTTTTGGTGCGCGTCGCTGTATGCCGCCAAAATAAGGTCTTCCAAAACGTCGATTTCTTCGGCATTGATTAAAGACTTATCAATGTTCAAGCTTTTCATTTCCGACTTGCCGTTCAGCACAACCTTTACCAGGCCGCCGCCGGAAGTGCCTTCGCGCTCTTCCTGACCGAGTTTGGCCTGAGTTTCCTGCATTTTGCGTTGCATTTGCTGTGCTTGTTTCATAATTCCCTGAATATTCAACATTTTTTAATCCTCATAGTTTTCCGTTATTGTTTCTTCCGCCACAAACTCCGTCGGCTCCTCATCGTCCGCCTCCTCGGCCTGTTTGCGAATAATTGTATCTATTTTAGCACCCGAAAACTCATCAAGTATAGCTTTTACCAAAGGATATTCAGAGATATTTTTCTTATCTCGGTTTAATTCCTTTGCTTCCAAAAAAGCCAAAGTTTCTCCGAGCGGTTCATAATCTATATCGATTTTCCACGGCGTGCCGGTTTCTTTTTCCAAAAACGTGCGGAAATTAAACACCAGATTTTTATCGGCTTTTTCCGAAACGGCAATATGGATATGCCCGTGTTCAAACGATTTGAAAGATATGTCGTTTTTGATGGCATACATCAGCATCGGCACTTTTTTGGCCGTCATCAAATTCAATAAATCGGCGGTATTTTCCAACACAATGTCGGATACCTCCGCCTCGCCGACAATCGATTCGCCGCCGATTATGCCGCCGTTTGCACTATTTTTCAGTTTTGATTTTTTTTTTAATTCCTCAAGCAGGGCTGCCGGAGTAGGAAGCGAGGCCGAATAGGCAATCCGTATCAATATCATCTCCAGCGCGTCAATCTGCACCGCGGCATATTGTAACTCGCTCAATCCCTTAATCAGCATCTGCCATATTTTAGAGAGTATCGCTATCGGCGCCGAGCTCAGTTTTTTGCACATTTCACGGTCGGTTTCGCTTAAAGATGCATCATTGATAAATTCCGGCAAAACCTTAACCTTGGCGGTTAAATGCGTAATTTCGATCAAATCCTGTAACACCAGCATCGGCGTTGCACCGTTGGTATATAAGGTCTGCAAGGTTTGCAACACTCCGGCCACATCGCCGGCAAGCAACTTTTCATAAAGCTCGCCGCTTTGCTGTCTGTCGGCCAACCCCAGCATATTTTTCACCGTTTCGGCTTTAACTTTGCCGTCGCCCAACACAATCGCCTGGTCCAACATAGAGAGCCCGTCACGTGCCGAACCGTCAGCCGCGCGCGCCACTGCGTGCAGTGCTTCTTCTTCAAACTCAACCTTTTCGGCCGTCAAAACTTTGCTGAAAAGTTTAATCAACGTTTCTATACTCAAACGCTGCAAATCAAAGCGCTGACAGCGAGATAAAATGGTAACCGGCACCTTGCGAATTTCGGTGGTGGCAAAAATAAACTTAACGTGTGCCGGCGGCTCTTCCAACGTCTTCAACAGCGCGTTGAACGCACTTTTGGAGAGCATGTGCACCTCGTCGATGATATAAACTTTATAACGGGCACTCACCGGCTTATAGCGTATGCCGTCCAAAATCTCACGCATATCGTCAACACCGGTTTTGGAGGCAGCATCCAATTCAATAACGTCAATATGTCTGTCGGCCGCAATAGCCTTACAATTTTCGCATTCGCCGCACGGATGAATGGTAGGTCCGCCGTTACCGTCCGGACCGATACAGTTTATCGCCCGAGCAATTAAGCGCGCGGTAGTGGTTTTACCGACACCGCGGATACCGGTTAAGATATAAGCGTGATGCAAATGATTGTTTTTAATGGCATTGGTTAAAGTCTGCACCAAAGCATCCTGTCCGAGCAAATCTTCAAAATTTTGCGGACGATATTTGCGTGCCAAGGCCACATATTGATTATTTTCGTTTAACTCTGCCATTTTTCTTTCTTTGATTGAAGGCGAAGGGACTCAGACCTCACGCTCATCGTTACGGCTGCTTCCTTCCGAACCTGACCGAGTTGGCGAAAGCGTAACCCCGAGCCCTTCATAAAACTCCTTTATATAATGCTTTAAACCGGCGGTTTTGCAAGCAAAAAAATTCACTTATCAGCCGGAGCAAAGCACATTTTACAACCCTGCCGGCGCGTTGCCGACAATCCGCGGCATCATAACATAAGTGCCGTTATTGTCGCTTTCGTATGCCGTCGGATAGCCGTAAAATTGTTGCGGTGCGTATTCGGCCACATATTTGCCGCCCGCCGAAACTTTTACCACATCCAAACCGTGTTCGTTCAAACCGTTGGCAAAAATTCTGAATGCGCCGCTCATGCCGTTATATCCTTCCGGCCGCTCGATTTGTTCATATAAATTACCGCCCTGACGCGCCAACATCGAAGCCAGAGCCACCGCATCATAAGCAAAAATGCTCAATCCGCTCGGGCGCTCGCCGAACAAATCATTATATTTTTGCGCAAATTTAGCCTGATTTTTCAGCGACATCACCGGATATACCGCGCCGTAAAGCTCCGTTTCTTTGTTCAGCGAACTGCTGTCCCACACCGAAGTACCCATAAACAGAACATCCGGGGCCGATACGTCATAATAACTGAACATCGAAGAAATCGCCTTCAAGCGATTACCGGTTTCCGGAATCAGCAACGCGTCAAAATCAACTCCGCCGCTTTTCATTTGCGTAACCAGACTCGTAAATTCCATACTGTTCGGTTCATAAAACCCGACTTTTACCACGCTGACGCCCTGTTTTTGCGCCGCCTTTACCAGCGAGCGATACATATTGGCTCCGTTTTGATTATTCGGGAACACCGCCGCCATTTTAGATCTGCCGTTATCCGCTGCATATTTTACGATTCGGCTGACCTGGTTGTCCTGCAACAAACCGATGGAATAAATCCCCTCCTGCAACACGCTCGGCGAGGTAGAAAAGCTGATAACCGGCACATCTTTGGATCTGGCCTCGGCGCTGACCGCCGCCACTTCATCACTTCTCAACGGGCCCAAAATCAGCTCGCTGTCAGCATTAAGCGCATTTTCAAGGGCAATTCGCGCCCCGCTGCCGGTACCCTTGGTATCATAAAACTGCACCACCAGATTATTGTTATTGATATCGCCGATAGCCATCATCGCCGCATTTTTAAGGCTCTTACCCATAGCCTCATCGGCGCCGCTCAAAGGCAACAACATCGCCACGCGGAAACTTCCTTCTCCGCCCAAATCAACTTGCGAATAATCTGTTGTTTCGACAATATCCATCGATTTTTGGTCCGGCAAATAGCGGTACGACGGCCGATAAAACGGCGTACGCTGCCACAACGAGCAACTGCATACCAAAAATGCCGCAAAAAACAGACTAATTTTTTTAAACACTTGCTTTTTTCCTCAAAATATCAAACAATACATATCTAATAATTCCAAATAATCTTTTTGTAAAGTCAAAGTTTAATAAAATGTTAAGAAACGGATTATATATCATCGCCACCCCCATCGGCAACCTCAAAGATATTTCGCCGCGTGCCGCAGAAATATTAAGCGAGGCCGATATTATCGCCTGTGAAGACACCCGTGTTTCCAAGAAGCTGTTTTCGCTTTTGGGGATACCGCTCAACAAAAAATTCATCAAATATGAGGACCACACGGAAGCCGCTCAGGCGCAGAATCTGATTGATTCCATCAACGAAGGTGCGGCGATTGCGCTGATTTCCGATGCCGGCTCGCCGCTGATTTCCGACCCCGGCTATAAACTGGTGCGCAAATGCCGCGAGCAGGATGTCTATGTTACGGCCGTGCCTGGTGCCTGTGCCGTAATTACGGCATTGCAGCTCTCCGGATTGCCGACCAACCGTTTTATGTTTGCCGGTTTTATCCCCAACAAAGACAAGGCTCGTGCCGATTTGTTCAACGAACTGAAAAACATTGATACGACTTTGGTGTTTTATGAAACCGCACCGCGGCTTTTGAAAACTTTGGAACAAGTCGCGCTGATTTTTGCCGGCCGCGAAATTTCGGTGGCGCGTGAACTGACCAAAATGTATGAAGAAGTTGTCGGCGGCGATATTGCCAAAGTAAGCGAATATTTTACGAATAACGAGCCGCGCGGCGAATTTGTACTGATGGTAGCACCGCCGCCGGCCGTTGAACATACCGCGGTTGACATCCGGCCGCTGTTACAAAAACGCCTCCAAGAAACTTCGCTCAAAACCGCCGTTAAAGAAATTTGCACGCAATACGGGCTCAATAAAAACGAAGTCTACGCCCTGGCTTTGGAGCTCAAAGATGAATAACTACGTCCGCGGAAAATATGCCGAACTTCTGGCGCGTTGCTATATGCGCCTGCACGGCTTTTCCGTTGTAGCGAAAAATTATGTATCGGGACGCGGCACCACCGCCGGCGAAATCGATTTTGTAGCCAAACGCGGCAAATTAATTGTTTTTGCCGAGGTCAAACAACGCTCAAGTCTGGACAATGCCGCCTATGCCATCAGCTCAAAACAGCAACAGCGCCTGATTCGCGGCGCCAAAAATTTTATCAAAAATCATCCGCAATACAACGGTTGCGATTTGCGATTCGACGCAATATTGGTGGCGCTTCCGTTCTCGATTCGCCATATTGAAAATGCCTGGTGCGAATAAATCGTTATAAAATGCATATTTTTGCTTGCAATCCGCGCTCTGCCGTGGTATTTATAATCACGTGGATTTTTTTTGGGAGCAGAAAAATGATTGAAATGCCGCAAAATCTGGTTGAAATGGCGCTCAAAACCATGGGCGACCGTTGGAAAGTGATGATTATACAAGAACTGATGGACGGCACCAAACGCTTTGGCGAAATCAAAAAAGAGCTTGGCGATATTACGCAAAAAGTTCTTACTGCTAACCTGCGTGCGCTGGAAGAAAAGGGAATCCTGATTCGTACGGTGTATGCGCAAATTCCGCCAAAAGTTGAATATACGCTGACCAACTTGGGCTATAATTTAAAGCCGGTTCTCGATTCGATGCGTCAATGGGCGGAAGAATACTATAATCAAAACGTTAAAAACCTGATGCCTAATTTGGCTTAAAAAATACAGAATTTAAAATAGCGAATCCCGCGCTTTGTTTAGAAGCGCGGGATTAACTTTGATTCCTCAGACACCGCTGTGTCCTCGGCACACTAGGATTACAAATTTACGCCCACTATACGGTTATCCTCATCAAGAATGATGATGGGAGCCGATGGAGCCGGGCTCACGGGAACCTTATCCGTCAAAGCCACGTCACGACCAACGGTGTGAGGCTTACGGATAATGCCCTTGGTCTCTCCGTCAACTATTGAATAGCTGACATGTTGACCTGGTTGAACGGTACCCCAATCCTGGTTGGACGAAGTGTAGTTCAGACCAGATGCCAACTTGAGGAGCCACTTGCCGCTTTCGGTTGGCTCAACAGAGAGCACCTCCGAAATCACATACTGGCACGCGGACTTGCGCGCAATAGTGATGGCGGCAGCTTTTTCACCGGTGTAGATAACCAAGAAGAAAGCCTGAGGCTGAGCAGCAATAGCTTGGTAGTCAAACTTGTTGACCTTAAGCTTCTGGGCGCCGGCAGCAACCTCAAAATCTACTCCATTTGACATGGCCTGTACACTTGTAATCTCGTAGAATCTTTGAGCCGAAAGGCTCATAGCGCAGAATGCGCAAACTAATACAAATAACAGTCTTTTCATATCTCACTGATTTTGCGTAATACTTAGCACTATTCCTTATCACACACCGCCACAACGCATCTTTCGACTTATATACCGAGCTACTACACCTTTGGACATCTCGTCTTAGGCCGATCGGATACAATTCGTGATTACGTTATTTATGCATGCAACAGACTAATCTTGCCAGTATATTACTGAGTTGAACAATATTTTCTTTGGAAGAAAAAATTGTGGAGGTATGAAGAAATCCTGTTTTCTGCTGACAATAATTCCTATAATAACCTCCACAATGCATATTTTTGTAAAAGCATTGTAACACAAACTTTTGCGGTTTGCAACATCTTTTTTGTCAATGATGAAAAAATCTTTAATAATCGTAGCCCTTGCCGCCGCGCTTGCTGAACTTCTGTTTGCGGCTGAACTTGCCTTTCGGCTTGCTCGCCTTCATTTCTTTATATTCTTCGTAGCTCATTTCCTCAGTTTTGCCGCGGGAATCCTTGAATTTGGATTGCTCACGGAATCTGATAACCGCGTTGGACATGGAGCCGCCTTCGTCTTCAATCAGCTTCTCGGCATTGGCAATCATTCGGTCGGTGGCAAAATCATAATCCATACGATTATTGCGCTTGGAAGATTGAACATTGATGACCGTAAATAAATGCTCTTTTTGCATCAAATTATGGTCGCACAAATCAAACACAAACAGGTTGTTACTGCCCGAACCGGCAATGCACATAGCCTGTACGCACAGCCACTCCTGCTGTTCAAACGAAATGCCTTTTTCTTTGCAAACACCGTTCGGCGTAAATGCCAACACATCGGAATTGAAACATAACATCGGCTTGCCTTTATATTGGTGCAAAACCTTCAGGGTTGCCGCCAACTGTTCCGGATCGCCGTGCACCGCCACATTATATACCGGCATGGTGCCGTCGGCTATTTCTTTATGGTTTTTGCAATTTTCAACGGTAATTTGATTAAACTCACGTGTTTCCTGCAAAGTTGCGTGTCCGGTGCGCTGATATTTTTCATCTATGCCGTCGCCGTTCATAACCACGGTCGAGCCTAAACTCTGCAACTTAGCTACAACGGCGCGGTGTTGCGGTCCGTTAATTGATTCAATCGGACGTTGCCGCAACAAAAACAGCGTCTTGTCATCGGCCGTAAACAACGGATGTCCGGTCATACCCTTGCCCTTGACTTTACCGTCCTTATCCGCCGTAACTTTATTTTGTTCGCTTATCATTACCAGCGTCGACACGCGCCCGTCTTTATTTTCGGCAAAAGCGCCGCTGATAATCATATAGCGTTGCTCCCGCGGATATTTATGCAAATATTTCTCAATATCGGTATGTTCCAAATCGTGCGCATTGTAGATAACTTTTTCCAAATCAACCGTTTCGCCGGACGGAAGCCGCATCAGTTCGGTTACGGCATCGGCTTCTTTTTGCACGCTGGCAATCAACAGTTTTTCGTTTGATATAACCTTACGAACTTTGGCATCGCCGGCTACCGTCTTACCGTCCTGCTGATTGAGAATTTCCTGTTTGATTTGTTCTACTTTGTCTTTAACCCATTTTTCTTTGTTGCGGGTAATCGCCAGCAAATCTTTTACCGCCTGACGCAATCCGCGGCTGCCGATTAACACCGTACGTCCGGTTTCGGCCGCAGCTTTTATATCAATGGCCAAATTCTGCACACTGCGGGCAATCACCGGCGAAAAAATCTGCATATCGGCATATTTCTGCACCTCGCGCAACGTATTTTCATACGATTTATTAAAATCCGGAATTTCTCTTTCGCCCTTCTCGTCGAACATTTCCGTGGTAGAAGAAGTCGAATCCTGCATAACCGCATTAACGAACTTATCTTTCATAAATTCTTTGTGTTCGTCTTTGTCGTATCCGGCACCGAACGGCACTTTATCCAAGTGATAATCGCCGGAGAACATACCGCCGAGCAAATCCTTGCCCTCATAGGTCGTACTCACGTGAAAGCCCAAAGGCGAAGCCGTCGAGTGCGACATATTAAGCGGCGATATTTTCATATCATCGCCGATTTCCACACTTTCGCCCTGACGGATAATTTCAATATGCGGCACATATTCTTCCGGCACGCTGTTATTCTTCATCTGCGTTTTGATAACGTTTGCCGTGTATTCGCTGGTATAAATGGTCGGGAGCTTGAATTTTGCCGCCGCCAAAAACGTCAGCGCGCCGATGTGGTCTTCGTGGCAATGGGTAATAAATACGGCATCAATCGGTTTTTCGGCTTGGCTGTACGGATTTTCAAAATACGGGCGCATATCCGGAATCGCCGAGTTATAGCTTATCCAATCCGGCGGAAACATCGCACCGTCATCAATCAAAATTCGCGCCGTCGGCTTATTCGGCTCGTTGTGCTCAATCAAAATCGCACTGGCACCGATTCGATATTCGTTATTGCCGCCTAAAAATTGAACTTTCGTCCCGATATTTTGCTTTGCGCGCGCCATATTCTTTCTCCCGAATTGAAATTTGCTTTAATCATACACCATTTTTGACAAAAATCAATCATTTTTTAAGCGAATCACAACAAAAAAAATACCGCCGAGGTTTTCAGCCCCGACGGTATTCTTTCACTTTTCGGAAATCATCTGCAAACATTTTTCAAATGCTTCCGGCTTCGGCATCGCAAACTTATTATCGATTGCGCAGAAGCAATCATACAACGAGCTTGCGTGCAGCACCGGCCTTACTTTTCCAATCTTGTCCTTAAACGGCGGCAGATAGCGTTGGCCGTCAAACTTGGTAACCAGCGGAATTGGAGCATCCTTCTGATTAATCCAATAACGACTGCAGCCGAATTCCTTCAAATTGACACCCTGGTAGGTCAGGAGAGTGAAGGTATCTTCCACCGCTTCGTGGTTGCGCCTGAACAGCGCAAAATTACTGTAAGTCGGCAGCTCTAACTGACGTTTTTCGCTACCCTCTCTGCCGAACAGATACCCGGTTTGCTCCTGCAAATTGTCGGCGATATCTCTGTCGGTATACATGCGCACCTCCTCATAAGAGAGGCTGAAATACACGCCACACACCTCGATTCCCCAGATTTTATCGGCATACTCGGGAATCAAAAACGGCATCACTGCCATCGATACGGTGTTCTTGTGACGATAAACCAGGCGGCACGGCGGCTCAAGCGGAATCCAGCCCATCTTACGACGTTCCAGATAAAACTTGTAACCTTCGTTCAACATAGGCAGTTGCTCGACTTTGACCTGCATCCTCTGCAAGTCCTCATAGATTTTTAATATATCCATAAAAATTGCATTTAAGAGTTAATAATATAAGAAACTGGGCTCATTATAAATCGTTTTGCCGATTTGTCAACCCGCATAAAAGAAAAACGGCGGGTTGCCGTCTGTGATAGGGGATTTTCCGTCGTTTGCGCCGAATATCGGCAGCGCCCGACCTTTTTTTATGATTTTCACCGCTTTTCATCTGCCTTTTGCTTGTGGTCTCTTGCTTAAATTTATTTTTATTATTTTTTCAGCAGAAAATTTAAGCTTCGGTCACTTGGTTGCAATTTGTTCGCTTCACGGCGTTTACACTTACTTGCTCACAAGCAACCTGCGCCTGTCGTCAATAAACAACATTTTAAGGTTGTTTATTTTCCTCCAGCCTATTCTCTAGGGTTCAAATCCCTTTCACCGCTTTTCAATAACAAAAAAGCGCCGCTAGGGCGCTTCTTCGTTATTGGCGGTGAGATAGGGATTGGCTTCGCCTCTGCGTCGCCTTTCAGCTTTCGCTGACCGGCATACTCACGTCTGCCGGAGGCTCCTTGTCGAACCTGTTCTCTAGGGTTCAAATCCCTTTCACCGCTTTTCAATAACAAAAAAGCGCCGCAAGGGCGCTTCTTCGTTATTGGCGGTGAGATAGGGATTCGAACCCTAGGTACGCGGTAAAACGTACAATTGATTTCGAGTCAACCGCATTCGACCACTCTGCCATCTCACCTTAAAGTCTTATCCTTATTATTCTATTTTATTTTAAATTGCAACACATTAATTTCAGCAAACCACATTTTTTGATTTTTATTTGCGTTTTTACCCGAAAAATCATTAGACAAACCACAAAATATATGTTAACATCCGCCGCCTGAAGATAATAACAACCGCTTTTTTTAAAAAAGGAAATACAAATGCATTGTCTCGGTAAAGAATATCGCGTTGTCTGCTCACAAACACCGGACAAACACACTTTTATTGACATTGTTCCCGCCGACAATGCTCTGCATCAGCTCATTCTCAAGGAGCGGGCGCAACGCAGCGACGCAGCTAAGATTATTGCCGGCTCGATAAAACTTTATGACATGGGTGAAGGCAACCGGCCGGAAATTCTGTTTTTACCGCCGGAAAACGGCGGTCTGCCGGAAGTTGAACTTTCCACGGCCGAAGAAAATCTTTTGCGCCGCAAAATCACCCTGCGTTTTGAAGAAATGATGGCGCAAAATCAGCAAAGCACCATTACGGTACGACCGGAAATCCATCACGAATACGTCAACGGCATTGTTGCCGAAATGAAAAATGCGTTGGATGCCTCTTTGCAAGCCGCCGCAGCCCCGCAATCGCCGGCGGAAGAACAAAACAAAATTATCTCCGAGCGCCGCGATCGGGCCGACCGCACCCGCGCGCAAACCGCGGATTATTTGCGTCGCCGCGATGAAAAATACACAAAATATAACTTGACATCTTTGCAAATTAAGCAATTATTGCACCGTGATTATTGAAAGAATAACAATGGAAATAAAAAAATACAAAGTCGTGTGCTCTCAGCCTAAGTTTTCGGACGATATATACATTGACATCGCGCCGAGCGAGGGCATTATTCACGACCAAATCTATTTCAGCCGCATTATGTTGCATCGGCAAATCAGCAGCCAACCGCTCTGCCGGTTATACGGCTCAATTTATTTGCAAGACAATAACGGCGATGTTGCGGTAGAATTTCCCAAACCGCAGGCCCCGAAAAATTCGCCGATGTATAAGGGAATAATGAATCAATATTCTTTTCTTGAGGCACAAATCAAAGAAAGTTACCGCAAAATGCAGCAAACCGGCAGCGAATCCACTCTTAAAGTGTGCAGCGTCAACCAAATGTTTGAGCTTTCCGAGCGGAAAAATGCCGAAGCCGCCGCCTTTGAAAAAAGACGTCGCGAAAGAATGCAAATGATTGCGGAAAAAACCGCCAAACCGACCGATTACAAACAAAAGCACGCCGCGCAAATCGCACCGCATTTTCCGCAAACGCTGCAGGAAGAACAACGCTTGCAACAAGAACGGCAAATTGCCTCGGCGCGCCAACTTCGCACGATTGTCGAACAAAAGCGTGCTGCAGAAACGACTCCGGCATGGTTGCGCTTTCAAAAAATATACAGCGGCGATTAATTTATCTCATAAAAACATTGCATTTTTCCGGCGGATATGTTAGCGTATCCGCCGGAATTAGTATTATTTACAAACATTTAAACACTATAATTATGGATAAAAACAAAGTACTGCATGAAATGCAAATGTGGCAGCAAAACGACTGCAGCAAGTTCGGGGAATACGACACCCTGTGGGAAATGTTCCGCACGGTCATAACTTCAAGCAGCTGGGGCAGTGCCGAATTCGGCGGTCCGATATGGCTGATGGACTTTTCGCTGGCTAACCTGCAAAAGCTTTTTCCCGAAAATCCATGGCTTGAAGCGATGGCAAAAGAATGGGAAAAAGGCAAGTGGGAACACAGCGGACACGCCAAGTCCGACGTGCTTAACCGATTTTCCGAGTGGTTTCAGTTCCGCGCCGAAAATCTGGTAAATCAGCTCGGCTTGGGCAACGTCATCATCAAGCAGGAAAGCTCGCATGACGGCAACATCTCGCTCTACGGCTGGTGTCTTTTCTTGGATGTAGTGCAAGAATTGGTCGGCGGTATAGTCGAGCGAATACATCATGAAACAATGTTGCGATTCGACTTCTCGTACGCCGAGGTTGACGCGGTTATTCGCGGCAGCTTCCCCGCCCGCCTCAGGAGCGACACTATGGTCAGCAGATTTCCGGGCGGCTACGGCGCCGGTTTTCACTACTACAAGCACAGCGATACTTACGGCAACTGCTATCTGTTGGAACACTTCAGCACAACCAAGGGCTATGTGATTCCGGAAACGGTGCCGGAAAAATTCCTGATGCTGATTGTCAACGACCTGATGGAGTGCAAGGCGCAGGGCTACGGCAACAATGCCGATAAAGACGGTCGTGTTGTTCCCTACCCGCAGATGAAGTTTGCGGAATATCTCGACATTCACCGCGGCATGGGCTATCACTTCCGCCCGACGAGCGACGTCTTTCAATGGTGGAACAAGCACGGCTTGGTTCAGGAAATCAGAATCGATTTGCCGCAGATTGACGCCAAGTACGGCGAATTTTGGCACCGCCAATTTCCGCCCAAACAGAACTGGCGCACCATCAAATAAGTGCAGAAAAAACCGCTACGTTTTACCGTAGCGGTTTTTTCTATTCCATCGAGGCCTTACGCTTGACAAGGTAATTCACAATGTCTTGAACCGTGCTCTTTCCTCTAACATCTTCGTCAGGGATTGTGATACCGAAGGTCTTTTCAGCGATCATCGTTATCTCAACAAAGTCCAAACTGTCAACACCTAGACTAATGAGACGACTGTCCAGTAAAACATCTTCTTCTTCTACGCCTGTCTGTTCGGAAATGATTTTCCTGATAGTCCCAAGAATATCCTTCTCCGTCATAAACCTAATGTTCAATCTCTCGATTTTGGGCTTGGGCTCAGGTTCAGCTTTTCGTTTGCTCCGCTTACCACACTTCTTTGCCTGGCTGCGAGAAAACAGGGCAGACTTGATTGCGCCGGTATTATTCCAATGCTTCACCACCTCTCGCGGAGTAAGGCCCATGGCTTTCACCAACTCATCTAATAATTTGAATTTTTCCATATACTTCCGGTTTGTTTTACGAGGATTAATTTGACCGGGTTCCTCAAGGTGAATAATAACTAAATAGATATAAACTGTCTTCAGTATATGTAAGTTTTGTTTTTTGTCAAGTTATATTTTAAACCTTATGCGGCAAAATGGCGTAGAGCCAGTCGGTCAGCCGATTCGGTAAAATCGACAAACCCCATGTTGCCAAGCGCATCGGCCACGGAAACGCTATCAGCCCCACGTTCTTTTCCAGCCGCTTAACGATAATCTCCGCCGCCTTTTCCGCGCTCATAAAAAACGGCATCGGACAAGTATTTTTATCGGTAATTCTTGACTTTACAAACCCCGGACAAATCACGCTGACATCAATATTATCCGCCTTTAAGCTGCCGCGAAGCGCCTCACCGTAGGCCTTTACGCAGGCTTTGGTAGCGCTGTATGACGGGCAGCTCGGCAAACCGTGATAACCGGCAATCGAAGCGGTAATTGCGATGGTTTTCGCCGCCTTTTTATCTTCCCGCGCCGCAAAAATTTCCGCCGCCGGCGTTACCGTATTCAGCACCCCGAACACATTGGTATTGAAGGTATTATACACATTTTCCGCGGTTTCTTCGCCGGTGGAAACTCCGGCATTGGCAAACACCAAATCCAGCTCCGCCGTTTGGTAGCAGACCTTAATCCACGCCGCCATCGCCTCTTTATCGCATACGCTGATAATTTGCGGATGAGCCGTTGCACCCAGCTCGCGACACTTCTCCGCCACGGCATTGAGCCGCTCGGCATTGCGCCCGCTCAAAAACATATTTTTTGCCCCATGCGCCGCCAAATAAAGCGCCACCGCTTCTCCGATGCCCGACGACGCGCCGGTAATCAAAACATTATTAAATTTCTTTTGCATATTCGTAATATCCTTCTGGAAATTTACCGATTATTATAATATAAGTGAGTAAAGTCTACAATGTATGCTTTTATTTTGCAAGAGGAAGATATGGCCGAAATTTTAAATCGCTTAAACGAAGTCCGCCGCGGTGTTATGTTTATTATCGAAGCTCCGTCCGGTACCGGTAAAACCACCGTTGTCAAAAAACTTTTGGAACAGGATAAAAAACTGAACTGGTCGGTTTCGGTAACCACCCGCGCCCCGCGCGCCGGCGAACAAAACGGCGTCGACTACTACTTTATCAGCGATGAAGAATACGATAAATTGTTGCAAGAAGATGCCTTTTACGAACACGTGGATTCGCAATACGGCAGCCGCTACGGTACTCTGCGCTCCGAGGTCGATGAATTTTTAAATATTGGCCAAGATGTGTTGTTTGATATGGACTGGGAAGGTATGCGCCAAATGAAGGCCAAAGCTCCCGACGATGTGGTTTCGGTTTATTTGTTGCCGCCGTCAATCAAAGAGCTGCGCCGCCGCTTGGAAGGACGCAGTACCGACAGCAAGGAAATCATTGAAAAACGGATGGGTTTGGTGCTCGAAAAAATGCAACATTGGACCGAATACGATTATGTGGTTATCTGCGGCGATTTAGACCAGACCGTCGACACGATTCGCCAAATTTTTTCGGCTGAAAGAATGAAGCGCAAGCGGCAAATCGGCCTGATTGAGTTTACGCAAAAACTGATTGATGAGGTAAAAAATGGATAAATTGCCGTTTATAAACAAATACGGACGAATTACCTATTGCATCGACGCGCTGACTTTTGTGCGGCAAAGAAATTATATCATCATCAAAAAAGGCACCGATCTGTTATGCAAATATAATCCCGATGACGAGCTTTTTTCGTTGCCGTCGGATAAGGATGTCGAAATCGTTGCCGAGCCTACTTTGGCCTTTACGGTCCTGTCCTATGTGTATGAAAACAGGCATCCCATAAAAGAAACTCAAACCTATCGCTTTTATGACGTAAAAAATGCCGATTTGGCCGATGCTCCCCTGCAATGGTGCTCCTTTGACGATATTGCCCTCAAAAAAATAATGTTTGATGCCACGCAAATGATCGGTATTAAAAATTTAGTGGTAAGGATTAATAAAAATGAAGAAAATTTATGATTCCATCGAAGATATGGTCGGTCATACTCCGCTGTTGCGCTTAAATAAGCTCAAAAAGCTGTTCGGTTTTAATGCGAATATTCTGGCAAAATGCGAATTTTATAATCCGATTTTTTCGGTTAAGGATCGGGTGGCGCTGAACATGATAAACAAAGCGCCTTTTTCCAAAATCAATAAAGACACTCTTTTTATTGAGGCTACTTCGGGTAATACCGGTGCGGCCCTGGCGGCTTTTTGTGCCGCCCGCGGTTATAAACTGATAATCGTTATGCCGGAAAATATGACCGAGGAAAAAATCGCGCTGATTCGCCAGTTCGGCGCCGAGGTTATGCTGACTCCGGCGGCCGAGGGTATGTCCGGCGCCATCAAAAAGGTTGCGATATTAAAAGAGCGCTCCGCCAATATCATCGAATTCAAACAATTTGAAAATCCGGCCAATGTGGAAGCCCACAAACTTACCACCGGAGCGGAAATTTTGGAAGATACCGACGGCGCGGTCGACGCGATTGTTTGCGGTGTCGGCACTTCCGGCACTTTAACCGGTGTTGCTTCTACTTTAAGAACGGTTAATCCCGATTTATATGTGATGGCGGTTGAGCCGGCGGAAAGTCCGGTGTTATCCGGCGGCAAAGCCGGTCCGCACCAAATCGGCGGCATCGGTGCCGGTTTTGTTCCGCCGCTTTATAATGCCGAACTGGTGAACGAAGTATTCCCGGTAGCCTCAAAAGCAGCCCTGGAAATGACCAAAACGGTAGCTCATAACGAAGGTTTGCCGATAGGCGTTTCGGCGGCGGCCGCGGTTTGCGGTGCCGTCAACCTGGCACAACGTCCGGAAATGAACGGCAAAAACATCGTGGTCGTATTGCCGGACAGCGTTGAGCGCTATTTATCCAATCCT
Source organism: Alphaproteobacteria bacterium (assembly GCA_016283295.1). Classification (GTDB taxonomy): domain Bacteria; phylum Pseudomonadota; class Alphaproteobacteria; order RF32; family CAG-239; genus RUG410. The sequence continues at coordinate 19,914 of JAEEMQ010000004.1, forward strand.
TTCTACAAGCATAAGGAGCCGATGGAAGAATAATGAATCTTTTCGCAATTTTGAGCCGCTATATCACCCGCCAACTGGTTGTAAACTTTTTTCTGGTGTTGTTTACAATCCTCGGCATTATTTTGATGTTTGACACCATTGAGGCGTTGCGTCGTGTTTCCGGCCGCGAAGATATTTCCTTTTGGTTTACGGTGCAATACGCCGTTACCCGCATTACCAAAACCGTGGAAATTGTATTCCCGTTTGTGTTGATGGTGGCGGCGATGATAACTTTCTGGCGCCTGAGCAAAAACAACGAATTTGTAATTATCCGCTCGACCGGCGTTTCCATTTTCGGCTTTCTGAAACCGCTGATGGTGGCGACTTTTATTTTGGGGGTTGCCAACGTTGCACTGTTTAATCCGGTTGCGGCCAAAATGTTTGAATGGCACGAGGTGTTATCTTATCGCCTGCAATCACACAACCCGAATGCCGTGTTGTTTTCAAGCAAAGGTTTGTGGATCAGAGAGACCGACGATGCCGGGCGAATTTTATTGATTCAGGCCAAAGGTTTGCGTCAGGACGACGATAAATCGGTTTGGATGCGCGACGTGACCATTACCGAGTTAGATGAAAATTCGCAAATCAAAAAAAGTTATAATGCTTCGTTTGCCACGCTGGACGGCAATATTTTCCGCTTAAAAGACGTTAAAATAATGATTAACGGCGAGCCGGTACAAACGCTGTCCGACTATGCTTACGAAACCACCATCGATGTCCAGAGAATTAAGGATAACTTTATTGACCCGGAGGCAATTTCGTTTTGGCGTCTGCCCGATACCATCAGCTTTTATGAAAAATCCGGTTTTTCGGCGCGATTGCACCGTATGCGCTTTCTTAATTTGCTGATATCGCCGTTATTGCTTGTCGGAATGCTGATGCTGGCGGCAGTATTTATGTTGCAGAACACCCTGCGCGGTTCGGCCATTATGTGGCGCGTGGTTATCAGTATTGTCACCGGTTTTTCCTTTTATTTTCTGTCGCAGGTGGTTTATGCTTTCGGCGTAAACGGCTATATTCCGGTCTGGCTGTCGGTAACGGCACCAACCTTGATTATCTGGCTTATCAGCACCTCTTTGCTTATTCAATCCGACGAAGTTTAATGATACATTTAATCAGACATACGCAATCCGAAGCCAATTTAAAGCGCATTTGGGGCGGGGATTACCCGTTGACCGAAAAAGGCATTAAGGATGCGCACGAATTAAAAGCGCAATTAACGTTTCATCCCGATATTTTAGTCGCATCTCCGTTGGTAAGAGCGCAACAGACCGCTCTAATTCTGTTTCCGCAAATGCCGATGGTTACCGACGGAGTTTTTCGCGAAATTCACTTCGGAGATTATGAAAATACGCCGATGAAAGATGACGAATTTTCCCGCATATATAAAACAAAAACCTCCGAACTGCATAAAATATCACACGGCGATAGTGTCAAAGAACGAGCGGACAAAGCTATATCCCGGCTTCAGGATTATTTGCCGCAAGGAGAAGTTGCCGTGGTTTGTCACGATACGTTGATACGCGCCGTTATTTGCCGCTTAAAGGGCGAAAGTTTGGATAATATGCCTAAATATAAACCGCTGTTACCGAACGGGAGTATTCTGAGCATTTCCCCTACGATGACCATGGAAATCACTTATAAAGCGCAAAAGATTGTTATTTAATATTTGCGCCAAATCAAAAAACCCGCCGAATTAACGACGGGTTTTCTTTAATGCTTGAAAAATTACTTTTTCTTCGCCGGCTTTTTGGCAGTCGCTTTTTTAGCCGGAGCTTTTTTAGCTGCCGTTTTCTTGGCCGGAGCTTTCTTGGCGGCTACGGTTTTTTTAGCCGGAGCCTTTTTAGCCGGGGCCTTTTTCGGAGCTGTTTTTTTAGCTGCCGGTTTCTTAGCTGCCGCAGCCTTCTTCGGCGCCGCTTTCTTTACGGCCGCGGTTTTCTTCGCGGTTGTTTTCTTAGCTGCGGTTGTCTTTTTGGCTGTTGTTTTCTTAGCCGCGGTCTTCTTGGCCGCCGACTTTTTAGCAGTTGCGGTTTTCTTTACAGCAGCTTTTTTAGCCGCTACCTTCTTGGTTGCGGTTTTCTTGGCCGGAGCCTTTTTGGATGTCGCCTTCTTCGGTGTTGCTTTCTTTACGGCCGCAGTTTTCTTCGCGGTTGTTTTCTTAGCCGCTGCGGTTTTCTTTGCGGTTGTCTTTTTGGCTGTTGTTTTCTTAGCCGGAGCTTTTTTAGCGGTCGCCTTCTTCGGTGCCGCTTTCTTTACGGCCGCAGTTTTCTTTGCGGTTGTCTTTTTAGCCGCTGCGGTTTTCTTTGCGCCGGCTTTCTTCGCCGTAGTTTTCTTTGTGGTTGTCTTTTTAGCCGCAGACTTCTTCACCGCCGTCTTTTTAGCGGTTGTCTTCTTGGCCGCGGCGGTCTTCTTCGAAGTTGCCTTCTTAGCAGTCTTCTTAGCCGTTTTCTTTTTAGCGGTCTTTTTCTTGGTCGCTTTCTTGGCGGCCTTCTTTTGCGAAGCCTGGCGCGCTTCTTCCAATTCCTTCTCGCTGAAGAATCCGAGATGAATCGCATTCTTCGGTTTTAAATCGGCAAATGCCGGATCCTTGCTTTCCACACCCAAACGAATCTTTTTAATGGTGGTATCGGTTGTTTGAAACAAGCGACGGATTTCCTTATCCGCAACTTCCGGATAATTGACCATAACCCACAAAATTGCCGCTTGTTTTTCGCTGCGCTGTGTCGGCGACAAAACCTTTTTAGCCTTGGCATTGTGCTCACGCACGTCGTTTTCGAGCTTATTTGCCACCAAGTCGGCAGCAGCATCGGCCTCGCAACGGCGAATTTCCTCCCACGAGAGCTGGCCGTTGTTAATCGGGCTCAAACCCTGAATATTCGAGGCAATATCGCCGTCGGCAATCGCCTGAATTTCCAATTCGTGAATTTCACAAAAATTTGCAATCTGACGAAAAGTCAGGGTTGTATTTTCAACCAGCCATACTGCCGTGGCTTTCGGCATTAAAGGAGCTGCCATATTTTTATCCTTTCATAAAAAACTTCTACTGTATCTACAATAGACACGCAAATTATAATATACAAACATTTTTTTTATTTTATAAACGCAAAAAGCCCGCAAAATTGCAGGCTCAAGCTTTTGTTCCAAACCGAGATTAGTTTGATTTCAAACCGAAAGCGGCAAACTTGCTGTTGAATTTGCCGACCTGACCGCCGTTATCAACAATACGGCGAACACCGGTCCACGCCGGATGCGACTTCGGGTCGATTTCCAGCTTCATGGTATCGCCGGCCTTACCCCAGGTCGATTTGGTCTTAACTTCCGTTCCGTCTGTCATCACATAAGTAATCTCGTGATAATCCGGATGAATTCCCTTTTTCATTTTTCTCTCCAATTCAAATGCTTTACATAAGTTTTTACGCCTTTATACATTAAGCGATTTCAATATGCAAGCATTATTTTCACGATTTTTTAATTTTTTTCAGTTTTTCGCGATTGCCTCGGCAATTTTTTGCTTTAAGGCCTCATTGGTGGCAAAAATACTGCCGCCTAACAATGCCTTTTGCAGGTTTTCCGAGCGGGTATCGGTTTCGCCGATGGCAAAAATATAGCCGCCGGCTTCCTTAACCAACAAAGCACCCGCACTCAATGTGCAAAAATCGCTTTTTGCCGCAATCGCCGCATCGGTTTTGCCGGCCGCAACATAAGCCAAATCCAGCACCGTTGCCCCGCTGATTCGCGGATTCACACTAACAGCTAAAGCAGCTTTGACCGCGCCCGCGTCGGCATTGGCCGCAACCAGCGCCTTATCGGTATTTTTGGCAGCCGCCACGCGCAAACGCTCGTGATTGCGAAAACCCTCTTTGAAAGCACCGCTACCTTTTTCGGCGAAAAACAGCTCGTCGTTAATCGGGCTGTAAACCACCGACGCCACGGCATTGTTATCTTCAATCAGCGCCGCCGCCAAAGCAAACGCCGCGTTGCCGTGCGCAAAATTGGCAAACCCGTCAAGCGGGCACACCGCAAAAAACTTACCGCTCGCCGGCAAGGCATCTTGCGCCGCACAAACCGCCGGATATCCGGCCTTGATTTTGCTCAGTTCTTCGCGCAGAATCTTCTGCACTTTTTCATACGAGCGCAAGGCAAACGAGTTGTCGGCATGCACCGAATTTTGCAAATGCTCGAGTTCGTTGAAATCGCGTCCCAATGCCGCCGCGGCTTTTTTCACGGCGGAAATCATCAGGGTTAATGTCGGGGAAATATAAGCCATTATTTTGCTCTTTCCACATAGTTGGCTTCAGAAGTGCCGACCACGATTTTATCGCCGACGTTAATAAACGGCGGAACACCGATGCGAACACCGTTATCCAAAATCGCCGGTTTATACGACGAAGAAACGGTCTGGCCCTTCAAAGCCGGCTCGGTTTCTACCACGGTGCAAACCACCTGCAACGGCAAGTCAACCGAAATCGGACGACCGTCAATATACGAAACGCGAACTTGCATACCGTCGGTCAAGAACGGACGGGCATCGCCCAAAATATCGGCCGGCATCGAGAATTGCTCGAAAGTATCGTTTTCCATAAAGGTCAGTCCGGCAGAATCTTCAAACAAGAATTGGCAATCGCGGTCTTCAACCATCAGCTTTTCCACCGTATCTTCGGTACGGAAACGCTCGTTGGTTTTGGTGCCGGCTTCAACTTCTTTCATTTCTACCTGCATAAACGCGCCGCCCTTACCCGGTTTAATGTGTACGGCCTTGGTAATGGTCCACGGTTTACCCTTATATTCAATAACCCAGCCGATTCTGATGGCTCCTGCAAGTTGTTTCATATTAGTATCTCCTATTCACAATTTTAAAAAAGATTGATTTATTTCAAGCGTTAAACGATTCGCTTTGATGAGCGCAACATAAAATATTTTTTTTCATTTGGCAAGCAGAATCGTATACTTCACGTCGTCTAAAATGATAAAATCGGCGTTGAGGGCGGAGAAGTCGCAATCTTCCTCGATTTGCGCCGCGTTCTGAATCAAAAACAATTCGCCGTACCAATCAAGCAATTCCTTATTGGATTCGAAACCGTCTTTCCAAAACTTGAAAATCACAAAATCCGGCTCGCATTCGCTGACGAGCATTGCCTCGTGACGCCGATTGCGCGTCACCACCCCGAGCACCGCTTTTTTGGCTTTTTTCTGCACTTCTTTGATTGCCTTGGCCGGATTCGCCTCTTTTGCGGTATTTAAAATCAGCCCGTCGGGATTATATTGCAAATAAAAGTCGAGCGCCTTTTCGCCCTCGGCCAACACCAGCTTATCGGCCGCACAGGCTTTGGCGATAAACTCTGCCGCAAACTCCGGCGAGGTCGTATCCGGCAAAATAAAACAGCCGATTTCGGCCCGATTTAACAGCTTAAAATTTTCTTGCGTAATTCTGACGATAAAGTTTTGCATTTTAAAAATCTTTGTGTTACCAATGTTAATATATGGTTAAATATACAACAATTTTGCAGAAAGGAAAGTGTTTTTATTATGGTTATGGAAAATATGGAACAGAGCCGCAATTCGCTCATTCGCTTGAACAATATCATTGATGAACTGGCCGCAGCCGTCGCTCAGCAAAAGCAACGCTATGCGCAAATGCTGGCAGAACAGAAAAATCAAAAAGATGCGGCCGAAGCCAGAGTTGCCGTTTTAGAAACACAAACCCAAGCGCTTGCCGACGAAAAGGAAAAGTTGCACGTTGAATTAATCGCGCTGCAAAACAACACCGAAGCCGCCGACAAGGTTAAAGAGCTGCAGGCCGAGGCCGAAGCCCGCAACAATAAGATGAACGGCTTGCAAACCGAAATCCAAAATTTGAACACGGCTTTAAGCAATCGCAAAACGCAAATTGAAGAATTGACCGCCCAAAATAACGAATTAAAACAGCAGTTCGCCGCCGCGCAAGGTCGTATTGCCGAGCTTGAAAATGCCGCCGCGGCCGCCAACAACGCCGATGCGCAAATTCAGGCGCGTTTGGATGAAGCGTTAAAGCAAAAAGACGAATTAACGCAGAATTATCAACAGGCTGAACAAAAAATTGCCGAAATGCAACAAACCATAACTCAAACCACCGAAAACATCGATGATGTTGTCGCCAGATTAGAAAAGGTATTGGAAGACCATGGGACAAGTGACAATAACAATTGATAAGCGCGAATATGTGATTGCCTGCGGAGACGGTCAGGAAGCACATATTATGAAACTGTCGCGCATTTTGGACGAGAAAGCCAAACAGCTCTCCGCCAATTCCGCCACCATTAACGAGAATATGAAACTGGCGATGGTCGGTTTGTTGTTAGCCGATGAACTCTCCGATATTACCGCCGGCAAAGCAGTCGAATTTGATTCCCCGGATAAAATTCGCCACGCCGACGCCGAGGCCGCTCAAGTCATCGATTCGCAAACCGCCAAAATTGCACAAATCCTGCAAAATATCTGATTTGCGTCGTTTCGGCGACTTTTGTCCGTTTTTTTTGCTTGTAAAATCAAAAGGTTTATGTTATATTAAAAACATAGATAGGAAGACTGTCTGACACGTATTAACCGCATGTCTCTCGAGCCAACATTATCAATTCGGGAACTGTCTCTGTCCGGATCGTGGTCCGGTTATATGGTGCCCACCTAGTAACAAGCGGTTCGGTCTGAATGTAAGAGCATACGGTCAGACGGTTTTCTGTTTTTAAATCTAATCGGCACTCTCAAAATTAATCCGCGGGTCAACCAACGAATAAGTCAAATCGCTGATAAGTTTCAAAATCAACCCCAAAAGCCCGAAAATATATAACGTACCGAACACCACCGGATAATCGCGCGTAGTGATGGCTTCATAACCGAGCAACCCCAGGCCGTTGAGCGAGAAAATCACCTCAATCAACAACGAGCCGGTGAACAACATTTTAATCAAAAGCGACGGGAAACCGGCAATGATAATCAACATGGCGTTGCGGAAAACGTGGCCGTACAGAATCTTATTTTCCGGCACCCCTTTAGCCCGCGCCGTCAATACATATTGCTTATTTATTTCATCCAAAAACGAGTTCTTGGTCAACATGGTCAGACCGGCAAAACCGCCGATAACAATCGTCAGCACCGGCAACGTAATATGCCGAAAATAATCCAAAATCTTTGCTCCTAAACTCAACGTATCCCAGTTATCAGACACCAGCCCGCGTAGCGGAAACCATTGCCAATAAACCCCGCCGGCAAAAAATACGATAAAGAATACCGCCAGCAAAAACACCGGCATCGCCGAACCCACCACAATCATAAACGAGGTAATCATATCAAACTTGGAGCCGTCTTTCTGCGCCTTACGGATGCCGAGAGGAATAGCTATCAGATAAATAATCAGCGTTGACCACAGCCCCAGCGAAATTGATACAGGCAGACGTTCCTTAATCAGCTCGGTAATGCTCTTGTCGCGATAATAACTTTTGCCGAAATCAAAACACAGATAATCTTTAATCATTTTACCGTAACGATAATACCACGGCTTATCAAATCCGAACTGTTCTTCCAGCGCCTTAATCAAATCTTCCGGCACTCCTTGCGCTCCCACATATTTGGACGATGCCGAAGATTCGGACGAAGCGCTGTTATTCACTTCCGCCGTGCCGGTAATCTGCGATTTGGCATCGGTATTCATGCCGCGATACTGCGCCAAAACATAATCCACCGGGCCGCCCGGTGCCAGCTGAATAATGGCGAAATTAACCGTGATAATGCCCCACAGCGTAAACGGAATCAGCAACAAACGTTTTAAGATATAACGACGCATCCTACTTCTCCTTTATCCACCACGTAAACGGCTGAAATCCGACCTTTATATCAGTTTGCGGCTGTCCGAATTTATCATGATAAGCCACCCGCGAATACGGTGAATACCATTGAAAAATCATATAATTTTCGTGCAATAATACTCTGTCAAGCGCTTTGACGTACGCTACATAATCCGCTTTTTTCTGAGCCGAAACCAAACCCTTAATCAGCGCATCCACCACCTCGTTTTTAATGCCGATAATATTGTTACTGCCTTTAATATCGGCGGATTCGCTACCCCAATAATCACGCTGTTCGTTCCCCGGCATTTGCGAAACCCGATACGACACAATCGCCATATCAAAGTCAAAATTATCCAAACGGTTCTTGAAAATATTTACTTCCAAATTGCGGAACACCGCCTTAATCCCGATTTTGCGTAAGTTTTCGATAAACGGCAACATCACTTTGGTAAAGGTTGCGCCGTTGGCGGAATTGCTCAAAATCTCAATTTCTAACGATTCGCCGGTTTTAAGGTTGGTCATTTTCGAGTCAACAAAATCATATCCGGCTTCCCGCAACAGCACCACCGCTTTTTTCAGGTTGTCGCGGGAATCATAAATGTCCGGATTCGTAGTCAGTTCATACGGTTTTGTAAACACTTCTTCCGGCAACTTATCGCGATATTGTTCCAAAATTGCCAATTCTCTGCCCTGTGGCAAACCGGTTGCTTCCATGCCGGTATTGGTAAAATAGCTGAACAGCCGTTTATATTGATTATAAAACAGTTTTTCGTTGGCCCATTCAAAATTGAAAGCCAAATCGATGGCCTTGCGCACCCGCCGGTCCTTAAACTTATCACGCCGCACGTTATAGGCAAAATTTTGCAAAGTCGCCGGATTATTATGCTCTATATTTTCTTTTTTGATGGCGCCCGACTTGATTAAATCGTTATCATAACCGGTCATCCAAATTTTGGCGATATATTCCTCGCGGGCATCAATATCGCCCGAATAAAGCGCCTGCAAGGTAACGGTCGTATCCTGATAATAATCGTAGCGGATAACATCAAAATTATTAAACCCGCGCTGCGTCGGCAAATCTTTGCCCCAATAATTCGGATTTTTTTGCAACTCCACAAACTTATTTACCTGAAAATCCTTTACCACATACGGCCCGCTACCGAGCGGAACTTGCAATGTCGGCTTGTCAAATTCACGCCCCTCCCAATCTTTTTGCGAGAATATCGCAAACTGCGCCAAAATCATCGGCAATTCTTTGTTGTTGCTGCCCTCTTTGAAATAAAAACGCACTTCCCTTTCGCCGACTTTTTCCACGCGGTCGACATCGCCGTAATACATCCGATAAATCGGCGAGCCTTTTTCAATAATGGCGTTGAAGCTGAACACCACGTCATCGGCCGTAACCGGCGTACCGTCGGAAAACTTTGCTTTTTTGTTTAAGATAAAGCCGACATAGCTCTTGTCGTCCGGCATATCAAATTTTTCGGCCAGCAACGGGTACACCGTAAACGGATCGTCGGTCGGCGAAGTGCCGAGTGTTTCCATACTCAAACCGGCCACAAAAGTCGCCGCCACCCCCTTAAAAATATACGGATTGAAATTATCAAACGTCCCGTAGGCCGGCAACACGATTTTGCCGCCCTGCGGCGCTTGCGGATTTACATATTCAAACGCCTTAAAATCGCCGTTATACTTTGCCTCGCCGTATAGTGCAATTCGGTCGACGATTTTGGCCTGCACGCCCCAAACGGCGCAAATCCATATCAGACTAGCCGTTATAATTGTTTTCATCTGTCCAACCGCCGAAAGGATATACCAAATCTTCGTCTTTTTCTTCTTGTTTTTGCGTTTGCGGCTGCGGCATACTCTGCACCGCGGCAACGACAGGCTCTGCCGGAGCGGCCGCCGAAAGCTCGGTATCCGTCGGATAATCCGGATTATTTTCGTTTTGCGCCCTCAGCGTGTTAAGAGTATTTTGCAAATTGCCGAAAGAAGGCGCCGATATTTCTTTTTCCATCGGTTGCGGTGCTTCGGCGCTCAGCGTAGGCTCGCTGTTTTCCGCCCCAAAGGACGGCTCCAACCCGCCGCCGGCAAACGGCGATTGCTCCATTCCCGCTCCGCTGTTAAAGCTGTTGTGCAACGCCTGAAAGAACGGATCAGCCTCGTCTTCCTCATTCGGCATCGGCTCGGATTCGCGTGAAGCAAACGGATTAAACCGCGCAAAGAACGACGGCCGTTTTTGAGTCTTTGTCAGCTCATCATCGGCACGCTGGTCCGCAATCTCGTCATCATCACGGTCGACATTCACAATGGTTTCGGTAGCTTTCGGTTCTTCCATATTGGCCAATTTCAAAACCGAAGCATAATCGTTGGTTTTATGTTCCGGCACCGATTGCGGCGCGCGTTCCTGCGCATTTGCCGCCAAACCCTTAATACCATCGCTGAGCGGTGCAATAATCGAATATACTTTGCCATAAACCCCGCTCTCGATCATACTCAGGAAAATTCTGTCGCGGTCATGCTTTTCGAGCATTTGCAAAAGATTTTGGTAGCGCGAACAAAACTCCAGCAACGAACCGCGAAACACCTTGTCGCGATTGGCTTTTTCGCGTACCCATGCATCGAATGTGCTCTGATTTTTGCTGGCATCCAAAATCGCCTTGCCGAGCGACCATTTTTCGCCGCGACGCACCCGTTGCCATAACAAATCGAGCTGAGCCGAAGACGCAATATTGCAGCGCTGGATAATCTCGCTCAGCGTTTCATTCATATCCTGGATAAATACGTCAAACTTATTCAGCACAAAACCGTCTTTAATTTCGTGTTCGGCATCAAGCATAACCCGCACCACCAAATCGGTATAGTCCTGATTTTTTTGCAGTTGCGTCAGCAATTCCGATTGTTTGCGGTTCATCGCCCGATTGGATAAAAACTGGCTGAAATAACCGAACACCATCCAAATAACCAAAATCGGCAACACCACGACGGAAAGCAAAATCAGCATTGTCTGCGGGTCTTGCTCCATCAAGTGTTCCTCCGCCAATTTGGAATTGGCAAACATAACGGCATAAATCAGCCAAACCACCGATGAAAAAACAGCCGAAAAGAAAGCAAAAAACAGCATATTTATCCCTTTTTACAAAAAACATTCTCAAACTTTGCCCCATAATATCAGTAATTCGCAAATTTTTTATTAAGAAATCAACAAACATCAACAAATAAAAAAATAAACACTAAACATTTCAAAAAATTGTGATAAACTGCCAGCGTTAACATTATGAGGTAAAAAATGAGCGATACGGAAAATTTTGTGTTGGATTTTGAAAAAAACATTGTTGAAATCGAAGAAAAAATCGAGCATTTGCAATCTATGGCCCGGACCGAAGATTTGGATATCAGCCGCGAAATCAAAAAGTTGCAGAAACACCTGCAAACCCACACTGAACAAGTTTATCGCCATTTAACGCCGTGGCAGAAGGCGCAAATTGCCCGCCATCCGTCGCGTCCGCATTGTTTGGATTATGTTAAGGCTCTGATTACCGATTTTGTGCCGCTGGCCGGCGACCGTCGTTTTGGTGATGACCCGGCGATGGTTTGCGGTTTGGGAAATTTTGAAAATACGCCGGTAATCGTTATCGGACAGGAAAAAGGCAACGACTTGGATTCCCGCATTAAGTATAATTTCGGTATGGCCAAACCGGAGGGCTATCGCAAGGCCCAGCGCCTGATGGATATGGCGGAAAAATTCAAGCTGCCGGTTTTGAGTTTTGTGGATACTGCCGGCGCTTATCCGGGTATTGACGCCGAAGCCCGCGGTCAGGCCGAAGCCATCGCTTCCTCCATTGAAAAATGTCTGCAAATCAAGGCCCCGATTATTGCTACCGTTATCGGCGAAGGCGGCTCCGGCGGCGCGATTGCCATTGCCGTGGCCGACAAAGTTTTAATGCTCGAACACTCGATTTATTCGGTTATTTCGCCGGAAGGATGTGCCTCGATTTTGTGGCGTTCGGCCGATAAAACCAAAGAAGCGACCGAAGCCCTGCACTTGACGGCGCAAGATTTGAAAAAGCTGGGTATTATCGATGAAATCGTGCCGGAACCGATCGGCGGCGCCCACCGCAACCCGGAACAGACCATTGAAAATCTGCGCACGGCACTCAAACAGAATTTGCAGGAGCTTTCCGGCGTTGCCTACGATAAACTCAAAAAAGAGCGCACCGAAAAGTTTATGAAAATCGGCACCGAATTCGTCCAGGTTAAAAAAGCCAAAGGTTAGAAATTAATTTGCCGCAAATAAAGAACCTTGAAAATCATGCTCTGATTTTCAAGGTTCTTTGTGTTTGTCCTATTGTGCTACCTTCCACTCGCCCTTGGTTATCTCCAGATAAGACTTAATCCAGGCATTGACTTTTTCCTCGTCCCTATAGTCCCAACCGCAGATATACCTCTCGCCGAGGCAGATTATCGGGGTAGAAACCTGGTCACCGTCGTCACCCAACTTATAATAGAATTTGGCCGCTTTGAAATAATCTTTGGCCTTATTTCCATTAAAACCGGGGGCACCCTCGTCCAGCTCGATAAACTCGACATAGCTCTCCAATCTGGCATCTGCAGGCAGTTCAAATTCCTCTTTCCAGGTGTCGAAAGATGCACGAAAATACTTCTCAGCGGCCGCACTTCTGCTGCAACTTGCAGACTTCAGGAACAACACCTTGTTCTTGCTCTGCTCCTTGACATTCACGGAAGGCGCAACTTCATCCTCAATCAGACAAGAAGAAAGATTGAGCACCATGGCCGTCACAGCCATAAACAATAATAGTTTTTTCATAATGTGTGTTTGTTTTTTGGATAAATAATACAGGATATACCTATACTTTAGCAAAAATATTTATTTTGTCAATAATATAATTCATTTTCTTGGCAAGCCGCACCGATTCATCAACAGCCTTGCTCAAAGCGCTTGCAAAATATTGCAAAACGGCTTATAAATTAGCTATTCGCTAACATTTATTTTGCAAAGGAAACGAACTATGGCTAACAAATATGCGGGAACGCAAACCGAAAAAAATCTGTGGACGGCTTTTGCCGGCGAAAGTCAGGCACGCAACAAATATACTTATTTTGCCAGCGTAGCTAAAAAAGAGGGTTTTGAACAAATCTCCGAAATCTTCACCAAAACCGCGGCCAACGAAAAAGAGCACGCCGAATTATGGTTTAAAGAACTGGAAGAACTCGGCGATACGGCTGCTAACCTGGCTGCCGCTGCTGCCGGCGAAAATTATGAGTGGACCGATATGTACGAGGGTTTTGCCAAAACCGCCGAAGCCGAAGGTTTTCCGGCATTGGCCGCTAAATTCCGCGGCGTGGCGGCGATTGAAAAAACACATGAAGAAAGATATCGTGCTTTGTTGAAAAACGTTGAAACGCAAGAAGTTTTCAAGCGTTCAACGGTTAAAGTATGGGAATGCCGCAACTGCGGACACATTATTGTCGGCACCGAGGCTCCGGCTGCTTGTCCGGTTTGCGCCCATGCCCGCAGCTATTTTGAATTGCGCGCCGAAAATTACTGATTTATCAGCGCTTAAACTTTATTTACATCGTCCCGGCAATCGTCGGGATGATGTTTTTTTATGGCGATATTTTGCTTGACTTTGACAAAAATAAAATGTATGGTAGCACTACAAAAAAATCATTATATCTATGCAAAATTACTGGGTTTATATTATCGTTATTCTCTGGGCCCTCGCTATGTGCTGGGTTGTCTACGAGATTGTGTGGAAAGTTCGTCAGATACGTTTTATCAACTATCTGCGCAAACTTTCAAATGAAAAGCTCTCGGCACTCTACACCGAAAGGTGGCTGAAAGTGAACGCCGAAATTCTTGAAGACCGACTGCAGCTTATGCAATATATGGAAATTATGCGTGAGCTGTTGCGCCGAAATCTCTACACCGGAAAAATTGTACACTAACATCAATAGTATATGTATAGCTATATCTCTATTTTAGCATGCTTTGCGTGCATTGGTATCGGTTATGTGGTTTATGAGTTCGTATGGGCACTTCGTCTCCGCAAAATTCGGCAGGAATACCGCAATATGTCTGAAAGAGAGTTGCGGGAGAAAAAGCGAGAACTCAGCCAAAAGCTCCATGACTTCTTCTCTCTGAAGTCATCTCAGGGTGGCTGTATGCCGAACAAAATGTTGCTCCTCAGGCACGGCTGCCTGTTGGAAGAATTTGAGTATCGGCATCTGCCGGAGTAAAAAAAGACGTATGCTTAATCGGCATACGTCTTTTTTGATTGCTACATACAATCACCCGGCGGACAAGAGGCAAATGATTCTAACTTTATCACAAGATTTTATCCTAATCTTGACGTGTTATGATATGCTCCGGATACGGCGGCAAATTTTTGAGTTTTTCCCTAAAGAAAAACGGATACGCATTATATTCGCTCAACCTATCCAGCGGCAACCACACCATTTTTTCCTCTGTAGTATTGTTTGCGGTTTTGCCGTGACTGTTTAACTGCCGAGTGCCGCGCGATTTCATTAAAAAATAAAACGTAACTTCATGGCACGCTAAATCTTTCAACTCGCCGTCATCACGCTTAAAAAAATTCTCCTGAATAAAAGCCAGCCGCTCGATTTGATAATCAACACCGGTTTCTTCTTTAACTTCACGCCGCACCGCATCTTCCGCGGTTTCGCCGAGTTCCACCCCGCCGCCGATTGTATAATAGTAATCTTCCGCATCATTGGTGGCAAACAAAACCGCGCCGTTTTCGATGATAATCGCCGCCGCTCGCAAACGAAACCGCCGCTTATCCTTGGTTTGAAAACATATATCGTTGCTTATCATTTCGACCGAATTAACTGTTTTCATCGCGCGTCCTTTCGCTCAAAAATGCCTTAATCTCGGCAACGGTTTGTTGCGGAGTTTGCCGGCTGTTATCGATAATCAAATCGGAATGCAAAGGCGCATGAAAATTTGCCTCATACATAGCTTTTATGCGAGATTGCTCCCACTCCGTCAGACTTCTGGTGCCGCGATTTTGCAAACAAACTTCCAATTTCGGCGCCAATGTTATGTTCAAGAACACTGTATTTAAATCGGCGAACTTACACCACCGCCGATAATTTTCCTCATCCATCGGATAAGCAAAAATAATATAGCTAAAATTTTCCGTTTTTCTTTGCTCGATTATCTTATCCAGCCGCTTCAAGCGTTCGCGCCAACCCTTATGCATTGTTATACCGAGTTTTTTCTCTTCGGCATCGCTCATTAAATTATCAACCTCAATAAACAGAGCATTCTCAAGTTGTTGTTCCAAAAGCTTGGAAACAGTTGATTTACCGGCATTTATCGGCCCGTTAATGTTAAGAATTACCGTCATTTATCCGTCCTTTTTTTTACAAAAACCTCAACATCGTGATATGTGCCGAACAAATACTCGGCCTTACTCAAAACACGGTCAAGCTTATAACCCAGTCTTTGCGGCACTTTTACCGATGGCAAATTATCGGCATTACACCAAATTTCAAACCGCTGAAAACCGGCTCTGAAAGCTTCTTTTTCAAGTAATTTCATCGCTTGAACGGCGAACCCTTTACCATATTGAGTTTTATCCAACCAATAACACCCTTCCGCAATATTATCATCCTTAATTTTAATTCCGGCAAAACCGAGAATTTTGTTTTTTGCATCAACTATAAAATAGAAGAACATTTCTCCGTTCCGGCGCTTTTCGGCGTAGTTTTTAATTTCTTCAATCGCCTTATCTTTGGTATTTATCTGTGAAGTATGCGGCAAAAATTTAAATTCCTCTGCATTACTTTGCACAATCGTCGCAAATTCCTCCGCACGCTCAACATCCGTTGCCGCAATCAACCAAAAATTATTTCCTTTTATTTCTTCAGCGAATGTATACTTGCTCATCAATTTTCTCTCGATATTGATTTATTGCTTCTAAAAATTCGTTGAAAAAGAGCTCCGGATGCTGTGCAATTTCTTTATATAATTCCGGCAAAGATACCCTGCGTACTTCTGCCACCTCGTTTTTATCCGGTACAATTTCTCCATCGGACTGCGCCACAAACACATGGTGAAAAGCAACTTGTTTGCCATCACGAACAACCGGAAACGCGGCAATTTGATATTTTATTTTGGCATCTATACCCATTTCTTCTTTTAGTTCACGCTTTGCAGCATCTTCATAATCTTCGCCGGCATCGACATGACCTGCGGCCGAATAAGTCCACAATCCTCCCCATTTTTTATGCGCCGCGATTTTTTGCAAAACTAACTCGTTTTTTGAATTAAACAACAGCACCGCCGCAATCATAACAAAACGTCCTTCTTTCAACGGAGTTCCTCGTAATTGTGTGCCGATTATATCATCATCTTTATCCGCCAACGCAATCAACGGTTTACCGGCCGCCATTAAGGCATACGGGGTAGCGTTTTTATCGCTCAAATCGGCAATTTTTACCCATACGGCACCGCCGGAATCCAGACCATCGCCCGTCGCCCGCGGAGTGCCGCTGATTTTAACATCATACAAAACCGCCTCGTGTTGCAACACACCTTTTTCGCCGCTCTGCGGTGTGAAATCCGCAAAAATTATGGTTTTATGCCTCTCATTTTCCGCCTTAACCACCTCGCAACCGGTTTCTTCTTTGATTTCGCGCTTGAGCGTATCCGCATAACTCTCTCCCTTTTCCTGACTACCGCCCGGCAAATCATACATTCCGGTATACGGCCCGCGCGCTTTTTTAATCAGCAAAATTTTATCGTCTTTGATTATACTGCCGTAAACCCCGAAATGTGCCTTTGTCACGCACGGGTCGCGCAACAAAATATGCTTGAACCACTTTTCCTGAAAAGCGATGTCCTCTTCAATAATTTCGTCGGCCAAATCGTAGGATTCCGGCACCACTATCAGCTTATCGTCGTCGTCATCGGTGCGGTGCACCACCGCAATACAGCGCCCGACATACTCCTTAAGCGGCTTATCTTCCATCAAAACATAGGCATCCAATTCTTCGCCGTCGCCGGATTTGGTATACGGAATAAACCCGTAATTTACCTTATATTCAAAGCCGTGTTTCGGGTGCTTACTCCCCAGCGGTCGGTCGATTTTTACATGCACGATTTGCCCGATATACTTGGTGTTCGGCAGATTATGCAACACCACCGGATAGTCGTCCATACAATCCCACGGCTGATACTGTTTGGCTAAAGTATCAAATTCATCTTCTCTGATATACAGTTCATCCTGATTTTCTGCCGACCTTTTCAAAATTCGCTGTTTTGCCGTTTGCATATCGCAAAAAACATTATGAAAAACGACATTATCGGTTATTTTTTTGGCGCGATTATATGCTTTTTCACGAACTTCATGATTCCAAAAACCGTAATCCATTATAACATCGGTACCGGTTGCAATAATTTTTTGCGCCAAATCCCACAATACCTCGTCAACTTTATCATAATTTATATGAAAGTCTTCATAAGGCATATTACGACCGTATAATTTTACCATATATTCGTCATGCGTCAAACGCACCGCCGACAATTTCTTTTCAAGCTCTTTGGCTATCGTGGTTTTACCAAAGCCCATAAAACCGACCATCAAATGAATTGTTGCCATTCTTTATCTCCGAAAATTGCCGGATAAATACGCTTATCCGCCGTTATTTCCACAAACTCGTAACACCGGCCTTCGAATTCTTCTTCCAACATCGGAATTTTATCTTTTTGCATATATTCCGACGGTAAGGTTGCCGCAAAAAGAATCATAATCTCATGCCCTTTTTGATTACCGAAAGTAAAGATATTTTCATAAACTCCGAGTTTTTTACCCACGCTGATTTCAACTCCGATTTCTTCTTTAATTTCGCGTTGCAAAGTTTCCGCCGCCGTTTCGCCGAACTCAATTCCGCCGCCCGGCAAGCGATAGAATTTTTCCTTTTTTACCGGGTCATGGCAAGCCATCGCCAACACTTTGTTCGCCTTTTTTATAACCGCTATCGCCACCGCGCGGATTTTGCCCCAGCGTTTTTGCGTATATATCCACACCCGTCTCTTTTGAACACCGTTTTTAAAGGTTGGAGCAACCTCGCAACCGCTGTATTCGAGCATAACTTTATGCATAACCGCATACGAGCCGACATTTTTTTCTTTACAGGTCACCAAAACTTTATCCAAACCCATTTCCGCGGCCTTTTGCAAGCATAATTTCAGTCCGGCGGTCACATATCCCTTGCGCTGTTCGGAAGGCCGAATCTGGTATGCAATATGCCCGCCGATCTGTTCCAACTCCGGGGTTAACTCGTGCCGCAAATCAAAAGTGCCGATGTATTTATCACCCTCCACCAGCCAAAAAACCGTGTGTGCCACGCGACCCGGTGCCAATCCTATTCCCAAGCGGTTATTTTCCGTTGTTGTAAAATATTCGGCAAAATCATTATCCGCCGCCGCAACCATTTTGCCGACAGCGTGAATTTCAAATTCCGACGGCGCCGCCTTGTATTCGGCAATCGCCTCCCGAACACTTGATAAATATTTTTTCTGCGGTAGCACCAATTCCGGCATTTTATAAAGACCCTTTCTTAACGAAAAACACCGCCGATTTATTTTACATAAATCAGCAAAATTAAGAGATACAGCGCAAACGTCAGCCCCAACGTATACAGCACCAAAGTCAGCAATACGCTGAGCTGCGGATGTTCCGGAATATTTGCCACCGGCAGAGCAATTTTTTTATTACGGGCATTTTTAACGATTTCTTTGAGTTTGTCTTTGCGCCGCAAAAACAGAAAAACCATATAACACAGCAACACAATCAAAATGCCGTAACCGAGCGGTTCGGCCAATTCCGGCGCCGCCCGCAAGCACCAAAAAGCGGCAACCCCGAGCGCCAACATCACAAAATACGGCAACCCCTGCATAACCAGCGGAAAATACGCAATCAGCAAATATGCCAACAAAACCCCGATAACTATACGAGCAATCATTTTTCTTCTCCTCTGTTGTATCATAAATAAATTGCCTTTAAAAAACAATCTTTTTGTTAACCTTTTTTTTAACAGGACGCGCTAGATTGTGATAATATCAAATAAAAGGGTATTAAAATGGACGCAAAACAGATTTTAGAAGATAATTTTGAAGAAAAAAACAAAAGTTTTCTGTATTATCTGCACGAAAAATCCTCATTCAGTAAAGATGCTTTCAAACAACTTTACGAGAGTATACGCACTGCTGCCGAAGATAATGTCAACATTAATCGCACGGCGCAACAAATAACCCATATTTACGGACAAATACTCAAGTGCTTTCTGTATCATTTTGATAAAAACGATAAATATAAAATTGCCAATCTTCCGGAAAACTATAACAAGATGATTGAATATTTGGAAAAAAGCGTGGAATATTATTTTACCACCAGAATTTAACAGGGAGGATTATATGAAAATTTTACAGATTTGTGCCATGATTTTATGCTTATCCCTCGGCTATGTATCGCCGACCAATGCCGCTCCGGACGATTTTGCCCGCCACGATATTACGGCACAGAAAAACCTTAAAAAAGGACCGCGCCACCATCGTGCCATGAGTAAGGCTATGATGGAAGATTTAAACCTTTCCGCCGAGCAAAAAGCCCAGTGGGAAAAAATTGCCGAGCGCCGCAAAAACGAACTTGCTCCGTTGCGCGAACAAATGCAAAAACTGCGTGAAAAAGAACAATGGATAGATAAAAAATACGATGCGGAAATCAGAAAGCTCTTAAACGCCGAGCAAACCAAAAAATACGAATCGATGTTGCCGCAAAGACCGCCGAAACCGGAAGGTAAAAGACCTCATGCTGATAAAAAATAAAGCACAAAAAAAATCGGAGGTTAACTCCGATTTTTTTACATACCGTACAAATATTTATAAGCTCCGTAGGCCAACGCCCCGAGCACCCCGAAGGTTACTAAATAAATCGGCAATTTAAGAATAAATTTAAACAGCGAAATCACGACAAAAAATCCGATAATCATCGCGATGGTTGATGTATCCATATTCATTTTTTCATCTCCGATATTGTTTTTTTGCATTGTAAAATAAAATGATTGAAAAGTAAACATTGAAATTCGCCGAACGAAAATTATTTTCAAAAC